>JBEARB010000169.1:0-32135 GCA_041163625.1 Pseudomonadota bacterium | reverse complement strand
CGGGTTCAGCGGCTTGTCCGTGTTCCACGCCGGGCAGTTGACCGAGCAACGGCCGCACTCGGTGCAGGTGTAGAGATCGAGGGTCTGCTTCCACGAGAGCGCCTCGACGCGGCCGAGACCGAGCTCCTCGCCGCGCTCGATGCGCTCCTCGAGCTTGTCGACCAGCGAGAGCGCGCCCTTGGGCTCGAGCCGCGACAGGAAGACGTTGAACAGCGCCGTGATCACGTGGAAGTGCTTCGAGATCGGCAGCAGGTTCAGGAAGGTCAGGATGATGACGAGGTGCAGCCAGTAGTTGGCCTCGCCGATCCATTGCATCGTGGCCGGATCCAGGCCGGACCGGCTGAAGATGCCCGCGAGCATACTGCCGATCGGCGCGTGCGCGATCCGCTCGAGCGCATCGGCCTGACCTGCCTTGGCCATGCCGCCGTAGTGCAGGCCGTCGTAGAGGAAGTCGGTCACCATCAGGGTGCCGATGAAGCCGAGGATCAGCAGCGCCTCGCCCGAGTAGTGGATGCGCGCGGGCTTGACCACCAAGCGGCGGTAGAAGAAGCCCAGGATCATCACCAACACGACGGCCTCGGTGATGTCCTTGCCGAAATCGTAGGCGGCATGCAGCGGCCCCGGCAGCGTGAATTCGGGCGCGAACGCCTGCACGAAGAGCATCGTCGTGCGGATCGAGAGGATGCAGAAGCCCCAGAACGTGAAGGCGTGCATCAAGCCCGACGCCGGCTCCTTGAACATCTTCTTCTGGCCGATGCCGATCTGCAGCAGGCGCTTGGCGCGCTCGGCGACCAGGTCCCAGCGCTTCTCGGGCCGGCCCGCCAGCATCAGCCGCAGGCGCACGTACATCAGCCGCGAGAACACGCCCAGGCCGACGAGCAGCAACAGCGCTCCGACGCCCATCCGGTAGCCGTAGTCGAGAACCATGGTCAAGCTCCTTCCTCGCCAGGCGCCGCGGTCGCGGCGCCTTCGGCGTCGTCATCGTCCAGGTCGGGTGCGATGGTGATCGGCACCCCCGCCAGACGCGTCGCCACCACCGCCCAGGTCGGACGGCCGTGGATCGCGCAGCGCCCCTCACGTTGCGTCGGCGGCAGGTCGGCACGCGGGTCCGCGAGCCGCTCGACCGCGACGCCGGTGACGGCGCGCATCTCCGCTTCGGCCCAATCGGCGTAGCCCTCGACGTCGGTCTTGAGCACCAGCCGGCCCCCGGGCCGCAGCAACTCGGCCGCGAACGCGACGAACGATCGCGCCAGCAGCCGCTTCTTTCGATGCTTCTTCTTCCACCAAGGGTCCGGGAAGAAGCAGAAGATCGCCTCGAGCGTGCCCGGCTCGGCCATCTCGGGCAGCGCAGAGCGGGCGTCGCAGAGCGCGAGGCGGTAGTTCTCGCAGCCGCCGCGGGTCAGCCACGCGTCGGCGTCCTCGCAGTATTTGCGACGAATTTCGAAGCCGAGGTAGCGCGCCTCGGGGTTCTGCTCGCAGAACGCCCGCGCGAAGCGGCCGCGCTGGAAGCCGATCTCCACGTACAGCGACCGTGGATCGCGCGGATCGCACCACGTTCGCAGCGCGTCGAGGTCGCCGAGCACGAAGATCGGGTCGAAGATCAGGCGCCCCTGCACCCCGGTCGGTCGTCCGTGCTGCCGGCGCATGTCGATCGTGCCACCGACCAGACGCACGGCCGCGCCGCGGGTGTCTTCGCGGTCAGCGTGGCGGGTCTGTTGGTGGAAGTCGCGGTACGCCATGGGGCGGAGAGCATAGCGCGCTGCGTCAACGTGCGGAAGCCCCCGATTCCCGCCCTTGCAGCGGCGACCGTGGCCTTGCCGGCCCGACCGGGGCGAGCGCATGCTCGCGCCGCGCCCGGTTCGGGCGGACAGGGGATGCAGATGGCAGCGGGCGGAGAAGCAGGGGGCGGCAAGGTCGGCGCGGCGGCGGCGATGGGCGTGATGGCGCTCGCCTTGTCGATCGCGATGGCCGGCGGAAGCGCGTTCCTGCTCTGGCGCGGCGATATCGGCGACGACATGGTCAACACCCTGCCGCGCGGCTGTGAGGCCGTCGCGCTGGTGCCGGCGCCGGCCGAGCTGCGCCGCATCGCCGCAGGAGCCGGGCAGTGGCGCGGCCTGCCGACACCGCTGCAGCCGCTCGCGGTCGGCTTGCAGGACGCCGTCACCACCACCCTCGGGACCGAGCCGATGCCCGGCCTGGACGAGCAGGCCGGCCTCGGCGTCTGCTGGACCGAAGACGGCAGCCTGACCACCCTCGGCATCGCCCCCGGCGGCATCGACGCCCTGCTGGGCGCGCTCGCGGCACGCATCGGCAAGGGGCAGTGGCGGCCTGCGCAGCCGGTGGGGGGCTTCGTCGAATACCAACTCGTCGCCGACGACGGGAAGATCCTCGCCGCCGCCCTGGCGGGTGAGCGGCGCCTGCAGCTGGTGCGCGACGCCGCCGATCCGACGCCCCGCTTGGCGGCCTTGGTCCGCAAGGTCCAGAGCGATCCGATGCGCGGCGACGTGCTGGTCCGCGCCGCCATCGAGCGCATCGGCGCCGGCGCGCTGCAGCTCGTGCTCGGCGGCAAGCGCACCCGCGCGACGGCCGAGAGGATCGCCCCGCTGGCGCCCCTGGCGACCTTCGGCCGCGACCACGCGCGCTTTCTCGCGGTCTCGCTGCGCGACGATCTCGACGACGGGCGCGTGCACGCCCACGTCCACGTCGGCGTCGGCGAAGACGCGGCAGGCGAAGTGGCGGTGGCGACCCTGAAGCGGGCGCTGGACCCGGGGGTGACGCGACCGAGCTCGGCCGCGCTGAAAGGGCTGACCGCCGGCGGCGTCGTCCGTCTCGGCCCCGCCGCCTGGACCGCCGACGCCGCTGGCCGCGCCGCAGCCGAGCACCTGCCCGGGGCGTCGACCGTGCTGCCGCTGCTCGCGCCGCAGGGCGGCCTCGAGGCGCTCTCCGGATGTTGGGAAGGCACCGTCGTATGGGGCGTCGCCGCGGCCGGTCAGCCGCCGGGTGGGCGCTTCGCCGCCTTCGGTCTGCGCGACGGCAAGAGCGCCCCCGCCGGCGCCGTCGCCGACGCCCGCTGGTGGGTCGTCAGCCCCGACGGCGAGGCGGTCGCCCGCGCCGCGCTCGCGCACTTGGCCGCCCATCCCGCCGCCGATCCGGCCGCGCAGGAAGACCGCGCCCGCATCCTCGACGACACGCAGGGCTTCTTCGTGCAAGCCGGCGCAGACGCGCTCGGCTGGGGGCTCGGGCAGGCCGCGCTCGAAGGCGAGCTGATTTGGCTCGACACCGGATTGGTGCTGCACCTCGGCTTCACGCCGAGCGGGAGGCGCTGAATGCTCTACCACTACGCCCGGATTCTCGACGTCTGCGAGCCCTTCCTGATCGCCCATCGCGGCATCGCCGACGCCCTCTGCCGCACGCCGCTCGGCGTGCCGATCGCCGACGACCACGTCATCGACCCGCAGGCCCGGCGCCACGCCGCCTTCCTGCAGCTGCTGCGACGGCTCGACGCGCTGACCTTCGGCCCCTTCGGGATGACGATGCCGTCGTGGGTCTTCTACGATTGCGCGGTGATGCCGGGCGCCTTCTTCGGCCTCGGCATGCGGCGCGAGCAGCTCGAGCCGTGGGCGCTCGAGGCGCTCGAGGTGCCCGACGACTACGACGGACTGGTGCCGATCTCGCAGTGCATCGCGATCCCGAAGCTGGCGGCGTTCGCGCCGGGCGCGCCGGCGTCGGTCGATGTCGCCGACGATCTCGCGCAGACCTGGCTGCTCTACTCGCTCGAGTCGGTCAATCAAGTCTCGCCCGGCTTCGCGCCTGCCGGCACGCTGAAGCTGACGCTGGCGTTGGCGCTCGAGGTCTTCCCCGTCAGCCGCCTGTTCGGCGTGACCCAATGGCGCTCGCCGAAGCTGGACACCTACGTCGACCTCGGGCCGATCGAGTTGGTGACGGCGTGGACGCCGGCCCATTCGTTGCCGCGCACCCTGACCTTCCGGCTCGAGCGCGACGAGATCCGCACCGATGTGCTGCTCGCCGGCGCCGGCACCCACCCGCTCGCGCCGCCGCCCGACACGCTCCTCGACCCCGACGATCCGGCCGCGTTGCGCGATCTGCAGGCTCGTATCGAAGCCGGCGCGCGCGTCCGCGTGGTCGGCCGCCCGTGGCAAACCGGCAGCCAGATCCGGGTGCCGCTGGAGGTGCGCGCATGAGCCCGCTGCCCTTCGCCGTCCGGAACCCGGCCTTGCTCGATCGGCTGCAACCCTACGTCGTGGCGACGCCGGACAACCTGCCCGCGCTCGACCTCGCGCCCTTCGGTCTGCCGACCCCGGCCGAGAACCTCATCGACCCGCTGCGGGCCGAATCCGGCGCCTTCCTCGACGTACTGCACCGCCTCGACGGGCTGACCTTCGGCCCCGAGGGCATGCCGATGCCCAAATGGGTCTTCTACGATTGCTCCGAGCTGCCGGGCGCGATCTATGGCTTCGCCTGCCCGGCGTCCGAGCTCTGGCCAGAAGCGCGCGCGCTCTTCGCCCTACCGGCGGGCTATCACGGCCTGGTCCCGCTCTCGATGTACATCGCCATCCCGATGGCGCACCGCGGCGTGTGGTTCGGCCACAACCTCGCCTCGGCGGCCCCTCGCCTGCGGGAAGCCGGGGTGCCCGACGATCTGACCGGGCTCGGCAGCCTGACCAAGGGCTTGGCCCTGCGCGCGTTCGGCGTGCGGCACTTCTGGGGCGCGACGCAATGGGACAGCAAGGCGCTGTTCATCCACGCGAAGTTCGGTGCGCTGCGGCTCGCGACCGCGTGGACGCCGGCACACAGCGAACCGGCGACGCTGACCTACGGCTTCGACGTCGACGACGCCTGTCTGCGCGCCTCGATGGGCGATCCGAGCGTCGCATTGACGGTGCCCACCCCGGATCTCTGGATCCGCTCGGGGGATCTCGACGCCATGATCGCCCTGCAGGATCGCATCGAGGCGGGCGAGCGATTCGTCGTCGCCGGCCCGCCGCAGCGGGACGCGGAAGGGCAGCGCGTGCCGATCGCCCAGGTCGCCGCCGACGGCGTCGGCCTCGGACCAGGACTCGGCAGCCCGATTGCGCGGGAATCCGGCCCGGTCCTCGGCGGTTGATCGTCCGAGCCGCCTTGCGCGCCGTGACGCGCGTCCCTATCTTCCCCAGCGCGCTTGCGCCCACACGACGGCCGGAGGCCGAGGAGAACGAACGATGGCGAACAACGTGATGACGCTCACGTCCAGCAACTTCAAGAACGAGGTCCTCGACGCGGACGTGCCGGTCCTGGTCGACTTCTGGGCGACGTGGTGCGGTCCGTGCCGCGCCGTCGCGCCGATCGTCGCCACCCTGGCCGGTGAGTACGAGGGGCGCGCCAAGGTCGGCAAGATCGACGTCGACGCCGAGCAGGCGCTCGCGCGCGAGTTCTCGATCACGTCGATCCCGACGCTGATCGTGTTCAAGGGCGGCAAGCCGGTGGACCAGGTCCTCGGCGCGCGTCCGAAGCCGCAGATCGCGGCGCTGCTCGACAAGCACCTGTAGCGAGACGCGCGAACGCCCGGACCGGATGCCGAATCGGCTCCGGCCGGGCGTTCGTCGTTCCGGGCGCGTGGCGCCGGGAGGGGGAGAGGATGAAGAAGGGCGGAGTCATCGCGCTGGTCGTGTTGGTCGTCGCGACATTGGGCTACGTGCTCTTCGGCATGTCCGGTGGCGACGCCGCCGGTGCGCGCACCGAAGGCGAGGGCGGAACCGAAGGCGCCGGTGTCAGCGCGGTTGCAGCGGCCAACGCCGGCGGCGCGGACGAGGGCGCGCCCAAGGTCGGCCGCGACGAGAACGAGGGCAACGACGAGGCCGAGAAGGACAAGGATCTGCGCCTGCCCGGTCAGCTCCCGAGCCTCGATCTGCCCGCCCAGGCGCCCGAGGAGAAGCCGGCCAAACCGCACAGCGAGGTCGAGCTCGAGGGCACCATCCAGCAGGTTGACGCCGAGATGGCGATCCGCGCGGTCTTTCCGAAGATCCGCGGCTGCTACGCCGAGCTCCGCGAGCGTGCCCCGCAGGCGCGCGGCCGGATGTTGATGAAGATGAAGGTCCGCAAGGGCGACGATGGCAGCGCCGGCACCGGTGAGCTCTTCCTCAAGGAGACGCAGTTCACCGATCCGAAGTACCTGACCTGCGTGCGCACCGCGATCGACGAGACGAAGTTCAAGACCGGTGCCGATCAAATCGACGGCTCGTTCACCTTCACCCTCTGGCTGAGCCCCGAGGACGTCGACAAGCACCGCGCCTACGAGGCGCAGAAGGGCGCGCCGCCCGCCGAGCGCTAGCCGGTCGCGCTCAGCGCCAACCCAGCCAGCCGCCGAGCAGCGCGCCGCCCACCGTCGCGAGCCCGTAGCCGACGGCGGTCGACCAACGCCCCTCTGCCGACAGCGCGATCATCTCGGTGTTGAACGTCGAGTAGGTGGTGAAGCCACCCATCGCGCCCGTCGTCAGCAGCAGTCGCATCGGCTCACTGCCGAGCTCGCCGCGGTGACCGCGCACGACCAGCGCCGCGAGCACCGCCGAACCCACGACGTTGACCAACCACGTGCCGAGCAGGCCGGGCAGCGGCGCCGGCAGCGCCGCGGCCCACCGTCGCGCCGCGAGACCGACGCCCCAGCGGGCGACGCCACCGAGGCCGCTGCCGAGGAAGACGGCCCCTGCCGCCCACGCGCTCGAGGCCGCGCTCATCGCCGCCTAGCCGCCGCCGACGTCGGGGGTGATGACGAAGAAGCAGCGCGGCGTATCGCCCTTCAGGCCGCAGCGCGCGCAATAGGGCTTGGTCCACTTCTGGCCGGGCACGATGATGCACTTGTCCGGGTTCTTGCCGGCGCATTTGCCGCTGGTGGCCGAGCATTTCGGCTTGTCCGCGCTGCAGGCGTCGCCGCAATAGCAGTTCGGCTCGGTGTCGGGCATCTGCGTGCACTTGCACTTGTCGGCTTGCTCTTGGTCGACGTAGCGGCAGCCGACCCGCTTCTCGCAGCCGGGGATGGTGCCCAGATCCTTGCAGACGTAATTCGGACAGAGCGTCACGCTGCCGTCGGTCGGGCATTTCTCGCCGCACGAGCAGTCGGCGTCGATGTCCTGACAGATCGTCTCGGCGCACATCGCCTTGTCGCTGCTGCAACCGCCGCCGCAATAGCACTCGCCGCTGGCGTTGCAGTCGGCGAGGAAGGCGCATTGGTCGTCGTATTGCGAGAAGAGCGCGCGGTACTCCGGCGCGATGCCGAGGCAGCTGGTGGTCAAGTCTTCGCTGTCCTTGGCGGCGGCGGCATCGCCCGCGGTGGAAGCGTCTGACGTCGAGCCGCTGCTCGCTTCTTCGCTGCAGGCACCCGCGACCAGCGCGAGCCCGAGCCATGCCGCGAGGACGAACCGTCGCGCGCGGACCGCAGTGGGCCGACCTGCGCGAGCTGCGAAGGGTGCGAGGAATTCGGGCATCGCGACCTCCCGGGGCACGGCGAGCGGCCCACAGCGAGCGGCAGGCTAGCGCAGTCCGCGATCGCTCGCCACCGACCCGGCCAGGCGTCTCGCCGGCCACGCTCCGACGGTCCCTCCCGACCCCACCCGCATGCCGCGGAGCATCGAATCTTCCTTTCGAGAGAGCCGTCTTTCTGCTAATGTCCCGCCCCCGCCTCGGATCGGTCGCTCGGCCGGTTCCGCCTCGAACGGAGAGTTTTCGATGACCGCGCGCACCTTGCTTGTCTCGTCCATGGCCGCGCTGCTCGTGGCCGGCTGCGGCTACGCCGGTGGCGGCGGCGTTGGCGGGTACTACGTGGCCCCCGACAGCGGCACCACCGCGGGCGATTCCAGCGGCACCGACAGCGGCGGTGGTGGTGGCGGCGGCGGAAACACGACCACGCCGGCGCAGCAGGCCGCCTGCATCCAACAGAAGTGCCCGTCGCAAGTGGCGACTTGCAACGCCAACGTCGGATGCGCCGCTCTGCTCGCCTGCATCTCGGCCTGCCAGAACGAGGGCTGCGCCGAGACCTGCGCCGGATCCTACGAAGGGGACCAAGCGGTGATGACGCTGTTCCTCGGCATGGCGGCGTGCGGCGCCGACGCGGGCTGTACCCCGAGCGTCGGCGGCGATCCGGTCTGCGGTGACGGGAGTTGCGACGAGGGCGAGTCCTACGCGTCGTGCCCACAGGACTGCAAGGCGGCCGGCGGCCCGATCTGCGGCAACGGCAGCTGCGAGAGCGGCGAGACCAACGCCACCTGCCCGCAGGACTGCAAGGGCGGCGGCGGACCGGTCTGCGGCGACGGGACGTGCGATCTCGGCGAGACCAAGGATTCCTGCGCCGCGGACTGCAAGCCGCCGGCCGGGCCGTGGGAGACCTGCGTCGCCAGCAAGTGCGCCGGCCCGTGGGGCGCCTGCTCCAAGATCGCCGCGTGCGCTGGCGCCGGTGCCTGCATCGAGGCCTGCTCGGGCAATGCGGCCTGCACCCAGTCCTGCTTCGACGCGACGCCCGAGGCCGGCAAGTCCGCCTTGATCAACGTGCTGCTCTGCTCGGACGAGCAGGCCTGCAGCAAGGCGACCGGCCCGACCTGTGGCAACGGCAGCTGCGAGACCGGTGAGACCACCCAGAGCTGCCCGGCGGACTGCAAGGCGCAGCCCGTCTGCGGCAACGGCACCTGCGAGGCCGGCGAGACCCAGCAGGGCTGCCCGGCGGACTGCAAGCCCGCGACGACCTGCGGTAACGGGACCTGCGAGAGCGGCGAGACGCAGCAGAGCTGCCCGGCCGACTGCAAGCCCAAGACGGTCTGTGGCAACGGACTCTGCGAGAGCGGCGAGACGCAGCAGAGCTGCCCGGCCGACTGCAAGCCCAAGACCGTCTGCGGCAACGGGACCTGCGAGAGCGGTGAGACGCAGCAGAGCTGCCCGGCCGACTGCGGGGGCGGCAGCGGCACCTGCGTCGAGCAGAAGTGCGCGAGCCAACTGCAGGCTTGCGACTCCGACCCGAGCTGCATCGCGACCTACCTCTACATCCAGCTCGTCAGCTGCGCGGACGACTACGGCTGCCAGGACGGCACCTGCGTGCAGAACAACTGCAGCACCGAACTCAACGAGTGCGGCGGCTACGCCGCGTGCAACAACTTGCTCGGGTGCCTGCAGAAGTGCACCTCTGGCGACAACGTGTGCCAGAGCGCCTGTTTCGGGACCGGACCCGACAAATACGACGCCTTCGTGAAGTGCGCCCAGACCAATTGTCCGAACGGCTGAGCGCCGTTCCATGCGTGAGGAGTGAAGTGATGCGAGCGATTCTCATCGACAGCTGTCGTGGTGTGCACGGCGTCGCGGTCGCGGCTGCGGTCCTGCTGGCAGGTTGCCTTGGTGGCTCCGGCGGCGGTTCGGCGGGGTTCATCAGCACCATCGGCGGAGCGCCCGAATCGGCCTGCAACGCCGAATACCACACGCAGGGCTGCTACTTCGGTGGCGGCACCCAGGCCCGCGTCGAGTGCAAGGACCAGGGCGACGGCACCGCCAAGTGGACCAAGATCGACGATTGCCCCTCCGGCAAGATCTGCCAGGAGAAGGAGCAGGCCGGTGCCGCTCAGCCCGGCACGATGAAGCAGGCCGAGTGCAACGACCCACCGGTGACCAGCCAGCCCGACACGACCGGTGGCGGCGGTGGCGGCGCGCAGGACGGCGGCCCGGCCAAGACCCCGGCGCAGGAGTTCACCTGCGTCGAGAGCAAGTGTGCGACCGAGATCGCCGCCTGCATGGCCAACACCAAGTGCGCCACGCTCATCGCTTGCTCCAAGGCCTGCCAGGACGAGGCCTGCGTCGACGCTTGCAGCGCCAACCTGACCGAGGCCGATTTCGTCGAGCTCCTCGCCGTGCTCGGTCCGCTCGACGACTGCGGCAAGGCCCAGGACTGCATCTCGGATTGTGGCAACGGCAAGTGCCAGGCCGGCGAGAACGCCGAGAACTGCGCCGACGACTGCGGTGCCAAGACCGTCTGCGGCAACGGCACCTGCGAAGAGGGTGAGACCACCGCCAACTGCGCCCAGGACTGCAAGGCCGGCGCGGTCTGCGGCAACGGCACCTGCGAGGAAGGCGAGTCGACGGCGAGCTGCCCTCAGGATTGCAAGGCCGGTGGCAGCGCCGTCTGCGGCGACGGCACCTGCGCCGACGGAGAGTCGGCCACTTGCCCGATCGACTGCGACGCGACCTGGGGCCCGCGCATCTCGTGCGCCAAGGAGAAGTGCGCGTCGACCTACAGCGCGTGCGCCGCGGACGAGAAGTGCCTCGCCCTGGTGAACTGCTTTGTCGCCTGCGGCGCCGACGGCGGCGACTCCTGCGTCAACGCCTGCGTCTCCGCGGCCGGCGGAGCGGCCATGCAGAAGGCCGGTGCCGTGCAGTCGTGCATCGCCGAGGTCTGCTCCAACACGACCAAGCCCGTTTGCGGCAACGAGGTCTGCGAGAGCGGCGAGACCAAGGCGAACTGCCCCGCCGATTGTGGCAGCAGCGGTCCGGTCTGCGGCAACGAGACCTGTGAGAGCGGCGAGAGCTACACCAGTTGCCCGAGCGATTGTCCCTGCACCTCGGATAGCCAGTGCGGCAGCGGCAAGACGTGCGTCGAGGGCAGCTGCGTCACCTCGGGTGGCTCCGCGACCTGCGGCGATTTCGTCTGCAGCAGCGGCGAGAATTGCACGATGGACTGCAACGCCGAGGCGAAGGCCGCGGCGCAGTGCGCCCAGAGCAAGTGCAGCTCGCAGTGGAACAGCTGCAAGGGCAACAGCGGCTGCTGGGCGGCCTTCGTCTGCATGAATCAGTGCGGCGAGAGCCAGTCCTGCATCGAGGGTTGCGCGAGCAAGGCCGGTAGCGGCCTGAACACGCTGATCTCGCTCGGCCAGTGCGCCGACCAGCAGTGCGGCGACTCCGGTCCCGTCTGCGGCAACGGCACCTGCGAGGCGGGCGAGACCTCGTCGTCCTGCCCGACCGACTGCAAGGCGGCCGGCACCTGCTCGAGCAACATCGACTGCGCGTCGGGCCAGACCTGCGTCGCCGGCAAGTGCCAGAGCGGCGGCAGCAACACCTGCACCGAGACCTGCACCGCCGAGGCGCCGTGCACCAATGGCGTCTGCACCAAGGTCACCTCGGGCTCGTGTGCCAACGCCTGCGGTGGTCCGTCCGGTGACGGCTGCTACTGCGACGAGCTCTGCCAGCAGCCGGGCTACTTCGATTGCTGCCCGGACATCAAGCTGGTCTGCACGCCGTAGTTCGAGCGCATCGCATCCGCGCGACGGCCGGTCGTCCTTCGGGGCGGCCGGCCGTCGTCGTTTGGGCCGCCTGCATGTGGGTTCGGCCCCGTCGCGCGACGCCGTGGAAGGCCCCCAGCGCTCGCGATTGCGCGGGGAGACCTCCGAACACCCGCAAAAACAAGGCGGCCGCGACACCGAAGTGTCGCGGCCGCCGAGTGGTTCGCCGCAGCGGGCCGAGGCCCGCCGGTCGCGCGAGGCGCTAGGCCTGCGGGGCGTCCTCACGCGGGCCACGGCTGCGACGGCCGTCGCGGTCACCGCCACGCGGGGCGCGGCTGCGGCCACCGCCGCCACCGCCACGGCGGTCACCACGGTCGCCGCCGCCGCTGTTCTCACGCGGGGCGAAGCCCATGGCCTCACGGTGGCTGAGGCGAATCTTGCCGCTCTGCTTGTCGACCGCGAGGACGCGGACCTTGAGGGGATCGCCGAGCTTGACGACGTCCTCGACCTTCTCGACGCGGCCCTCGGCCAGCTCCGAGATGTGGCAGAGGCCGTCCATGCCGGGGGCGATCTGCACGAAGGCGCCGAAGTCCGCGATGCGGACGACCTTGCCGTCGTAGTCCTTCCCGACCTCGGCGCTGGCCGTGTAGGCGCGCACCAGGTCGATGGCCTTCTGGGCCACCTCGGCGTCGACCGCGGCGACGTCCACGCGGCCGTCGTCGTTGACGTTCACCTGGGCGCCGGTCTCGGCGACGATGCCCTTGATGTGCTTGCCGCCGGGGCCGATGAGGTCACGGATGCGGTCCGGATCGATGAGGATCGTGAAGATGCGCGGCGCGTAGGGCGAGATGTCCTCACGCGGCTTGTCGATGGCGGCGTTCATCTTCTCGAGGATGTGCAAACGACCCTGACGGGCCTGCTCGAGCGCCTTCTCGAGGGTGGCACGGTCGAGACCGTCGATCTTGATGTCCATCTGCAGCGCCGAGACGCCCTTGGCCGAGCCGACGACCTTGAAGTCCATGTCGCCGAAGTGGTCCTCGTCGCCGAGGATGTCCGACAGGACCTGGGTGCGCTTGCCGTCCGAGACGAGGCCCATCGCGATGCCGGCGACGGCGTCGCTGACCGGGACGCCGGCGTCCATCAGGCCGAGGCTGGTACCGCAGACGGTCGCCATCGACGAGCTGCCGTTCGACTCGGTGATCTCCGAGACCGAGCGGAGCACGTAGGGGAACATGTCCTCGGAGGGCAGGATCGGGGCCACGCCGCGACGGGCGAGGTTGCCGTGACCGATCTCGCGACGGCCGGCGCCACGCAGCATCTTCACCTCACCGACCGAGAAGGGCGGGAAATTGTAGTGCAGCATGAACTTGCGCGACTCCATGCCGTGCAGGTACTCCATGCGCTGGTCGTCGGTGCCGGTGCCGAGCGTGATGGCCACGATGGCCTGGGTCTCGCCACGGGTGAACAGGACCGAACCGTGCGCGCGCGGCAGGACGCCGAGCTCGATCGTGATCGGGCGGACGGTGTCGGTGGCGCGACCGTCGATGCGCTTGCCAGTCGCGAGGATCTGCTCGCGGCAGATCTCCGACTTGAAGCCGCTGACGACCTCCTTGATCTCACCCTCGCGGCCCGCGAAGCGATCGGCCAGGGCAGCGACAGCGTCGGCCTTGACCTGATCGACGGCGCGGTAGCGCTCGAGCTTGGTCGGGATCGCGCAGGCGGCGGCCATCTTGTCGAAGGCGACCTCGCGGGCGGCCGCGACGATCTCGGCGTCGGCCTCGGGCGAGACGAACGCGACCTTCTTGGTGCCGAGCTCCTGCTGCAGCTCGCGAACCGCCGCGATCAACGGCTGGCAGGACTCCTGCGCGAAGAGCAGGGCGTCGACCAGGGTCGTCTCCGAGACGAACTGCGCCTCACCCTCGACCATCACGATGCCCTTCGGGCCCACCGCGACGACGAGGTCGAGGTCCGACTCGGCGCGCTCGGCGACGGTGGGGTTGGCGATGAAGGTGTCGCCGTTGCGGCCCACGCGGACCGCGCCGACCGGGCCGTCCCACGGGATGTCCGAGATGGCGAGCGCGGCGAAGCTGGCGGCCATGGCGATGACGTCGGTGTCGTTCTGGAGGTCGTAGGAGACCACGGTCGCGATCACCTGGGTGTCCGCCATGAAGCCCTCGGGGAAGAGCGGGCGGGCCGGACGGTCGATCATGCGCGAGGTCAGGATCTCCTTCTCGGACGGACGACCCTCACGGCGGAAGTAGCTGCCGGGGATGCGGCCCGAAGCGTAGAAGCGCTCCTGGTACTCGCAGGAAAGAGGGAAGAACGGCGCGCCGGGGCGGTTCTTGTTGGTCGAGCAGGCCGTCGCGAGGACCGCGCTGCCGTCGAGGGTGGCGTAGACCGAGCCGTTCGCCTGCTTGGCGATCCGGCCCGTCTCCAGGGTGAGGGTCTTGCCCCCGATCTCGATGTTCTTGGTGATGATCGTCATCCGACTCTCTCCGCGCCGCCTCGCAGTTCTTTGCGGCGCTCGCTTTGCTTTGTTGTTGTCTGCGATGGGGTGGTGCGTCCGAGCGTCGGCTCCGCAATCGCGCGGTCAACCGGCGGGCACCTCGTCTGGCATCGGGCCCGCGACGTTCGCAGGGCCTCAATGCAGCAGCGCGGCGGGCCCTCTCGGGCGCCGCCGCGCTGTTGTCTCGGCTACTTGCGGAGGCTGTACGCCTGCAAAATCGCCTTGTAGCGGTCGTTGTCCTTGCGGCGGACGTAGTCGAGCAAGCGGCGACGGCGCGCCACCAGCTTCAGCAGACCACGACGGCTGTGGTGGTCCTTCGCGTGGGTCTTGAAGTGCTCGGTGAGGCCGTTGATGCGCTCGGTGAGCAGGCCGATCTGGACTTCCGGCGAACCGCTGTCGGTCGCGTGCAGTCCATGATTCTTGATGATGTCGGCCTTCTGGTGTGCGTACAGCGCCATCTCGCTCGTCCTGTCGAAGTGGGGCGACGCATCGTCGAGCGCCGCCGCGGTTCACAGCAGGCATCTGCCTGCGGGCGCGCGACGATAGGGAAGCGCGCTGAGGGTGTCAAGGCAAATCCGTCGCCGCGACGTGCGCCTCGTTGCGGGGGAACCCGCGAAGCACACGTAGCTTCCGGCCGTCCTCCTCGGTGGGTCGCAGATCCGGCGAGACCCCGCTCGGCTCCCATTCGTCGCCGGGCGAGTTTGCCTCCACGACCGCGAGGGCGACGCCGGCGCGATCCAGCGTCAGCCAGGCGTCGTCGACGTCCGCGAGCGGCGCCGGCCGGGCGTCGGCCAACCAGCGCGCCGGCACCACGGGCCGCTGTCCGCAGCGCAGCGCGCGCTCGAGCGCTTCGGCATCTTCGAGCCCCGCCAACGCGAGTGTGGGCAGGACGCGTCCGAGCGCGCGATCCAGGGGCTCGAGGCGAGCGGGGCGATCGTCCGGTGCGATCGCCTCGATCGCATCGGGGGTCAACGCGGCGCCCGAGAACGCGTCGCCGGCGCTCGCGTCGGCCGTCACGAACCCGCCGCAATGGGTCCGCCGCAGCGTGCGCATGTGCGCGGCGCTGCCCAGACGCACGCCCAGATCGCGGCACCACGCACGGACGTAGAAGCCGCTGCCGACTTCGAGCGCGACGCGCAGCTCGCCTGCCTCTGCATCGACCGCCAGCAACTCGGTGGCGTGCAGCGTCACCGGGCGGGCCTCCCGCTCGATCGTCTCGCCCCGGCGGACGCGCTCGTGGTCGCGGACGCCGTCACGCTTGAGCGCGCTCACGTCGGGCGGACGCTGCTGCACGATGCCGCCGGCACCCTCGGCGATTGCGACCTCGAGCGCCGCCAACACCCGCGGATCCCGAAGATCCGGCCGCTCCGCAGCTCGGGTCGGCTCTCCGGCCGCGTCGTCGGTCGTGGTCTCGTGGCCGAACCGCAGCGTGGTCACGTAGCGCTTGGGCGCCGCCGTCAGCCAACGCACCGCCGCTGTCGCCTCTCCGAAGCAGACGACCAACACGCCGGTGGCGTCCGGATCGAGCGTTCCGGCGTGGCCGCAGCGTTTCTCGCCGAACCAGCGGCCGACCTGATTGACCAGGGTCCGGGAGGTCATCCCGGCGGGCTTGTCGATCGCGAGCACGCCATGGCGCTGGGCAGGTTTGCGCCGCGCCATCTCAGGCCTCCGCGTCGTCGTCCCAATCGTCGTCGGCGAAGTCGTCGTCGTCGTCGCCGAGGTCGGGCACTGCGGTCGCGGCGGTGGTGTCCGTCGGGACCACGACGCCCAGCGCTTCCTGCAGCTTGCGCAGGCGGGCGTACTCGCGGTCGAAGGAGAACACGACCTTCGGCGGACGATGCACCTGCAATCCCTCAGCGAGGTTGCGAGCGACGAAGCCGGCGGCCTTGTCGAGCGCCTCCTGCGCTGCGTCGGACGGCAACTCGGTTCCCTGCATCACATAGCGCACCCGCAGGTGCCCGAGGTCGCCCGACAGGACGGTCTCGGTCACCTGCACGTGGCGCACCACCGCAGCACGCACCTCGTAGGCGAGGATGCGCTCGACCTCGTCTCGCATCAGCGAGCCGAGCCGATCGGCGCGGGTGAAGCTGGGCCGGCGCCGCACCTAGTTGTCCTCGGTCGCCGGACGGTAGGCACGCTCGACGTCGAGCTTGCGCGGCGTCTTCTTGAGCTCGAAGCACTCGATGATGTCGCCCTCGCGGAACTTCGAGAAGCCCTCGAGCGAGATGCCGCACTCGTAGCCGGTCGCGACTTCGGAGACGTCGTCCTTGAAGCGCTTGAGCGTGGTGCAACGACCCGTCCAGAGCACTTCGTCGGCGCGACGCAGCCGGAAGTTGCCGTTGCGCACCATCTTGCCGTCGGTGACGTAGCAACCGGCGACCGAACCCGCCTTGGCGATGTGGAAGACCGCGCGGACCTCGGAGTGGCC
The DNA here is from genome assembly GCA_041163625.1 of Pseudomonadota bacterium. GTDB lineage: Bacteria > Myxococcota_A > UBA9042 > UBA9042 > UBA9042 > JACKFC01. Next base: position 15,958 of record JBEARB010000169.1, on the reverse strand, counting down.
GTGCTCGATCTCCTCGACGATCGGCTCGAGCATGCCCTCGAGGGCCAGCATCACCGCGTCGATCGCGTCGTAGATGACCGAGAAGGGCAGGATCTCGACGCCCAAGTCCTCGGCCAAGCGCTTGCCCTTGGCCTCGGGCTTGACGTTGAACGCCAGGATCATCGCCTTGGACGCGGCCGCGAGCTGGATATCGCTCTCGGTCACGCCGCCGACCGCTGCGTGCAGCACCCGCACGCGGACGTCGTCGCTCGCGATGCGAGTGAGCGAGCCCTTGAGCGCCTCGGCGGAGCCGTGCACGTCGGCCTTGATGATCACGTTGAGCTCGCGGAGGGTCGAGGCCTCCATGTGCTCGAACATCTGGTCCAACGAGACCTTCGAGGTCTGCGCGGCCTGCTTCTCCTTCGCCTTGGTGATACGGTGATCCACGATCGCCTTGGCCGACTTCTCGTCCGGCGTGACGTAGAACTCCTCACCGGCGCTGGCGATGCCGTTCAGACCGATGATCTCCACCGGCGTCGAAGGTCCGGCCTCGTCGAGCTGGGCGCCGGCGTCGTCGGTCATTGCGCGAACGCGACCGTAGACCTGGCCGGCGACCACGACGTCGCCCTTCTTCAGCGTGCCCTGCTGCACGAGCAGCGTCGCGACCGCGCCGCGGCCGCGCTCGAGGCGCGCCTCGACGATGAGACCTCGCGCGTCGCAGCTCGCGTCCGCGCGCAGGTCCATGACCTCGGCCTGCAGCGCGAGCGTCTCGAGCAGGTCCTCGATACCGATGCCCTGCTTGGCAGAGACCTCGACCGCGGTGACCTCGCCGCCCCATTCTTCGACGACGAGGTTCTGCTCGGCCAGCTCACGGCGCACGCGCTCGACGTCCGCTCCATCCTTGTCGATCTTGTTGACCGCCACGATGATCGGCACGTCCGCAGCGCGGGCGTGGTTGATGGCCTCGATGGTCTGCGGCATCACGCCGTCGTCGGCCGCGACGACCAGCACCACGACGTCGGTGGCCTTGGCGCCGCGGGCACGCATGGCGGTGAACGCCTCGTGGCCGGGCGTGTCGAGGAAGACGACATCGCGACCCTGCGGCGTCCGCACCTTGTAGGCGCCGATGTGCTGGGTGATGCCGCCGGCCTCGCGCGCCGCGACGCGCGCCTTGCGGATGCGGTCGAGGAGCGTGGTCTTGCCGTGGTCGACGTGGCCCATGACGGTGATGACCGGCGGGCGCGGCGCCAACGTCTCGCTGGCCTGCTCCTCGGGCTTGTTGAGGAACGTCTCGAGGTCGAAGGCCACGTTCTCGACCGTGAAGCCGAACTCGCCCGAGACCAACTCGACCGTGTCGAGGTCGAGCGTGTGGTTGATCGTAGCCATGATCCCGAGCTCGAAGAGCTTCTTGATCACTTCGGTGGCCTTGACCGACATCTGGTGCGCCAGGTTGGCGACCGTGATGGTGTCCTCGATGCGAATATGGCGCTTCTCGGCCTTGGGCACCGTGAGCTGCGTCGTCATCGACGCGGTCTTGCTCTTGGTCCGCTTGCGGCCGCGGCGTCGATCGTCCGCGCCCATGCCGTCGCGATGCCGATCGTAGATCAGCTTGCGACCCCGGCCGGTGTTCTCGGCCGAACCGGCGCCTCGGCGGCCGCGACGATCGTCGGTCGAGGTTGCGGTGCCGGTGGCGGCGGGCGCCCCGCCGAAGCGGTTGCCGGCCTGTGCGGGCTCGGCCGGCGTCGCCGTGCTGACCGGACGCGGTGCCGGCTTCGGGATGTTGACCAGCACCTCCGGCATCTTCGTGCGGATGAGGCGCGGCACCTTGCGCTGGCTCGGAAGCGGCTCGCTGTTGTCGAGCGCCTTGCCGATCTCGGTCACGTCGACGTCGAGCTCGCTCACGTCGACGTCAGCGTCCCCGCCTCCGGCGAGCGCCTCTGCGGCGGGCGTCTCCTCGACGGTCGCTGCGGGCGCGGCGGCCTCGATGGGGGCGTCGACGACTTCCGCCGGCGCTTCGGCCACGGCGGGGGTGGCCTCCTCTTGCGCCGACGCTGCAACGTGTTCGGCGGCGGCAGAGGCGGCGGCCTCCTCGGCGGCGGTCGCGGCGAGCTCCGCAGCGTGCTCAGCGGCGGCAGCGTGCTCTGCAGCGATGACGGCGGCCGCGGCAGCGATCTGCTCGTCGGTCGAGATCATCGTGCGCGGCTGCAGCTCGGGCGGCAGCGAGAGATCGTCGACGTTTGCGCGACGCAGACGCGGACGATCCGGCGCCGGCGTGGCGGTCGTCGCCGCAGCCTCGATGCGGGCGCCAGCGACGCGGCGCACCGGGCGTGAGCCGCTCGGGGCGCTCGTCGGCGTCGCGACAGGAGCCTCCGGCGCCAGATCTTCGGCGCCACGACGCGCGCGGCGACGGACGACCGTGCTTCCGGCGTCCGCCGTCTCGCGGGTCGGTGCACGCTCACGGGTCCGCGCGACGCGCGGCCGGAAGAGCTTGCGGATTTCGTCCGCCTCCGCCGGCTGCAGCCGGCTGAAGGGGGTGTAGGTCTTGCCGTGGTCGGCAAGCTTGGCCACGAGCTCGCGGCCTTCGAAACCGAGTTCGCTGGCCAGATCTTCGAGTCGAGTCGAATTCGAAACCGTCACGGTCTCGTCTCCCTTGTGCCCTGGGCACCATCTGCGGCGTCGGCACACGCGGCCTCGAGCCGCTCGAGGACGCCACGGAGCGCGGTGGTCCTCGCGTCCGAGGTGCCGAGATTTCGACGCCTCAGACCTGCTTGCCGGTGGTCGAGCCAAGCTGACGCCTTGCGCCTGGCCTCCACCAGCAGCTTCTCGGCGAGGCGCGGGTCGTCCCGCCCCTCGCTGCGTCGGCCACCCCGGGCTGCGCGACGAGCGCAGCGCAGGGTCGGGCAGGTGTACTGCCCACGGCCGTCGCTGTCACGGACGCCACCGACCCCCCCGACCGTCAGGCTGCCGTCACGGACCACCAGCCGCACGAACTCGTGCGCTGGCTTCCGCTGACGGCAACTCCGGCAGATCCGGGTCGGCATTGTCCGTTCCCCCCCATCCCAGCGCCTACTGCGCCGGCTCGACGGCGCCACGCGAGGTGGCCTCCGCCGTCGCGACCGCCGACGCGAGCGCTTCGGCCGCAGCCTGCGCACGCGCCTCATCTTCCTTCGCCTTGCGCTGCTGCTCTTCGCGTCGCGACTTCACTTCGTAGGCGATCTGCTGGATCTGCATCGCCATGTCCTCGTTCACGCCGGGGATCGTCGCGAGATCCTCGGTGTGCGCGTTGAGGAGGTTCTCGGGGCTGTGGTAGCCGAGCTTGAAGAGGTAACCGATCAGCGACTCGTCCAGGCCGGGAACGGCCAGCAACTCGTCGCCGAGGACCTGCTTCATCTGCTCGATCTTGCCCTCGCTGTGGATGTCGATGCGCCAGCCGACGAGCTTGCTCGCGAGGCGGACGTTCTGACCACGGCGACCGATCGCCAGGCTGAGCTGGTCGTCCGGGACGATGAGCTCGATGGTCTGGTTGTCTTCGTCGATCAGCACGCGGCTGACCTCGGCCGGCTGGATCGCGTTGCACACGAACTTCGCGATGTCCGGCGACCACGGCACGATGTCGATCTTCTCGCCGCGCAGCTCTTGCACGACCGCCTGGACGCGCGAGCCCTTCATGCCGACGCAGGCGCCGACCGGATCGACGTCCGAGTCCCGCGATGCGACCGCGATCTTGGCGCGCTCCCCCGGCTCGCGGGCGACCGCCATCAGGCGGACGATGCCCTCGTAGATCTCGGGGACCTCGAGCTCGAAGAGCTTCTCGATCAGGCGGTCGTCGGTGCGGCTCAGGATGATCTGCGGACCGCGGCTCTCGCGCTTGATGTCCTTGACGTAGGCCTGCACGCGGTCGCCGGCGCGGTAGCTCTCGCGCGGCATCTGCTCGCGCAGCGGCAGCACGGCCTCGGCGCGGCCGAGGTCGACGATCACGTTGCCGCGCTCGAAGCGACGGGTGATGCCGGTGACGAGTTCGCCCTTGCGGTCCTTGTACTCGTTGTAGACCACGTCACGCTCGGCGTCGCGCACGCGCTGCATGATGACCTGCTTGGCGGTCATCGCGGCGATGCGGCCAAACTGCTGGCGGGCGGTGCGGACGTTGAGGATGTCGCCGTACTTCTGATCCTCGGCCTCGGCGCGGTCGCGGTCCTTGTCGAGGTAGAAGATCTGGAAGCCGAGCTCGTCGTCGAACTGCACGTCCGGATCGACCAGCGTCGCCTTGCTGAACGGAAGCTCGCGCGCGTGGTTGGTGAGTTCGTCGTCCGGCACGACGACGAGGTACATCATCAGCTCGACCTCACCCGTCTCCGGGTTCAGCGTCGCCTCGAGCTCTCGCTCCGCGCCGAAGGTCTTCTTCGCCGCCGAGAGGATGGCTTGCTCGAGGGCCTCGACGAGCACCGCACGATCGATGCTCTTCTCCTTCGAGACCTGGTCGATGATCTGGTTCAAGCTGCCGACCAACATCGCTGTCACTCCTGCTCTTCGGCGTCTTCCGACCCCGATCCAGTGGGCACGCTCTGTGCCGTGCGGGCGAGAGCCTCGCGTTCTTGCTCGGCCCTTCGTCCGAGCTCGAGCCATTGTTCCGTCGTCGGATCGAGCGTCGCCCGCCCAATTTCCCCGAACGACACCGTGCGGCGCTCGCCGCCGTCCACTCGGAGCGTGACGCCTTCGTCGTCCGCGCCGAGGATCTCTCCGACCAGGGTCTGTCGACCACGATCGACCGTCTCTTGCAGCGCAACGCGCGCGCGGACGCCGACGAAGCGCTGCATGTCCGCGGCGTGCCGGAGCAGGCGCTTGGTCCCGGGGCTCGAGACCTCGAGCTCCCAGGCGCCAGGCACCGGGTCGTCCACTTCGAAGAGCGCACTGAGCCGGCGGCTCACCTTGGCACAGTCATCGATGGTGACGCCGCCCTCACCGGGGAATCGGTCCACGAAGATCGAGACCAGCGTGCCGCGGTGGCCGCGCCCGAGGCGCAACTCGACCAAGTCCAGGCCGGCGGCCTCGACGACCGGAAGCACATGACCGAGCAACGTCTCCTCGAGGCGACCCTTGCTGGCCCGACCCGTCTTCGGCTTGCTCGTTTCCGTCATCTCGTTCGACATCGACCTCAACCACTCCACTCGCGCCACGCAGGTCCCGGAGACCTGCCGCGTCGACCCCGTCGCTCGCCGAGGAGGGCGCGCGGTCGCGCGGCCCACCCCGCCTCACGAGGTCGACTGCCGGATCCAATGGATGAGGCAGGTCGATTCGCGTCCGTCCGACCCGAAGGTCTCGGACACGTGGCCGGGGAGGGAACCCCCGGACGCGTCGCTCCCAGCGTGCGGGGAGCGTTGCCACCGGCAGGGACGTGGCGGTCCCTGCATCCCGGTGGGCTTGGAGGCGGCACCCGGATTCGAACCGGGGATAAAGGATTTGCAGTCCTCTGCCTTTCCGCTTGGCCATGCCGCCCTCGGGCGGCCGACGATGTATCGGAATCGGGAGGGGCGGTCAAGCCCCCTTTCGTCGCTTCAGAGCGAGCTGGCCTCGATGCGCCACGCCCCGCCGTCCGCGTCGTCGCGCCGGAAGGTGATCGGCGTGGGCATCCGCGAAGTCGCGCGCAGGAAGAACTTCACCGTGTCGGTTCGGCGGTCGATCGTGGCTGGATCTTGGCGCGTCACGTCGAAGCTGCCCGCGTCTTCCGGATCCCGCAGGTAGATCGGCGCATTTCGGCGAAGCTGCCGCCACGTGTACTGGCGCAGGCTGTTCTCCAGAATCGGCGTGCCCTTCCGCGTACTGTGGACGTAGTCCAAGAAGCGCACGAACTGCAGCTCGAGCGCATCGGCGTCGTCGGGCTCGGGCTCGAGCGCGATGGCGAGCACATCGCGGAGCAGCCGCTGCGCGCTGCCTTGCGGATCGTGGTCCGTCTTGGGCGCGGGCGTGGGCGCGGGCGCCGTCTCAGGGGCTGCCGCCACCGCTGCGCTCGTCGTCGCTCCCGTCGCTGCCAGCGCCGCTTCGAGCACCGCAACCCGGCCGCGCAGCGCTTCGAGATCGGCTGCCAGCGAGGCCACCGTCGCGCGGCCGGCCGTCTTCTTCCCCGTCATCGTCCCCTCCCTCGATCGAATCGTACGAGGCCGGGGCCTCGGGCGTGCGGGGCCCCTCCCCCGACGCTTATTGGCCGGACTGCAGCCGCGCCAAGCAGCGCAGGTAGTCCGCCGCCTTGAGCAGCTGGTAGTCGGGCAGGATCTGCGGCTTGGGCGTGCGCGTCGCGATCGCCTGGGCCTTGCCTTCCTTCTCCACGCATTTGTTCAGGCTCTTGACCATCGGCGCCATCGGCGACGGCGGCGGCGCGCTGATCGGCTCGAGGTGGTTGGTCAGGTTCTCCTCGCGGAAGCCCACCGGGATCTTGCCGTCTGCCTTGGGCGCCACCTCGATATCGGGGTGCACGCCCGTCACCTGGATGGTGTGCCCGGCCGGACCGTAGTACCGCGCGACCGTGAGCTTGATGTAGTAGTCCAGGTGCAGCGCCGGCTCGAAGAGCGTCTGCACGCTCGCCTTGCCGAAGGTGCGCAAGCCGACGACCAGCGCGCGCCCGTTTTCCTGCAGCGCGCTCGCCACGATCTCGCTGGCCGAAGCCGAGCCGTCGTCGACCAGCACGACCACAGGGAAGTCGTAGTCGCTCTTGTCGTCGTGGGCCGAGTAGACCTCTTCGTTGCCACCGCCGCGCACCTTGCGCCGGCTCTTCACACTGACGATGCGACCGCTGCGCAGGAACATGTCCGCGACGTCGATGGCGCGGTTCAGCAGACCACCCGAGTTGCGCCGCAGGTCCAGGATCAGACCCTGCAGCTTGCCGCCGGGCGCTTGCTTCGCAAGCTCCTCGATGGCGTCGCGGAGATCTCGCGCCGAGCGCGGGACGAAGCCGCTCATCTTGACGTGGCCCACGCCCGGGAATTCGGGCACGAGTTTGCCGGTGACGTTCTTGATCGGGATGTGCGCGCGCACGATCGCGATGTCGATCGGCCGCGGCTCGCCTTCGCGCGCGATCGTCAGCGTCACTGTCGTGTTCTTCTTGCCGCGGATCCGTTCGACCACCTTGTGCAACATCCATCCGCCGATCTCGACGCCATCGACCTTCTGGATCTCGTCGCCCGCGCGCACACCCGCGCGCCACGCCGGCAGCCCCTCCATCGGGTTCTCGACGATCGTGCGCTTGTCGCGCTGCGTGAGCACCGCGCCGATGCCCTCGAACGAGCTGTCCTGCGTCTTTCGGGTCGACTCGTCCCATTGCTTGCGCGCGATGACGGCCGAGTGCGGGTCCAAGGCGTAGAGGTAGGCCGAAGACGCAGCCAGCCACGCCCGGTGGATGTCCGGGTCGAAGCGGCGGCGCTTGTCCTCGTCCGGTGCCTCCTCGTACAGGCCGGGTTGTTTGGTCGGACGGTCGTCTGCCTTCGCGACCTTGGCCGCCTTGGCGTCCTTCTTCTCGGACTTGGCGTCCTTCTTGGTCGCCTTGGCGTCCTTCTTCTCGGCCTTGGCGGGCTCGCCCTTGGCTTCGGCGGCGGCCTTGGCGGCGTCGCGGGACTTCTTCTCTTCCGACAGCCGCGCCTTGACCAAATCCATCGCGCATTGGAACTCGTCCTTGCCGAACGAGAGTGCCTCCCAGCCCTTGCGGTAGGTCTGGTAGCGGGTCTTGGCCTTCTCGCGCAGCTCGAGGATCTCCTCGTCGGTCAGGCGGCGCTCCGGACGTTTCTTCGCCTTGAACTTGAGGTAGAGCGAACCGGGGATGCGATGCAGCATCACGCCCGCCATCGGCTTGCCCTTGCAGAGGAAGGGCTGTGTGTCGCCGTCGAGCCGACCTTCTTCGTCCACGTGCCCCCGACGCGCCTTGAGAAACGACTCGGGCAGCAGCTCCATGTCGTGCTCGAGCACACCGAGCGCGCTGTTGGCGGCCGCCACCCAGGCGCGCTGGTGATCCACCTTGTCGTCGATGTAGTAGGTGGTCACGTAGTCGGTGACCTCGGAGAAGTTGTGCTCGTCGAAGCGCACACCCTTCCAATAGTCGACGTCCTCGTCATCCTCGTCTTCGGCGTCGTCGTCCGCGGCGGTCGCGGTCGGCTCGTCCGGCGAAAACGCCTCACCGCCGGCCGCGGCGAAAGCCGGTCCGTCGGTCGCCCCGGGCGCGGTGGGCGCGTGCGCGTCGACGCTGGGTTCGCGGTTGCAGGCGACCAGCAGCGCCAACAGCGCCAGCAGGGTCACGGCCGTGCGGAACATCGGATCGGCACTCGCAGGGGGGCGGTAGCCGGGCGTGGTCGTCACAGGTTCCTCCAACGCGGGGTGCGACCCCGCCCGTGCGTGTCAGACGGTGCCAAGGCCCATCCGGATGCGCAAGCGAGCCGCTCGTTCCGATCCAACCGCGGCTTCGACCGCCGCGCGAATCGGAGTCGGCCGCCGCAACCCCTGGCGGAAGTGGCGAACGCGGGCGATCGCGTCGAGCACCCGCTCGCCTCGCTCGTCATCCTGCTGCAACGCCCGACTCACTTCGCGCACCGCTTCATCCAGACCAGCTTCGACGCGGCAGACCAGGAAGAGATCCACGCCGGCGTCCAAGCCGAGGCGAATCCGCTCCGTCATCGAGAACGCCCCAGCCACGCCCTGCATTTCCAAATCGTCGCTGCAGATCACGCCCTCGAAGCCGCATCGCTCGCGCAGCAACGGGCCGAGAATCCGCGGCGAGAGCGTCGCCGGCAGCTTCGGATCCAGCGCCGGGAACAGGACGTGCGCCGTCATGATCATGCCCATCTCGCGCGCCAGCGCCGCGAACGGACGCAGCTCCACGGCCTCCAGCCGCTCGAGATCGAAGGGCAACCGGGGTAGGGCGAGGTGACTGTCCGTGTCGGTGTCGCCGTGGCCGGGGAAGTGCTTGCCGCACCCTCGCACGCCCTCGGCTTGCAGCCCCGCGAGGAAGGCGCCGGCGTGTCGAATCACCGCCTCGGGCGTCGCGCCGAACGCGCGGCGGCCGATGATCGGGTTGTCGGGGTTGGTGTCGATGTCCAGTACCGGCGCGAAGTCGAGGTTGAAGCCGGCGGCGAGGCATTCCGCGCCGGTCTGTGCGCCGACGTCCTGGGTGAGCTCGACGTCGTCGTGGTCGGCGACGTCGCGCATCGGCGGAGCGTGGAAGAACGGCGCCCGCAAACGCGCGACGAGGCCGCCCTCTTGGTCGACCGAAACAATCGTCGGCAGCGCACCCGACTGCGCGCCGGCGGCGTGGATCGCGGCGGTCTGGGCGCAAAGCGCGTCGACGTCGATCGGATCTCCGCGCTCGCCGGCGCCCGTCCGCTGCAGGTTGCGCGCGAACAGGATGATCCCGGCGAGACCCTGCTCGAGCCGCTCGCGATAGCGCTCGGGCAAGCTGATGCCGTCGTAGCCCGCCACGAAAAGTTCGAGCGCGAGGGCGTCCGCGTCCTCGCGGTGGCTCGGGCGCACAGGGCGCAACGCTGCGGTCTGGCTCATCCCGCCTCCCTCGACGCGGTCCGCCGCGTCGGCTGCAGCGCCGGATCCAATCCGTCGCGCAGACCATCTGCCAAGAGGATGAAGCCGGCTTGCCAGAGCAACAAGGTGCCGCCCGTGGCGAGCAGGAGCGTCGGGCTGCGCAGCATCAGCGCGGCGCCATCGGCGAGCATCGCGCCCCAACTCACCGCGCCCTGAGGCCCGAGCCCGAGGAACGAAAGGCTCGCCTCGCCGAGTACCGCTCCCGCGAGGGCGAACGTCGCCTGCACCGCCACCGGCCCGGCGATCGCGGGCGCCAGCCAATGCGTCAACAGGCGCCGCTCGCCCGTGCCGTACAGGCGTGCCGCGCGGATCATGGGCAGATGCCGTACGTGCAGGACCCATCCGCGCACCACGCGCGCATGGGCCGCCCAACCCGTCGCGCTCAACGCCAGGACCACCGTGGCGACGCCCGGGCGCTCGCTCACGAAGAGCACCAGCAGCGCCAGCAACAGGCCCGGGAAGGCGAGGGCGACGTCGGCCACGCGGCTGATGGCGGTGTCCCAACGACCGCCCCGCCAGCCGGCGAATCCGCCGATCAGGGCGCCGCCGCCGACTGCGCAGAGCACCACGCCCAGGCCGACCTCGCTCGCCAGCCGGCCGCCGGCCAGCAGCCGGGCGAGCACGTCCCGCCCATCCTGGTCTTGGCCCAGCGGATGGCCCCAGCTCGGTGCCGCGAAGGCGCGGTCGAGCTGTACGGCCTCGGGATCGAGCGGCCACCACAGCGGCGCTGCCCAGAACGCCGTCAGGAGCGCCATCACGACGATCGCTCCGGTCCGCTTCATCGCGTCACCTCGCGGGTGCGCGGATCGGCGATGGCGACCACCGCGTCCACCGCACCGAGGGTGACGGCATACGCGATCGCGATGCACAGGACGCTACCTTGCACGACTGCCGGGTCGCGGGCGGCGATCGCGTCGAGCAGCAACGTCCCCAGACCCGGGCGGCCGAAGATCTTCTCCGTCACGATCGCGCCACCCAGCAGACTCCCGAGCTGACCGCCGATGACCGCGAGCATCGGCACCATCGCGCCCGGCAGCAGGTGCCGCAGCCAGATCCGCGCTTCGGATTGACCGCGCGCCCGCAGCGCGTCGGGCAACGGACTCGCGAGCTGCTCGAGCAAGGTCGTCCGCAGCAACCGCGACAGACGCGCGCCGAGCGCGAAGCCCAGCGCGAGAGCGGGTAGGGCCAACTCACCCCAGACGCCGCTCGGATGGGCTGGCGTCGGTGCCCAGCCGAGCTCGACCGCCACCAACACGAGCAGCAACGGGCCGCTGACGAAGACCGGAGTCGACATCGCCACCAGCGCGACCCCGCGACCGACGCGATCCGGCCAGCCGCCCCGACCCCACGCCGCCCACGCACCGAGCGGCACTGCCATCGCCAGAGCGCAGAACAGGGCCGCCAGCGCCAGCGCCAGCGTCGCTGGGGCCGCCTGCGCCAGCACCGATCGCACGGCGATGGGGCGGCCGCGCAGCGCGTAGGAGGTCCCGAGCGAGCCGTCCAAGAGATCGCCGATCGTGGCGCCCGCTTGGTCGAGCAGGTCGCCGTCGAGATGCATCCGCGCGCGCAGCTGCGCGCGATCGGCTTCGGTGGCGCGCTCGCCGAGCAGCACGGCGGCGGGGTCGCCCGGCACGATGCGGACGGCGACGAAGACGGTAGCGAGCAGGAAGACGACGCTGAACGCGACGCCGGCGAGTCGGCTCAGCGGCACTTCTCCAACATTCCCTCGATCTGCGGCGCGTCGGCCGCGTCGGGGTAGCGCTGGATGTAGGCGTTGCCGTGCTTGAGGCAGTTGGCCTTGTCACCGACCTGGAAGTACAGGCGCGCGAGCTGGCCGTGGGCCTTCTTGTAGCCACCCTTCACCGCAGCGTTGAAGTGGTCGATGGCGCCCTGCTTGTCCCCGCCCGCAGCCGCGCGACGGCCGGCGGAGTAGTGCTCCTGACCACTCATCGCGGCGGCGGCAGGCTTGGCCTCGACCTTCGGCTCGGGCTTGGGCTCGGGCTTGGCGATCGGCTTGGGCTCGGGCTTGGGCTCGGGCCTGGCGACCGGCTTGGGCTCGGGCTTGGCGCGCGGCTCACGCGGCTCGCGCGCAGCAGCCGGGCGCTCCTTCGGCGACTTGGCGTGCGAGCGGGCCTTGACGATGACCTTTGCGGCGTCCTCGTTGTCGGCGTCGTAGGCCTGCGCCTGCTCCGCGAGATCGAGGGCGTCGTCGTATTTGCGGCGCTTCAGCGCTTCCTCGGCCTTGGTGACCAAGGTCGCGACCACCATCGCGCGCGCCTTGTCCCGCAGCGACTCGGTCTTCTCGACCAGCGGCGAGTCGTCCTTGAGCGCCTCGCGGAGATCGACCATCGCGTCGTACGCCGCCTTCGGATCCGAGTCGACCTGCGCTGTCGCGGCGTCGATCTTCCCGAGCGCCTCGGCTTCGACCTCGAGCTGCTTGACCTCGAGACCGAGCGACGCGCTCCCCGGGCTCGCCTTGAGCGCCGCGCGGGCGACTTCGAGCGCCTCGCGCACCATGCCCGCGCGACGCAGCTTCTCGACCTTGCGGAGCATCTCGCCGGCGTCGGCTGCACGTCCCTCGCTCGGCGCCGGGGCCTGCTCCTCCGTGCCGGCTTCGTCGCTCGGTGCGCCCTCGTCCGGCGTGGACGGGACGGGCTTGGGCGCCGGCTCCTCGGGCTTGCTGTCGCTGAGCGCGAGGAACGCGGCCAAGCCGCCGCCGAGCAGCAGCGCTACCGCTACCGCTGCGATGATCAGGCCCTTGCCGCCGCTGCTTCCGCCGGCCGCGCCGCCCGCCGGCGCGCGATCGCCCGGGGCGAGGAAGCGCAGCTTGACGTGTCCGAGGATCAGCACGTCGCCCGAGCGGATCGCGACCTTGCTGTAGGGCTCGCCGTTGACCTGGATGCCGTTGGAGGAGCCGAGGTCCAGGACCTCCCAGCTGCCGTCCGGGCGGCGGGTCAGGCGTGCGTGCTCCTTGCTGATCGAGCGGTGGTCGATGACCAGATCCGCGCTCTCTTGCACCCGGCCGATGACCGTCGGCGAGCGCGTCACGCGCAGCTCGAGCCCACGCAGGTTCTCGCTCTCGACCACCAGGCGCGGCTGCTCGGCGGCCGGCACGTTGGACTGATCGACCGGCGCAGAGAGCTCGCGTTGGATATCGGCGAGGTTGACGACCGAAGTCCTGCCGTCGTCCGGCAGCCCCGCGTTCGGCGAGGGCGCGGGCGGTCGGCCGCTCGGCGCGTCACGGCCGTCGTCGACCAGCGCGGTGTCGCGCTTGGCGTTCCCGTCGGCGAGCAACTCGATCGTGTAGTCGCCGATCTGGACCACGTCGCCCGACTGCAGCTCGACCCGTCCCTGCAAGAGGGTGGCGTTGAGGCGGGTGCCCCAGGTCGCGCGCATGTTCTCGATCTGGACGCTCTGGCCCTGCCGAATGATGCGCGCGTGCTGCCGCGAGACGTTGCGCTCGGTCAGGCAGATCGCGTTGGAATCGTCACGGCCGATCGTCAACTCGCCCTCGGCGAGTGGCACCAGCGTGTTCTTTCCCTCGTAGTCTTGGATCGAAAGCTGGAGCATTGGTTCGGGCTGGACTCCTCGGCCGGCTGCGCCGCCTCGATTCGCATCAACTGACACGAACCCCCTCGGGTTCCGCAAGACGGCGAAGCCGTCGGCGAGACCGCGATGCGGTCGGCGCGCCCCGGAAACTACCACGCGTCCCGAGGTCGGACAAGAAGGCCGATCAGCCCGCGTTGAAGGGCTCCGTGCGTCGATCGGGCGACGACCTCGACCGGCGCCCCGCGCTGCTGGCAAGCTGCGAGGCGGCGGAACGCGCGCCGATGCGTCCCGCACGCGGAGGAGCGTCGCGATGGGGCGAGCGCAGGGCCGACAAGGGCGCGAGGAAGAGGCGACGGCCGCGTGGACCGACGCCGCCGCCGTCGCGCGCCGGCGCGACCAATCGCGCCCGACCGCCACCGTCCGCATCGGTGTATTGGTCAATGGCCGTGCCGACGGCGGTCGCGCCGAGCAGCTGCGTGCCCTCGCCGGCGTCCTGCCCGACGGCGGCGCCGGGGCCACCTTCGCGGCCACGCGATCGCTCGACGAGTTGCCCTCGGCCGTCGGCCGGCTGCTGGTCCACGGTGGCGTCAACGTGCTGGCGCTGGTCGGCGGCGACGGCACCGTCCACCACGCGGTCAACGCGCTGCTCGCGCTCGAAGCGGCCAGCGCCGCGCGCCACGGCCCGACGCCGCTGCCGCGCCTGCTGCTCCTCGGCGGCGGAACCCTGAACATCGTCGCGCGCACCACCGGGGTACACGGACGACCCCGTCGCCGGCTACGCCATTTTCTGCGCTATTTCGACGGTACGCCGCTCTCGCGGGTGCCGGCGCGGCGGCTCGACACGATGACCGTCCGCAGCCCCGGCACGCCCGACCGCCACGGCTTCGTCTTCGGCTCCGAGGTCCTGCACCACGCGATCGCGCTCTACGTCCGCTTCGGCGCAGGCTACGGCGGACTCGGCCGCTTCCTCTTCGAACTCGCCCGCGGTGCGACCCTCGGCAGCGCGCTCTGGCGGGAGGAATCTTGGCGCCTCGGCCCGTTCGGGTCGGTGCTCGAGGTCGATGGGCGCCGCTTCGAGCCCTATACCGCCGTGGTCGCGAGCAGCGTCGACCTCACGCTGGCGGTCGGCGGCGTGCGCGCCATTCGGCGCCCGCTGCACGCGCCCGGATTTTTCACCAAGGTCGTGCTCGAACACGAGCCGATGCGCGTGTTGCAGATGGTGCCGGCGCTGATGCGGGAAGCGCGGCATCCGGGCGTGGTCGATCTGCCCGAAGCGAAGCGGATGCGCCTCGCCGGACCGTATACGCTCGACGGCGAGCTCTTCGGCCACGCCGAGCGGGCCGGACCGCGCGCGCCGCTCGACGTGGCGGAAGGGCCACGGGTCTACGCCGTCCCCGGCGAACTCGGCGCAATGCGTTGGTAGACAAGGCGGTCGTGCGGGACTTGCTTGCGCCGGATCGGCGCGATCCGGTACCTTCCGGCGTTCGCATCCGGGGCACGGGGGCCCACCCGGCGCGGCGCGGCCCAGCGCTACCCACAGACGACCAGAGGAATCATGAATTGCTACCGATTCGAGGGCGCCCGCGCCTCCACGACGTTCGCCCGCATGCGTGCGATGTTCGCGCTGCTCACGGTCGCGCTCGCGCTCGGCTGCAGCAACAACGACGGGACCGGCAGCGGCGACGACACCGGCAACGGCGGCGGTGCTGACACCGCGGACGACGTGACCGGCGGCGACACCGGCGGCGTGGACACCGGCGGCGTGGACACCGTCGGCGACGATACGGCCGACAGCACCGCTGGTGATGCCGCCGGCGACGCCACCGCCGACACCGAGCAGGACGGCAGCGGGGACGACGCGACCGGCGACACGGTGGCCGACACCAACACCGGCGACGGCTCGGTCGCCGCTCCGGACGTCGACGAGTCCAAGGGCCTGCAGTCGGGCGAGTTGCTGATCAAGATCCTCGGTCCCTCGGGGCGCGATTGGGTGCAGAGCGACTCGGAGATGGCGCAGCTCGCGGGCGTGACCTTCGGCGAGGCCGACAGCATCGAGTGGACCAGCACGGCCGGTGAGACCGGCACCATCGACGTCGCCTCCTACTGGGTCTCGGGCATCGTCAAGCTGGTGCCGGGTGACAACACGATCACCGTGACTGCCAAGAAGGGCAACGAGACGGCCGTCGACTCCGTCCACATCGTCTACAACCCCTTCTTCACCTTCGAAGGCGCGCCGCAGGTGGCGCCGGACTTGCTGTTCACCGGTGAGACCACCAAGGTCGTCGTCCGCATGCCGCTCTCGGCGGCGGGCGAGGGCGCGGCCGGCAAGGGCCCGATCAACCCGGCGACCGTCAAGCTCGTCGAGGTCGATGTCGACGGCAAGCAGGTGCAGGACCACGGCGCCATGCAGGACAACGGCAGCGCCGCCAACTGCGACGATATCCAGAAGGACGGCTACTTCTCGAGCTGCCTCTCGCTCTCGCCCAACGTCGCCAAGCGCCTGTACTTCCGCGTCACCGCGGAGGTGACGATCTTCGACAAGAAGTACACGGCACTCTCGCCGGTGACGGTGGTCGACGTGGTGCAGCGCTTCTCGCAGAGCGAATGCAACGCCATCGTCGGCCTGCAGAAGAAGGTCAAGGCCGACGCGCTCTCGGCGATCTCCGGCGGTGCGAGCCGCGAGGCTGCCGCCGCCGACGCCGCCAAGGCGCTCGCCGCCGACGCCAGCGTCGCCGAAGCGGGCGTCAGCCCCAGCGGCTACGGCGTCTGGGTCCGCTACAAGACCGGTCGCCTCGGCGCCCTCGATCTCGCACCGAAGGAGATGCGCGCCGCCGGCGGCGCCGCCGCTTCGGGTTCCGAG
>JBEARB010000168.1:0-14424 GCA_041163625.1 Pseudomonadota bacterium | reverse complement strand
CGCGCGCGGCGGTGGCGAGCGTGGCGATGACGTCGTCGGCTTCCCAGCCGTCGAACTCGAGCACGGGGATGCCGAAGGCGCGGACCACGTCCCGAATCCACGGCAGCTGCGGCCGCAGATCTTCGGGCATCGGCGAGCGATTGGCCTTGTACTCGGGGAAGAGCTCGGTCCGGAAGCTGCTGCGCGAGATGTCGAAGGCCACTGCGATGGCGTCGGGTTGCTCGTCGCGGAGCAAGCCCTCGAGCATCATCACGAAGCCGTAGACCGCGTTGGTGGCGAGCCCATCGGCGTTGGTCATCCCGCGGATCGCGTAGAACGCGCGGAAGACGTTGTTGTTGCCGTCGACGAGCAGCAGCTTCATGGGGCACTCCCGGCCACGCGAGGCGCGCGCGGCGTGCGGGAGCTTGGACGCAGGCGGCCGAGGCGGCAACCGCGGCAAAAAAGGTGCGAGCGACGCGCGGGCCCCCTGGCCCCACGCGCCGCTCGCGCCCACCATGTCGGCGGCAAGCCGCTGGTCTGCAGCGACGGCAACGCCTGCAACGGCACGGAGAGCTGCGTCGGCGGCGGCTGCAAGCCCGGCGCGGCCGTCTCCTGCGACGACGGCGACCCCTGCACCACCGACGTCTGCGACCCGCAGAACGGGGCCTGCACTCACGGCGCGGTCGCTTGTGACGACGGCAACCCCTGCACCGTCGACAGCTGCAAGAGCGGCAGCGGCTGCGCCCACGCCGCCAAGGCGTGCGACGACGCCAACGCCTGCACCGCCGACGCCTGCGACCCCGCGACCGGGGCCTGCTCGCATGCCGAGGTCGCGCAGCCCTGCGACGACGGCAACCCGTGCACGACCGACAAATGCGTCGGCGCGAGCTGCCACCACTTGCCGGCCAAGGGCGGCTGCGGCGATCCGGGCTGGCGCTGCGAGGCCGGGCAGTGCGTGCCGCCGGCGCCCGTCGGTGGCGATGGCAAGGTCGGCGACGCCGACGCCGGCACCAGCGACGACGCAGGGCAGGGTAGCGCGGGCGCCGACGCGGGCAGCCACGCCACGGACGACGGCGGCCACAGCACCGGCAACGGCGACGGCAGCCGTGCGAGCGTTGCCAACGCCGGCGCCGCCAGCGACGCGGTCGGGGGCCTCGGCGCCGAGGCGTCGCCGCCGCCGATGCAGGCCGCGCCCTCGGGATGCAGCGCCGGGGCGGGCCGCGGCTCGGGCGCCGGTGCGCTCTGGGTCGGCCTGTTCGCGCTGCTGGTCTGGATCTGGCACCGCCGCGTCGGCGCGCCTACTGCACCGTGACGCCTACTGCACCGTGACGCCTACTGCACCGTGATGCTGGTCTGACCCTTCACGCCGGCGAGGATCGCCTCGACCGTGGCCTTGCCGGCCGAGAGCGCGGTCAGCTCGCCCTTGCTGCCCCACGCGTTGCTCACCGCGACCACGCCCGGCGTGGTCGGCAGCCAGGTCACGTAGGGCGTGACGTCGAGCTGTAGGCCGCCGGCGAAGGCACCGGTCGCGGTCAACGCGAGCGTCTTGCCGGGCGCCACCTTGGCGTTCTGCGGTGAGACGGCGATGGTCAACAGCTTGGCGTCGGTGACGGTGACGGCGGCCTTGCCGGACTTGCCGAGGTAGGTCGCGACCACCTCGGTCTTGCCGGCCGCGAGCGGTGTGAACAGCCCCTTGCTGCCGAGCGACGCGCTGACCGAGCCGACCGCCGGGGTGGTGCTCGTCCAGCTGACGATGGCCGTGAGGTCCTGCGTGGTGAAGTCCGAGTAGATGCCGGTCGCCTTGAAGGGTGTGAGGAAGCCGACGGCCACCGTCGGCGCGAAGGGCGTGACCTGAATCTCCATCAGCGTCGCGGCCTTGACCTCGACGGTCTGCTTGGCGGTGACGCCGTTCCAGGTGACGGTGACGGTGGTCGTACCGGCGCTGATGGCCTGCGCGAGGCCCTTGCCGAGGCCGCCCGGCGTGTCGTCGATGGCGAGCACCTGCGGCGCCGAGCTCGACCACGACGCGATATTGGTGACTTGCTGCGTGGTCTGGTCGCTCATCACCGCGACCGCCTCGAACTTGACCCACGAGCCCGGCGCGAGGTTCGGCGCGACGGGCGAGATCTGCAGCTCGCTGACCTTGGCTTCGGTGACGGTGATCACCGCCGTGGCCTTCTTGCCGCCGTATTGCGCGGTGATGGTCGCCTTGCCGGGCGCGAGCGTCTGCACCACGCCCGAGAGCGGGCCGGCGTCGATGACGGCGGCGATGGCGGGGTTGTCGCTGGTCAGCGTGGCCTGGCCGTTGACGGGCTGGCTGGTGCCGTCGGTGTAGTGCGCGGTCACCTGCAGCATCACCGGCACGCCCTTGGCGACGCTCGCGGCCCCCGGCGCGATGGCGAGGAAATCGAGCTCGGCGGCGCTGACCTCGATCGTCGCCTCGGCGCTGTAGCCCTGGAAATTCGCCTTGATCGTGGCCTTGCCCGCGCTGAGGCATTGCACGAAGCCCTTCTGGTTCTGGCCGTTGAGCGCCGACGCGACGGCGGCGTTGCTCGAGGTGAACGTCGCGGCCTGGGTGATCGGCAGCGAGGTGCCGTCGGTGTATTGCAGCGTGACCTGCACGGCGCGGAACTGGCCCGGCGCACAGGACTGCAGGCCAGGGAACATGGAGAGCCCAATCGGCGAGGCGGGCTTGACGACGACGGTCGCCTTGCCGGTCAGGCCTTGCCAGCTCGCGCTGACGCTGACGGTGCCGGGCGTGAGCGCGATGATTCGGCCCTTGGGCTGCTGACCCGGGCCGCCGGGGCCGCCGGGGCCGCCGGGGCCGCCGGCGTTGCCGACCAGCGCGATCTTGGTGTCGCTGCCGGACCATTGCGATTGGAAGGTCACGTTCTGCGAGGAGCCGTCCGAGAAGATCACGATGGCTTGCAGCTGCATCGGCGTGCCGGCCGCCATCTCCCAATAGGCGGGGGAGATCTGCAGCTCGACCGGGTCCGGGTCGGTGACCTTCAGCGTCGTGCTGATCGTCTTGCCGCCGTAGCTCGCGGTGATCGTGGTGGTCCCGGCGACCTTGGCCTGCGCGCGACCCTTCTGGCCGCCCTGGTTGCCGACGGCGGCGACGGTCGGGTTGCTGCTCTGCCAATCGGCCTGGAAGGTCACGTTCTGCGCGGTGCCGTTGCTGTAGATCGCCATTACGTAGAACTGCACGAGCTGCCCGGCCTTGCGCTCGGGCGCGATCGGCCCGATCTGCAGCTCCTGCAGCGTCGGCGCGTCGACCTTCACGCTCGCTTGGCCGCTGGTCTTGCCGAGCGTGGCGGTGACCTTGGTGCTGCCCGGCGCCTTGGCCGTGAGCAGCCCCGCGGTGCCCAAGCCGTTCTGCACCTCGGCGACGGCGGTGTCGGCGACCGACCACGTCGCGGCCTCGGTGACGTCGACCACCGCGCCGTCCGAATACGTCGCCTTGGCCGCGAGCGCCTGCTTCTGGCCGGCCTCGATGGTCACGCTGGCCGGTTCCACGGCGATGCCGGTCAGGGCGGCGGCGCTGACGGTGAAGACCGCCGATGCGGTCAGGCCCTCGAAGCTGGCGGTGACGCTGGCCACGCCGACACCGACAGCCTGCGCCTGCCCGGCGGTCTTGCCGCTGGTCGAGACCAGCACGATGGCCGGGTTGTTGCTGCCCCAGACGGCTTGGTCCGTGAGCTCCTCGACCGAGCCGTCGTCGTAGGTGCCGTGCAGCGTGAGCTGGACCGTCACGCCCTTGGGCGCGCTCGGCAGCGCCGGCGTGATCGCCAGGCTCTTGAGCTTGGCCTCGGCGACGGTGACCACGGCCTTGGCGACCACGCCGCCGAAGCTGGCCTGCACGGTCGTCATGCCCGCCGCGAGCGCGAGCACCTTGCCCTGGCTGCCGGGCGCATTGCTGACGCTGACGATGCCGGCCGGCTGGCTCGACCAGATCGCACTGGCGGTCAAATCGACCACCGTGCCGTCGTCGTAGGTCGCCACCGCCTTGAATTGCGCGCTCGCCCCGGCCGCCAGGGTCAGGCTGCCGGGCTCGATCGCGAGCTTGGTGAGCTTGGGCGCCACGACCGTCACCAAGCGCTCGGCGGTGATGCCGGCGAAGGTGGCGGTGACGAGCGAGGAGCCGGCGCCGAGCGCGACGAGGTTGCCCTTGCCATCGACCTGCACGACGTCCGGCGAGGCGCTGGCCCAGCCGGCTTGGGCGCTGACGTCCGCCGTGCTGCCGTCGTCGTAGCTGGCGATGGCGGAGAGCGCGAGGCTGCCGCCGACGGGCACGACCGGGTCGATCGGCTCGACGACCAGGCCGGTCGGCTTGGCCGTCAGCACCGTCACCGTCGCGGTCGCGCTGACGTCGCCGATCTTGGCCGTCACCGTCGCCTCGCCGCCGGCCTTGCCGGTGACGACGCCGTTCTTGCCGACCGCGACGGTCTCGGGCTCGTCGCTGCTCCAACCGACGACCAAGCCGAGATTCTGCTTGCTGCCGTCGGCGAAGGTGCCGACCGCGCCGAGCTGCAGCGATTCGCCGACCACCAGGGTCGCTGCGGCCGGCGCGATGGTGAGCGCCACCAGCTTGCTCGGCACCACCGAGACCTTGGCCGCGGTCTGCAGCGTGCCGATTTGCGCGCGCACCTCGGCGCTGCCCGCGCCGATCGCCACCGCGCCGCCGCCGGGCGAGACCGCCAGCACGCCCGGCGCCGTCGAGGTCCAGGTCGCCAGCGCGGTCACGTCGGCGGCGCTGCCGTCGCTGAGCTTGCCGGCCAGCGTGAAGGTGAGTTGGCCGCCGACCGGCAGCGAGACCGCCGGCGGGTCGATGCCGATGGCGACCAGATCCGCCGCGACGATGTCCGGGCCCGTGTCGGTGTCGTCACCGCCGGCGTCGTCGATGGCGCCGTCGTGTCCGCCCAGGTCGGTGAGCGTGTCGCCCGGATCGGTGGCGTCGCTGCCGCCGGCGCCGTCACTGCCGCCGCCGCTGCCGTCCAGCCCGCCGCCAACGCCGTCGCTGGCGTCCAAGCCGCCGCCACCACCGCCGGTGCTGGAGTCGGCGCCCGCCGGGCCGGCGGCGGCCTCGTCTTCGGTCCCGCAGCCCGTGAGCGCGGTGGTCGCGAGCAGGCAGATGGCCGTGCAGAGCGCGAGTCGCGCGCGGATCGAGGTTCGCATCGTCTTCTCCCCTTCGAGCGGGTCCTTCCCAGCGGCAGGATGCCGCCGCCGGGGCCGACATCAAATGCCGGCGGCGTCGGCATGCAAATGGTGTGGACGCGTGCATCGCCGCAATCGGGGCAAAAAGTGTCGCGATCTCACACATCGACCGGCTCGTGCGGGGCATCATTTCCGGCTTTGCGCAAGAATCACCAACATTTGTGAGCAATGTCGCAAGGCGCGACGCTGCGAAGGCCGCGTGGTCGGCGAGGGCGTCGTGCCGGCACCGCTCCGCGCGCACCGGATCGCGAGACGTCGCCTGATCCGACCCGTCTCCAACGGCGGAAAGCTGGGGTTTTGGCGGGATTTCGGGGCTTGCGATCGATCGGAGATCGGATCTATGGGCAGCGATCCCGACCGCAGCACGGAACCGCGGGGGAGGTTCGATGCCCGTTCAACATGCGAAAACTTGGGTGCTTGTGGCAATCGCGGGGCCGATGCTCGCGATCTCGCCCGCGCACGCCCGGACGCCCCGACTCGACCCGCCTGCGACCGACGCGGAGCTGATGCACCAGGCGTTGCACGCTTGCCGCAGCCTCTCGCGCAAGCGACGGCCCGACGTCGACCTCGGCTTGTTTCGCGAGCTGCTCGACCTCGAGCGCCGCTACAACGTGCCGCAGGCCTACCGCGGCATGACGCTCGCCAAGGCCTGCATCGAGTCCGGCTACAAGCCGGCGGTGCTCGGCGACTGCAAGGATGGCCAGTGCAAGGCCGTGGGCATGATCCAGCTCTGGCCGTGGACCAAGCGCTTCGGTGTCGACCGCAGCGATCCGGTCGCCTCGGTGCGCTTCCTGCTCGAGCGCACCCGCGCCGGCCTCGAAGGCAACCGCATCGCGCGCCTGTGCGGCAGCAAGCGCGTCCGCAACGATCTGGACGCTTGGCGCTTGGCCTGGCTGCGGATCAACCGCGGTCCGCTGCGCCACGGTCGGCAGCGCTGCACCGGCACGCCGCACGGTCTCTCGCGGCTGCGGCAGTGGCAGCGCAACATCGCCCGCGCCCGCGCCGAGGCGATGCGGGCCGAACGCTTCGCAGTCGTCGAACCGACAGGTACGCTCCCGCGCACGAGCCGTCGTCGCGCAGGTGACGCGATGGATGCCGGCTCCGCGGCGGTCTGGTCGACGCGTCCCGCCCGCCGCTCCTGGTTCTGGTAGCGCACCGGTTGCGCTCCGGCGGCCCGCACCGTGCGGGCGAAGGCGGGCAGATGCACGACGGAGGCGATCCGACGCGGCTCCTCTTTCCCGCGATCGAGCCCTTCGACAGCGGGATGGTGCCGGTCTCGGGCATCCATCGGATCTACTACGAGCAGGCCGGGGCGGCCGAAGGCGTGCCCGTGCTCTTCCTGCACGGCGGGCCGGGCGGCGGCTGCGCGGCCTGGAACCGGCGCCTGTTCGACCCCGAGTTCTACCGCGTGGTGCTCTTCGATCAGCGTGGCTGCGGGCGCAGCACCCCACACGGTAGCCTGCACGAGAACACCACCTGGGACCTGGTCGCCGACATCGAGCGGCTGCGGCGGCGGCTGGGCATCGAGCGTTGGCTGCTCTTCGGCGGTTCGTGGGGCAGCACGCTGGCGCTGGCCTATGCGCAGGCTCACCCCGAGCGCGTGCTCGGGCTCGTGCTGCGCGGCGTGTTCCTGAGCACGGCCGAGGAGCTCCGCTGGTTCTACCAGGGGGGCACGGCGCAGCTCTTCCCCGACGCGTACGAGGCCTTCGTCGAGCCGCTCGACCCCGCCGGCCGCGCCGACCCGCTGCGGGCCTGGCACGCGCGCCTGACGTCGGGTGACGCCCGCGAGGAGCTCGACGCCGCTCGGCGCTGGGCCGCTTACGAAATCGCGACCTCGCGGCTGCGTCCCGATCCGGTCAGCGCGCCGGCCGACGATCGCTTCGCCGTCGCCATCGCGCGCATCGAAGCCCACTACTTCGTGCACGACTCTTGGCTCGAGCCCGATCAGTTGATGCGCGACCTGCCCCGGATTCAGCACCTGCCGTGCCGGATCGTGCAGGGGCGCTACGACGCGATCTGCCCACCGAGCGCGGCGTGGCGTCTGCATCGCGCTTGGCCCGGCAGCGAGCTCACCCTGATCGACGACGCCGGCCACTCGGCGCTCGAGCCCGGCACGCTCGCGGGCCTGATGCTCGCGCTCGACCGCTTCGCCGAGCAGCTCGCGACCGGTTGAATCGTCGCCTGCGTTCGGTCCGGAGGGTGGCTCAGGTCGGGGCGAGCGAGCCGTGGACCTCGTCGATCCACAGCGGCAGGCCGTGCGGCATCGCGCCGACATCCTCGATCGTGCTCGCGGCGAGCAAGGCGGCGCCGGCGCGCTCGGCCTCGGCTTCCGACCGGGCGTGCACGAAGGCCAGCGGCTCGCCGGCGACGACCTCGTCGCCCGGCTTGGCGGCCAAGACGTAGCCGACGCTCGGATCGATCAAGTCTTCCTTGCGCAGGCGGCCGGCGCCCAGGCGCAGCGCGGCGAGCGCGACCTCGTAGGCGTCGAGCGCGACCAAGGTGCCGTGGCGCGGCGCGAGGACCGGGCGCACGAACGGCGCGGCGGGCAGGATGCCGCGGGGATCGTCGACCACGCGCGGGTCGCCGCCGTGCGCGGTGACGGCGCGGCGGAAGACCTCGAGCGCGCTGCCGTCGTCGAGCGCGGTGCCGATGCGGCGCTCGCCCTCGGCCAACGAGCCGACCGCGCCGGCCAGGCGCAGCATCTCCCCGCCGAGCCTGCAGACGACCTCGCGGGTGTCGGACGGGCCGGCGCCGCGCATCAACTCCACCGACTCGACGATCTCGAGCGCGTTGCCGATGTGGGTGCCGAGCGGACGGTCCATCGCGGTGAGGAAGGCCGTCATCCGGCGACCGAGCTTCTCGCCGGCGGCGACCATCGCGCGGGCCAGCGTGCGCGCCTCGGTGGCGGTCTTCATGAAGGCGCCGCGGCCGACCTTCACGTCGAGCACGAGCGCGCCGGCGCCTTCGGCCAGCTTCTTGCTCATGATGCTCGCCACGATCAGCGGGATCGATTCGACCGTGCCGGTCACGTCGCGCAGCGCGTAGAGCTTCTGGTCGGCCGGAGCGATCTCGGCCGTCTGGCCGATCAGCGAGATCCCGAGCTCGCCGACCATCGCGCGGAAGGCGTCGAGCGAGAGGCGGGTCTGGAAGCCGGGGCCGAGGCCGTCGCGACCGGGGCCCGGGATCGACTCGAGCTTGTCGAGCGTGCCGCCGGTATGACCCAAGCCACGGCCCGAGATCATCGGCACGGCGACGCCGCACGCCGCCACCGCCGGCGCCAGCGGGATGCTGACCTTGTCGCCGACGCCGCCCGTCGAGTGCTTGTCCGCGGTCGGGCGGTCGAGGTGATCCCAGGACAGCGTGGCGCCCGAATGCATCATCGCGTCGAGCAGGGCGGCGGTCTCGTCGTCGTCCATCCCGCGAATCGCGACGGCCATCGCGAACGCCGCCATCTGGTAGTCCGGGACGCTGCCATCGGTGTAGCCGCGGACCAACGCGCCGATCTCGTCTGCGCCGAGCTTGCTGCCGTCGCGTTTCTTCGCGAGCAGGTCGTAGGCTCTGAGCACGCCGCCTCCACCGCGCGCCGACCACGGCGCGAAGCGCGCATGAAACCACGGCGCCGCCGGCCATGCAAAATCGCCGCGCTCGGCCCCGATTCTTCGCACCGACACGTTTTCGACACCTTCTTGACACGATCCTGTCACGAGCGCAGAACCGGTGCTTTCGGAGGTCGAATTGGGCGTGTTGTTGTTCGAGATGGTGCGCGAGGCCGAGGCTGGCTGGACGTTCACCGCCACGCTGTTGGTGCTGCTGACGATCTTGGCGCAGCGCCTCGGTCGTGTCGACCATCGCGGCGCCCGCGTGCTCATCGGCACCTACGCCATCCACCTCTTCGGTGTCGCGATGGGCGTGCTCGCCGCGCGGATGCACGAGCCCTTCCTCGACGACGCGCGCCTGGTCGCCCGGCTCGGATTCTCGTGGGTGGCGCTGCTCTCGGCCGCGAGCATCCTCTTCGAGGTCGCACTGCCGCGGCTCGGCGTGGCGTTGCTGCCTTTGGTCGAGGACATCTTCGTCGCCGTCACCGGTGTGGTGCTCTCGGCGATGGTCGCCTCCCGCAACGGCTACGATCTGACGGGCATCATCGCGACCTCTGCGGTCGTCACCGCCGTCATCGGTTTGGCGCTGCAGGACACGCTCGGCAACACGCTCGGCGGCCTGACGCTGCAGTTCGACGGTACCGTCCGCGTCGACGACTGGATCAAGGTCGGCGACATCACCGGCCGCGTGGTCGCCATCCACTGGCGCTACACCGCCGTCGAGACGCGCAACTGGGAGACCGTGCTGATCCCGAACAGCCGGCTGGTCAAGGAGTCGGTGATCGTGCTCGGTCGACGCGAGGGGCAGCCGCGGCAGTGGCGTCGCTGGGTCTGGTTCCAGGTCGACTTCCGGCATCCGCCCTCACGGGTCATCGAGACGGTCGAGGCCGCGCTGCGCGCTGCGCCGCTGCCGAACGTGGCGAGCGAGCCGCAGCCCAACTGCGTGCTGATGGAGTACGGCGAGAGCGTCGCGCGCTACGCCGTGCGCTATTGGCTGACGGATTTGGCTGCGGACGACCCCACCGACTCCGCCGTGCGCCTGCGCCTGTACGCCGCGCTCGAGCGCGCCGCCGTGCCGCTCGCGCTGCCCGCACATGCGATCTTCGTGACCGAAGACAGCCACAAGCGTCGTGAGCGCAAGAAGGCCGCCGACCATCAGCGCCGCGTGCGCGCGCTCGAGGCCGTGCCGATCTTCGCGCCCCTGACCGACGAGGAGCGCGAGTTCCTCGCCGACGCGTTGGTCTACGCCCCCTTCGCCAAGGGCGAAGTGCTGACCCGGCAGGGACAAGAGGCGCATTGGCTCTATTGCGTCGCGAGCGGTCGCGTCGGGGTGCGGGTCGCCACCGCGGGCCTCGAGCGCGAGGTCGCGCAGCTCGGCCCGGGCGAGGTCTTCGGCGAGATGGCCTTGCTCACCGGCGAGCCGCGCGCCGCGAGCGCCGTGGCGCTCACCGACGTCGATTGCTGGCGCCTGGACAAGGAGGCCTTCGAGGAGGTGCTCCGCAACAAGCCCGAGTTTGCGGGCCCCATCGCGAACCTGCTCGCCGAGCGCCGAGTCGGCCTGCTCGAGGCGCGCGAGAAGCTCGACGACGCCGCTCGCAGTCAGAAGGTCCGCGAGGTGCAGTCCGACGTCCTGCTCCGCATGCGGCGCTTCTTCGGCTTGCCCGGCTAGCGCCACACGAATGACCCCATTCGTGCTCCTGCCTCCAACGTGAGACTGCTCGCCATGGGACGGTGCAGCACTCGCCGTTCGGGGCGACCGGTGGGCGTACGTGTTGCCAGCGCTACGAGGTGAACGGCACGTTCTTGGACTGAGCTCGGATGTTGGAGAGGCCTCCTCTCTGCTTCACGTCGCGGGCAGCGCGGCGAGCAGGGGAGGCAAAGTCGGGGGGCTCCGCGCGACGCGCGCCGTCGCCTGCTCCAAGGCCACCGACTGCCCGCAGCCCTACCTGCCGTGCCAGGAGCGCGCCTGCCAGCAGGGCACGTGCGCGTTCGTCGCGGCGGCCGAGCAGTCGACGTGCGTGGCGGGCTCGGCATGCGTGACCGACGCCGTCTGCGTGCAGGGCGTCTACACGCCGACCAAGAACGGCTTCGCGTGCGAGGACGCCAACAAGTGCAGGCTGACGGCGACCAGTGCATCGCCGACGGCTCCTGCATCGGCGGCAACAACACCTGCAAATGCTCGACGACGGCGGACTGCGCGGTGCACGAGGAGGTCATGTCCCGTCAAGTGGTGTTTGAAGCCATCGCGTCGAGTTGAACCTCAAGCCGCCTTTTTGCGGCTGGTAGGGGGCGGCGGAAGTGCTGCGGTCAGCGACCCCGTGTCGCTGTCGTCGGGCTGTGCGGGGACGTCTGTTGGAAACGTTGACCTCCACGCCGAGGACTTCGCGCTGGCCGTGGTCGTTGACGCCGACGGCGATTTGCACCGCGGCGTTGACGACCTCGCCGCAGGACAGCTGCGATGCCAAGGCCGAGACGCCGTGCGCACACCTGCCCCTCTCGGCCACGCCGTGTGACGACGGCAGCGTTTGCACCGTGGACGATGTCTGCGTCTCGGGCACCTGCACCGGCAGCAAGAAGACCTGCGACGAGGGGACGGCCTGTACCGTGGACAGCTGCCATCCGACCAAGGGCTGCATCTACACCACGATCTTGGGCAGCTGCGACGACGGAGACGCCTGCACCAAGGGCGATGCGTGCCTGGGCAAGGCTTGCGTCGGCGTGAAGGTGACCTGCGACGACGGCAACGCCTGCACCAAGTCCGACGCGTGCGCCAACGGCACCTGCCAGGGCACGCCGATGTCGGCGGACCTTCGTCGCGCCGTGCGCGCTCGAGGCCGACGGTTCGGTCTGGTGTTGGGGCTACGACGCCGACGTCGGTGACGGCGTCAGCGGCACCGCGCTGGTGCCGGCGTTGGTCAAGGGCAGCTTGTAGCGTCACAATCGCCTCGGACGGTGGCCGGTCCGCGGCCCACTGGGAGGCGCCATGCTCTTTCGACAACTCTTCGACCCGCAGTCTTCGACCTATACCTACCTGCTCGCCGACGCGACGAGCGGTGAGGCGATCCTCATCGACACCGTCTTCGAGCAGCACCTGCGCGACCTCGCGATGCTGCGCGAGCTCGGACTGAGGCTGCGCTACGTGCTCGACACCCACGTCCACGCCGACCACATCACCGGCGCGTGGCGGCTGCGCGACGCGACCGGCTGCCACATCGGCCTCTCCGCGAGCGCCGGGGCCGAGGGCGCCGACCTGCTGTTGCGGCACGGCGATCGGGTCGTGGTCGGCGGCGTCGGGCTGACCGCGCGCGCGACGCCGGGCCACACCGACGGCTGCATGAGCTACGTCACCGACGCGCTCGACTGCGCCTTCACCGGCGACGCCTTGCTCATCCGCGGGGCCGGGCGCACGGACTTTCAGCAGGGCGACGCCGCGACGCTCTACCGCTCGGTGCGCGAGCAGATCTTCTCGCTGCCGCCGGATTGCCGACTCTACCCGGGCCACGACTACGCCGGCCGCACGATGACGACGGTGGCCGAAGAGCGCGCCCACAACCCGCGCCTGGGCGACGTCGTGCGCGAGCAGGATTTCGTCGGCTTCATGGCGAACCTCGGCCTGCCACACCCCAAGCGCATGGCCGACGCGGTGCCCGCCAACCTGCGCTGCGGCAAGCCGAGCGACGACTTCCTCCAGGCGCAGCCGCCGGCATGGGCGCCGCTGACGCGCTCGTTCGCCGGCATCTGGCAGGTCGAGCCGGCGTGGGTGCACGATCACGCCGGCGAGGTGTTGGTCCTCGACGTCCGCGAGCCGATCGAGCTCGGCGGCGGGTCGATCCGGCGCATCGACGGCGCGCTCGAGATCCCGCTCAGCCAGCTCGCCGAGCGCGCCGCCGAGGTTCCGCGCGACCGCCCTGTCGTCGCCGCATGCCCGACCGGCGCGCGCTCGGCGCGGGCGACGCAGATTCTGGAGCAGGCCGGGGTGCAGCAGGTCGCCAACCTGCGCGGCGGAATCGTCGCCTGGCAGGAGCTCTAGACCGCCAGATGTGGTAGAATTCCGCCCCGTCGCGGCAGCCCCGCCGCGGCGGACCGACGAGGCAGCCATGAGCGATCTGCTGGCCGCGCGTGCCCAGATGGCGATGTCGCTGGGCTTTCACATTCTTTTCGCCGTGGTCGGCATGGCGATGCCGCTGCTGATGGTCGTCGCCGAGGCGATCTGGCTGCGCCGCGGCGACCCGGTCGCGCTCGAGCTGGCCAAGCGCTGGTCCAAAGGCACCGCCATCCTCTTCGCCGTCGGCGCCGTCTCGGGCACGGCGCTCTCGTTCGAGCTCGGCCTGCTCTGGCCCGAGTTCATGCGCCACGCCGGCCCGATCATCGGCATGCCGTTCTCGCTCGAAGGCTTCGCGTTCTTCCTCGAGGCCATCTTCCTGGGCATCTGGCTCTACGGCTGGGACCGCATCTCGCCGCGCCTGCACCTCGCCGCCGGCGCCGCCGTCTGGGTCTGCGGCATGGCCTCGGGCGCCTTCGTCGTCTGCGCCAACGCCTGGATGAACACCCCCGCCGGCTTCCGCTTCGAAGGCGGTCAGTACCTCGACATCGATCCCTTCGCCGCGCTCTGGAACCCCGCCGCGCCGACCGAGGTGGCGCATATGCTGATCGCGGCGCTCGAGGCCGTCGGCTTCGCCGTCGCCGGCATCCACGCCTGGGCGCTGCTGCGTCGACCCGACGCGCGCCTGCACCGCCTCGCCTTCGCCATCGCGCTCGGTGTCGGCGGCGTGGCCGCGCTGCTGCAGCCGATCTCCGGGCATTCCTCGGCCGTGCACGTCGCGGAGGTGCAGCCCGTCAAGCTCGCCGCGATGGAGGCGCACTTCGAGACGCACCGCGGGGTACCGCTACGCGTGGGCGGCTGGCCGGACGAAGCGACGGGCGAGGTCGCCTTCTCGCTGAACCTGCCTTCGGGTCTGTCGTTGCTGGCTTTCGGTTCGGCCGACGCCGAGGTCCGTGGCCTGAACGACTTCCCTCGCGAGGATTGGCCGCCGGTGACCGTCACGCACATCGCCTTCCAGATCATGGTCGGCGCCGGCAGCGCGCTGATCGGGCTGGCGTTGTTGGCGGCGTGGCTGGCCTGGCGTCGGCGTACGATCCCGACCGCGCCCTGGTTCCTCAAGCTCTGCGTGCTGGCCGCGCCGCTCGGCCTGATCGCCGTCGAGGCCGGCTGGACCGTCACCGAGGTCGGCCGGCAGCCCTGGATCATCCGCGGCGTGATGCGCACCGCCGAGGCCGTCACGCCGATGCCCGGGCTCTGGGTGCCCTTCCTGGCGTTCTCGGTGCTCTACGGCGCGCTCGGGCTGGTCGCGGTGAGCCTGCTCTGGCGGCACGTCTTCGCGAGCACCGCCGACGGTACCGACCAAGCGGCCGACGCGGTCGAGGAGGTCGGCCATGCCTAGCCTCGACGCCCTCGGGCCGGCCTGGATCGTCGCCGGCGTCATCGTCGTCGCGCTCGCCATCTACGCGATCTCTGGCGGCGCCGATTTCGGCGGCGGCGTCTGGGATCTCTTCGCCCGTGGGCCGCGGGCCGAGCGTCAGCGCAGCGTGATCGAGCACGCCATCGCGCCGATCTGGGAGGCCAACCACGTCTGGC
>JBEARB010000167.1:0-3677 GCA_041163625.1 Pseudomonadota bacterium | reverse complement strand
CGACCTCGGCCAGGGCCTCGGTGCCGACCACGCCGTGCGCCGCGGGGTCGGGATCCACGCCGAGCGCGCGCAGACGCGCTGTCCACGCCTCGGGGCCGCCGATCACCGCCACGATCGCGTCGATCACGCGGTGGACGTGTGCGGGTCCGCGCGGGTCGATGCAGTTCTCGGCCGTGGTGGCCGCGTTCAACCGCAACATCGGCGCGAGCGTCAGCGCCACGGCGACGCCGTGGTCGACGCCCCACCGCGCCGTCATCGTGTACGAGAGCGCGTGGCAGGCGGTGGTCTTGGCGTGGTCGATGCCCAAGCCGGCCAGCGTCGCCGCGAGCGCCATCGACCGCTGTGCCGCCGCGTCCCCCGCTGCCGCTGCCGGCAGCGCCGGCCAGGCCAGCCGCAGCGCTGCCATCGACTGCGCACGGCTCGCCTCGTCGCTGCCGACCGACCAAGCCGACTCGATCGCCTGCGTCAGCGCGTCGAGGCCCGCCGCGACGGTCGTCGCGTGCGGCAGGCTCGCGAGCAGGCACGGCTGCACCCACGCCTGCTCCGGTCGCATCGACGGATCGGCGAGGCTGTGCTTGATCCCGTCGACGTACACCGCCGCGAAATGCGTGACCTCGCTGCCGGTCCCGGCCGTGGTAGGCGCGGCGATCCAGCGCATCGCGGCCAATCGGTATGCGGCAGGAGCACCCGCGCGGCCCGCGAGGACGTCACGAGCCGCGGTCGCGGCGCCGCCGCACGCGAGGACGTGACGCGCGGCCTTGGCGGTGTCGAGCGCCGAGCCGCCGCCGACGGCGAGCAACACGTCGGGCGCGAAGGCGTCGATGGCCGCCGCACACGCTTGCACGGCCTCCACGGTCGGGTTGGGTCGAACGGCGTCGAAGTGAGCGATCTCGCGACCCGCGGCGAGCGGAGCCAACCACGCCTGTGCCCCGGAAGCGGCGAAGGAATGGCGCCCGTGCACGAGGAGCACGCGGCGAACGCTCGTGTCGGCGCAGAGCGCGGCGAGCGCCGCGTCCGCGTCGGCGCCGAAGCGCACCGTCGCCGGACACAGCGCGAGGGCCGCCGACTGCTCGGCGGTCATTCCGCCTCGCCGCGGAGTCGCCGCTCGAAGCCCGCCTTGTTCTCGCGCGGCGAGGTACGCGGCCGGCCCAGATCCTTGCGGTTGCCGCGTCGCACACGCACGTGCAGCAGCGTCGGAGCGGCCGCGCCGGGCGCGAGCGCCGCGGCCAGGGCGGCGTCGAGCGCCGCGGCGTCCTGTACGGTCGTGGCCGCCGGGTAGCCGAGCGCGCGGCTCACCGCGTCGATTCGGACGCCCACCGAGGTGGTCGGCTGTCCGCCGACGGAATCGTGCGCCGCGTTGTCGAGCACGACGTGGAGCAAGTTGGCCGGGGCGAGGTCGGCGATGGTGGCCGCGCCGCCGAGGTGCATCAGCCACGCACCGTCGCCGTCGAGCAGCACCACGCGTCGGTCCGGCCGGCCCAACGCCGCACCGAGCGCGATCTGGCTGGCGTGGCCCATCGAGCCGACCGTGTAGAAGTCCGCGGTCGCCTCGCCGCGTAGCCCACGCTGCTCGTAGAGCTCGCGCGACGGCATGCCGGTCGTGCCCACCACCACCGCCTCGGGCGCGTGCTGCGCGAGCGCCTCGAGGACGCGCCCGATGGCGGCCTCACGGGTCATCGGCAACGCGTCGGTCGGGCGCGGCGCCTCGGGCTCGACCCGGGCGTACGGCGAGAACGCGCCCTTGCGAACCAGCAGCGCGACCGGTCCGGAGCGGGCGCGGGCCGTGGCCAGCAGGCCCGCCAGCTGCGTCGTCGCCGTCTCCAAGTCCGCGCCGAGCACCTGGGTCGGCACACCGAGGACGTCGAGCAGCGCCGGCGTAATCGCGCCCTGGCGGCGATGCTGCGGCTCGTCCTTGACGTCGGGCTCGCCGCGCCAGCCGATCACGAGCAGCATCGGCAGCGCGTAGACGTCGGGATCGGCGAGGCTGACCAGCGGGTTGATCGTATTGCCGAGACCGGAATTCTGCAGGTAGACCAGCGGAACTTCGCCCGTCGCCAGGTGCCATCCGGCCGCGAGCCCCACCGCCGAGCCCTCGTTGGCGGCGATGACGTGTCGCTCCCGCGGCAGTTCGGCCTCGATGCACGCACACAGCTGCTTCAGCAGCGAATCCGGCACGCCCGCAGCGAAGCGAACGCCCGCGGCAGACAGCGCGGCGACGAAAGCTTCGGGCGCGATCACGACGTCGCCTCGGGGATCAGGGCCAGCACCTTCTTGATGGAGAGCAGGTCGGCCTCGCATTCGGCGGCGCTGCCGTGCTCGAGGATCGACCGCGCCGTCGCCTGCATCGCCGGGAACGCCGCGCGCAGAAGATGGTTCGCGTAGATGACCAGGCCCACCCCTGCGGCCGCGAGTTCGTGCTCACGGAGTTGGGGGAACGCCGTCGGCACCGCGAAAATCGGCACGCGGCGCTCCTCGCGCTGCCAACGCGCGAGGAACTCGAGCAGCCCGGCGCCGTCCTTGTCTTTGCAGTGCATCAGCACCGCGTCCGCGCCGGCGTCGCGATAGGCCCGCGCGCGCAGCAGCGCATCCTCGACGCCCACACCGAGAATCAGCGACTCGCAGCGCGCCACGACCATGAAGTCACTCGTCACCTGCGCTTCCTTACCGGCCCGGATCTTATCGCAAAAAGCGTCGACATCGTCCTGCACCTGACCGGCCTCGGTGCCGTAGAGCGAGTTGCGCTTGAGACCGACCTTGTCCTCGATGACGGCGGCCGAGACGCCGAGCCGCTCGAGCGTTCGCACGGTGTAGCCGAAATGCTCGATCCGCCCGCCGGTGTCGCAGTCCATGATCAGGGGCTTGGTCGTGACCTCGAGGATCTCCTCGATGGTGCGGACCCGCGACGAGAGGTCGACGAGCTCGATGTCCGGGCGCCCCTTGGCGGTCGAGTCGGTCAGGCTCGAGAGCCACATCGCGTCGAATTCCTCGCGCTTGCCGTCGCGATCGAGGTGCGTCGACTCGACGATGAGGCCCGTCAGGCCATTGTGCGCCTCGATCACGCGCACCAGCGATTTCGCGCCGAGCAAGCGACGCAGCCGGCGACGTCGCGTGTCGGGCGTCGTCCCGACGCTGCGTAGCGCCATGTTGAGCTGCGTCGACGAGATCCCGGCGGTGTAGGCCGGCTCGACGAGCTGCCCACCCCAATCCGCGAGCGCGTCGATCACGCGCTGCCGGGTCTGGGCTTGCACGCCGTGCTTCCAATCGTCGCCGTGCACGACGAAGTCGGGGCGCAGCGCACGCAGGTTCGGCACATAGTCGAGTGTTTCTTGAGGAACCACCTGCGAAACGCCCGAAATCTCAGCAATGACAGCCCGACGCGCATCGAAGTCGAGGTACGGCAGCCGCTTGTAGCTGGCGATCGCCGCGTCGGTCAGCAAGCCGACCGTCACCTCGCCGAGCTCGCGGGCGACCCGCAGGATGTTCATGTGGCCCGGGTGGACCAGGTCCGCACTCATGGCGACGTAGACCAGGGGACGTGCGCGCTCGCTCATCAGACTCCTCGGGCGACGCCGTCGGGGCGCCGCGCGCGCAAATGGTCCGCTTCCCCGTCGGGTGGGTCAACCGGCGTCGGCGCGCTCGGTCTGCTCCAACTCGGCCCCCCGCGTCTCGGGCATCCA
>JBEARB010000166.1:0-24690 GCA_041163625.1 Pseudomonadota bacterium | reverse complement strand
CGTGCAGTTCTTGCGGCTGGGCTATTTCGGCGCCGATCCGGACGCAGGCGCCGTGGGTAAGCCGCGTTGGAACCGAATCATCACGCTGCGCGACCCGGGGGCCAAGGCGCCCGGCGCGGTCGCCGACGACGGTCGCCCGCAGCGCGCTCGCGCCGAGGCCGGGCCGCAGCAGAGCGCCGAGGAAGCCGCCGCCGCGCGTGCCGCCAGCCGGACCGCCGCGCACGCCGCCGACGCCGCGCTCGCCCACCGCTATGGGGTCGTCATCGGTGCCGGGCTCGGGGAGGAAGACGCAGACGTGCTCGCCGCGGATGCCGATCTCTTCGACCTCTGGCAGGCCGGCGTCGCCGCCTTCCTCGCCGCCGGTGCGCCCGGCAACGGCGCCGAGGCCGTCGGTCGATGGGCGCGCAAC
Organism: Pseudomonadota bacterium; assembly: GCA_041163625.1. GTDB lineage: Bacteria > Myxococcota_A > UBA9042 > UBA9042 > UBA9042 > JACKFC01. The sequence continues at coordinate 24,281 of JBEARB010000166.1, read as the reverse complement.
GAGCTCAAGGGCGCCCTCGCCGGTGCGGCGATCGAGGATGCCGACGGCACCGGCGCGCGCCTCGGCCGGCTCGTCGCCCTGGTCGCCGCCGATTCGATCACCGCCGCGGCCGGCAAGCGCGTCCTCGCCGAGATGCTGGCCTCGGGCCGCGAACCCTCGATGTTGGTCGAGGAGCTCGGATTGCTGCGCAAGGGTGACGACGCCGTCGCGGCCGCCGTGGCCGCGGTCCTCGAGGCCAATCCGACCGAGGTGGAGCGGTTCCGCGCCGGCGAGAAGAAGCTGACCGGCTTCTTCATCGGCCAAGCCATGGGTCGACTCAAGGGTGCCGCAGACGCCGGGGCCGTGCGCAGCGCGGTCCTCGCAGCGCTCGGCTAGGCCACCGGCTACGGCGCACGCCGCACGCTGACGAAGCCGGCCTGCACGCCAGTGCCGGGTGCTTGCACCCAATAGCCGTCGCCGCCCTGTTGGGTGCGCACGACGATGTCCCCGTCCGCGTCGACGAGCGCGGGGACGTCTTTCGGGTCGGCGCCGCCGATCGTCGTCCGCGTCACCCAGAATCGACCCGTTCCGAGGCGACCGTCCGCGGTCCAGCGGGTGACGACGGGCACGTGTAGCGAGCCGAGATGCAGCTTGCTGACGCCCGCGACGACGTTGCGGCTGCGTCCGTCCGCCGGTGCCAAGGCCGCGACCAGCGTGGCGTTGTTGCTGGTCTTACGCGCGTGGTGATGCGCGACGGCGAGGTCACTCCCACGCGGCCCCCAGACCGTGGGGCTCGGTAGCTTCACCCGAACCCGTCCGATCGCCACCGAAATGCGCGCGGAAGGCGCCGTGCGAGACCCAGGCGACAACGCTGCGGGCGTTTTCCTGGTTGGTGTCGTCGTAGCCCATCGCGGGTGCAGCCGCCGACGGACCACCGCCGATCCAGCCGTCGGCCGCGAGAAAGGTCAGCCGTGCCCCTCCGCCGAGCGCCAGCCACGTCGGAGCCTGCGACGCGTCGTCGGCGGGGTCGTCGATTCGCCCACGGAGCAGCCCCGCGCAGCTCGTCGCCGGATGATGCGAACCCAACTTGCTCAGATGCCGGGTTGGGACTGCAGCGCGGTGCAGAGGGGCTCCCAGGTGCCCGCCGTTGTGCCGTCGCCGACGTCGACCCAGCCGCGGTGCACGACGCCGTGCTGCGGCTCCAGCGCAGGTCTCCCTGCAGCAGCGCCTCGAGCCCGCCGCCGTGATCGGGGTGGAAATAGGTCAGCACAACCCACTCGACCTGCCGCGGCTTACGGGCTGCGTAGCCGCGCGCCGGCGTCAGCCACTTCGTGTTCAGGGTCTCGACGAGCGCCACGATCTGCTTGGCGTGCTTGTCGTTGCCGACGTCGATCCAGGCCATCGTGCCGTCGGGCCCGACGACCACGGTCGCCTCGCCCATCTTCGGCAGGAAGCTGTCGACGCCGAGGTGGACCAGCGTCAACTCGCCAGGAACGGGCCACAACCGACCCGTCGGCGCGGGGTCGGGCACGAAGGGAGCCACACCGGCCCCCACGTCGGCCACGTCGGCGGCGTCGGCGGCGTCGAGCGAGGCGTCGAGGGGGCCCGCCGCGCTATCGGCGGGCGTGGAGCCATCCGCGCCCGCGAGGGCACCGGCAATGCCGTCCGAGCCGGCGTCTTCGAACCACGCCGCGCTGGCGCCGCCGCCCGACGGATCGCTGCAGCCCAGCGCGAGACTCAGCACCGCTGTCAGCACGCCGCGCGTTCGCATCTTCAGCACCATGGCAGCGTCCGCTCCGCCCAAAAGCGACGACGCCGCCCCCGTTTCCGGGAGCGGCGCCGCCAGGTTCGCGAGAACCGAAGTCGGGCGAGGCTTAGCCGCGCTCGATCTTCTCGACCGCGAGCTCGAGCTCCTCGACGTTGACGTCGGTGCCCTTGCCGTCGAGGGTGAAGCCCTTCCACTTGGTGGGCCACGCCTCGAAGAAGTTGTAGCGCATCACCTCGGTGCCGTCGTCGGCGCACAGGATGATCGAGCCGCTCTTGCGCTGAACCTTGCCCTCGATGACGGCCTTGCGCCACTCCCAGAGCTCGGTGTTGTTGATGTAGCCGCGCTTGAGCGTCACGTTGCTGTACTTGGTACGGCCCGGGCGCTTGCGCAGGATGAGGTCGTCGCCGTCCTGGTACTCGACGATCTCCGTCTCGGAGTCGAGACCCTCGACGTTGCGGAAGGCGCCGGTGGTGACACCCTCGACCTCGACCTTGAAGTTGAAGTTACCGATGTGATCGAATGCGCGACGATTCGGCATGACGAAACCTCAGTGCCCTGTTCGGGCTTGGATGCTCTGCAGCGCTCCGCTTGCGAGCCCACGGCGCGTCGTCCGGGAGCCTCGTGCTGCCCCGAGGGGCGTGGAGAAGGCGTCAGCCCCGAGCTGCTCGGACGCCCTCCACCCGGAGGGCCCACGCGCAACTCAACTGCAGGGCCACACTAGGCCGGGACCCACGCGGGGGCAAGTCTCGGAAAACCATGTGGGGCTTGGAGTCACCACCGCTGCGCGGCCGGCGCTCATTGATAGAAGACGACCCACGCCGAGAGGTCGATGCGACCCCAGAAATCGCTGCCGCCTTCCTTCTTGACCGGGGTGTACGGCTTGCCCCCGAACAGGCCCTGATAGGTCAGCACGTTGCCTTCGGGCTTGGCGTCGGCGGTCAGATCCACACGCCACGGCGCCACGTCCAGACCGGGGCACCAGCCGCCGCGGCCGAGCGGCCAGGTCCCGAGCTGATTCGGGACCACGCCGTCCGGGATTTGCAGCTTGCAGCCCAGCGGCGCGCCCGCCTCCGGATGCGCCTTGGCGTGCGTCTTGCCGCCGTTGAGCGTGACGTGATGGGTGTGATTGCAGAACTCCGCGCAGTTCGCGACGTCTGCCCCGAAGCCGTGCCCGCTCAACAGCGCGACGAACTCGACCCGCTTGGTACCGGCCGGCACGCTGAACGAGAACGGCTCCTGCTTCCCGTTGTACGCCTCGTTCCAGGTGCCGCCGGGCCACGGCACGCGCAACGCCGAGGCCGGACGCATCCCGTGCCCCCGCTTCTGGAAGCGCATGCGCGCGGTGACGACGTAGGGCGTGTCCCAGCATTGGCTGCCGTTGTTCGGGTCGCATTTCTTCGGCTGGCCCGGTGCTGCCCAGCGGAACGGCCAGGTGCCGCCCTTCTGCAGGTGCGCGAGCTGCGGCGTCAGGTCGGTCCACCACGAGCCTTCCCGGGAGTACGTCGTGATCCAACGCCCGAACTCGATGTCGCACGCGCAGCCGCACGCGCCGTAGCCGGTGCCGTCCTTCTTGCAGGTGTGGACGCGCTCGCTGGTGCCGCCGTCGATCCGCTCGCAGGTGCAAGTCTGGGTCGCCGTCCCCTCGCACGGCAGCGTCGCGTAGGGATTCTCGGCCACGGTTGGCCGCTCGCACAGCCGAACGTGCTCGAGGTAGTCCCACTCCCCGCAGTGGTCGACGCGGTGCATTTCGCAATCGTTGACCATCTCGAACTCGAGGTGGTCGTAGGCGGCGAGCGTCTCGGGTGGCGGCAGGGTGACGTCGGTGGTGAATGCGCCCTTGCTGGTCTTGCCGACGGCGATATCCACGACGAGCTCTTCGCCCTTGAAGCGCGAGGCGTCGCGATCGCGCTCGAAGGTCCAACCTTGCGCCTCGATCGCGGCGCCGTGCAGGTAGACGCCTTGCGCCTCGACCGGGAACAGGTAGAGCAGCCCGAAGCTGCGCACCCGCTGGAAGGGGTCGATCCCCAGCATCCACGCGCCATTGCCGCTGGTCCATTGCCCCAGCCAGCCGGTGCTGGGGTCCGAGGCGCCGGGCGGCGGCAGCGTCTGCTTCACGAAATGGAAGCGGCCCTGCCACTGCGCGGCCTTGCTCGCCGGCAGCGCGGCGACGGCCGCTTGCACCCTCTGCTCCATCGCGAGCACATCGGGGATCGCGGCGGCGTTGTACGCGGCGAAGGCGTAGTGCACGTCGGCCGGCGATTCCGCCAGCATCTTCTGCAACGAGCTGGCCCAGAGCGTCGCCGGATAGGCGTAGGGCTTGCCGCTCGGATCCCGCGCGGTGAAGAAGAAGATCGTGCTGTCCTTGCCCGTCCAGGTCTCCGAGAAGGTCCAGGGACCGGCGGTGGTGTCGACGGTGAAGTCGCCAGCGAGGTCGCGGATGCCGGTGCCGTAGGGGCCTGCGGCGTCGAACGGCCGAACGACCTCCTTGGGCGGGACCATGCCGATGCAGGCCAACAAGCCCGCGCAATCCGATGCCTGAGTGAGGCAGGCGAGCGTGGCGTCGGCCCCGATCGTCGCGCAGCGGGTGGCGCAGTCGGGGGCCCCCTCGGCGACCTCGCAGGCATCGGCGGGCACGCAGGCGGCGACGCACGGGTCGGCGGCGTTGTCGGCGTCGACCACGTCGGTCGCGGTCACGTCCGGGGCGCCTGCGGTGTCGCCGCCATCGGCCTCGACCAGGGTGTCGGTGATGCCGCGATCTGCGGCATCCGCTCCGGCGGGCTCGGCATCGCTCGAGCAGGCGGAGAGTGCCGCGCCGACCGTCAACAGAAGGGCCGCGCGTAGGGCAACGAGAGGGATCCGGACCATGCTGGGCTCCGACGTAGTAGGCCGATCAGCTCGTCGCACCGCGCTCGCGAGCCACGCCGGCCAACGCCAGTCTGCCGCGCCCGTCGAGCATCGCATAGCGCCAACCGCCCTGCTCCGCGTCGGACCAGCCACAGACCCGAGCCGAACCGGGCAGCGCGAGCGGACGTCGGAACGCGCACGTCAACTCCAGCTCGTGTGTCGGTGCGTTCCGGTCGAGCGCCGCGAGTGCGCGAGCCATCGACCACATGCCGTGGATGATCGGGCGCTTGAAGCCGAACGGCCGGGCCGTCCACGGGTAGAGGTGGATCGGGTTGCGGTCGCCCGCGACCGCAGCGAACCGTCGGCCGAGGTCGGCCGGCAGGCGCACGATATTCGAGACCTCTGGATCGTCGGGCGGGAGCTCCGCGTCGCGGCTCGGATCGTGCGCCTTGCCGTCGCCTCGAGGCTCGGGCTTGCCGGCGCCGATGGCGAGCATCGTCGTGACGCCGCGCCAGATCGTGGCGCCCTCGACATCGTACTCGGTCACGAGGTCGACCTCGATGCCGCGCTTGGCCTGCCGCGCCTCCTGCACGTACACGCCCACCGCGGCGCGCTCGTCGACCCGCAGGGGCCGCACCTGCTCGATGTGTTGCCGGGCGTGCACGACGCCCAGCACCCGCATCGGGAAGGCGCGGTCGGTCAGCACCGCCATGTGCAGCGGAAACGCGACGTGCTGCGGGGCGGTCGCCGGCAGCGTCGCGCCCGACGGCAGCCCGGTCAGGGCACAATAGCGCGCGAGCCAGGCCGGATCGACGGCGGTGCCGGTGAGGCGGACCTCGATCCGCGGCATCGCCGCCGGATCCGAGAGGCCCGGCTTGCTCTGCAGCGCGCGCAGCCAAGCCCCGCCCATCGCCGGCATCCGATCGTAGAAGGTGGTGCTCATCGGCTGCCTCCCTGCCCCGCCGAGGCTGGCCAGACGTCGGCCTGCGCCCAGGCCTCCGGCCACGGCTCGCCTCGATTGCCGGGGATGCCGCGGCCCTCGGGATCGCGGACGAAGTTGTCGACGTCGGCGAAGGCGCGCTCGCCGTTGACGCGTCCGGCTTGCTTGCGCATCGGCTGCAGCCCGCGGCGCGTCGCGATCTGCGCCACCTCGTGCGGACCCGGGCGCAAATCGACCAAGGCCCCCTTGCGCCGGGCGTTGAGCAGCTGCTCCTCGTTGCCGATCGGATCGGCGACGGTCTTGGCCTTGAGCGTCCACACCAGAAGGCTGGTCGGATCGCGCTCGGGGTATTGCTTCGCGAGCAGGTCCGGCACGCCGTAGAACTGCTTGCCGATGTCGTTCTGATTGACCGGACCGGCCATCAGGCAGATGCCCGCGAGCAGATCGCAATCGTCGGGCATGCCGGTGACGCCCATCAACTCGGCGTAGAGCGCGCCACGCGCGCAGGCCGCGCCGGTCGCACGGACCGCATGCAGCCAGCACAGGCCGCGCGCGAGCATCTCGCGTCGCGACACGCCCACGATGTAGATTCGCTGACCGGCGAGACCGAACGCCTTGCGCCCACGCTCGGCGTTGCGCGAGAAGAGGCGGCCGGTCGGCAGGTCGGCCCACGCCGGCATCCGCTGCACGACCTTGTCGGTGATGGCGTTCTGCTCGTCGCGAATCTCGCGCAGGCGCTCCTTGCCGCCCTCGGTGAGGACGTCGACGCGCTCGGCGAGCAGCAGATCCTTGGCCTCTTCGCGATCGAGGCCGGTCCAATGCGCGAACGCGTTGTACGCCGCGCGCCCGGCCTGCACCGTCAGCTCGTCGGGGACGTCCATGTCCTGCCGCTGCTGATAGGGCGCGGGCGCCTTCTCCTCCGCGTTGACGCCGGGCTGGATGCGCTCGCTGCGCAAGGCGAGCAGGTTCGCGCCGATCTTGCGCCAGAGCGGCGCCGGCAGCTGCAGCTGCTCGTCCTCGGGCACGGTGCCGACCTGCGCGACCAGCGCGACGCGCCAGCCGGCCGCCCGCTCCTCGAGCGAGAGCCCGCAGAGCTCCTCGATCGCGCGCAGGATGGGCCGGTTCTTCTCGCGCCCACGGCCGCAGAAGGGCGCCATGAAGACCTGCGCTTTGCGCCGCCCCTGCGACGCCACGACCTCGGCGCGCTCGATCGACTCGGCGAGGATGCCCACGTGCAGGTGCTGCAGGTAGCCGATCGTGGGGATATCGTCGACGTACCGCGTCTTCTTCTGCCAGAGCCGCCACGGGACGCTGGCCAAGCTCACGACCGGAGCGTGACCGACCAGCGTCAACAGCGCCGTGAACGGTGTGCGGTACGGCATCGAGAGGACGACGTGGGTGTAGGCCGCGCCGTCCTTGACGTCACCCTCGCGCTCGTCGAGCGAGCGCAGGAGGTGGGCGATCCGGGCCGAATCTTCGGGCCCGAACGTCACCTGCTTCTGCCCGCGATAGTTGGTCGACTGGCGCGAGATGAGCAAGCCGAGCGTGGTGGCTTCGAAGAGTTCCTGCTCGCGAACCGGCGCGCCGGCGACGAACTCCGTCGGCCGATCGAGCGAGAGCAACGCGAGCGCCTGCTGCGCTTCCTCGGGCTCGAGTCGGACGCGCGTGCGGTAGCCGACCGGCGACGACGACTCGAGGCTCTGCGGCAGGCTGTAGCGGTCGCGCTTACCGCCCTCCTCGACGAAGCGAGCCTCGCGGCGGCGGCGCTGCGCAGCAGGCGGTGGCGCGATCGGGACGACCTGCAGCGCCTTGGGCGCGGCGCCGGGATCGGCCGGGCGGGTGGGCTTGGGTTCGGTGGGGGTGCGTGCGGGCACGGGCGTTCCTCCGCGTCGCGCGCGGGCGCGACGCTCGTTCGTTCGACCCCGAAGCAATCGCTCGACCGTCAATCGACGGTGATCGACTTGCTCACGTTCTTCGGCACATCGGGATGCACACCGTGCTCACGGACGCCGACCCGGTCGAGCCAGGCCGCCTTCCGTTCCGACATGCGGAGGGCGAGTCGCTGCAAGACGATGGTCGAAGTGAAGACGGTCATCAAGGTGTCGCCGGTGCGCGGCAGCTCGATGTAGACCGAGCGGTAGCGGGGATTGTCGGCAGGCGGCTTGCCGATCGCCTGACGCAGGGCCGCGTTCGGCTCGGCGATCAGGATCGAGAGCGAGCGCCGGATCTTGTGCGTGTTGATCTGGCTGATCGTCAGCGCGACGTCGCGGCCGTCCGGGCCGGTCGTGTAGAGCAGCGGATAGTCCGCGTCGAGGCGCTCGAGCATGGCGCCCTGGTCGGCGACCGCGTCTAGCAACTCGCGGGCCTTGCCCTGTAGCGCGAACTCCGCCCCCGGGTGCAGCGCGCGATCGACGACGGCGCGCGCGAGCGCGAGGGCGGCCGGGGCGTCGAGCCCGGCGGTCTCGGCACCGCCGCTGGCGGCCTCGATTCGCTCGCCGATGACGCGGAGAAGGTCGGCGATTTGTTCGGGGCCGTACAATGTGTTGCGACCGAGGATCGTGTTGGGTCCGTGCTTGAACTCGCTGGCCTCGTAGCCCTCGGTGTGGTTGAGCACCACTTCGCGGATCTTCAGCGCGCCTTCCTTGGCGACGGCCCACATGCGCGTGGCGAGGATGTGCGCACTCGGTCGCAGATAGAGCAGCCGCGCGGCCTCCTCGACCGTCTCGGCGGTCTCGGCGACGGTCGCCCGCAGCAGCGCCGGGAGCGCGGCGAAGCGCTCCTCGGCGGCGTCGAGGTGGTTCGGGTCGCCGCCGAGGTGGCGGCCGAGGCGGCACGCCAGGCCGTAGAAGACGGCGAGCTGGTTCATGAACGACTTGGTCGCGGGCACCGCGATCTCGGGCCCACAGCGAAGCGGCAGCACGATCTCGGCCTTCTCCTGCGCCAACGTCGAGTTGATGTTGTTGACCAGGGCGACGCGTCGGATGTCACGGCCCGAGGCGATGATGTCGTTGAGGATGTCGATCAGATCCTTGGTCTCACCGCTCTGGCTGACGGCGACCACCAGATCGCCGTCCCGCAGCGAGTGCTGTTGCTCACCGCGGAACTCGCCCGGCAGGCTGCAGCGCAGCGGCACGCCGGCGAGCTCGTTCCAGAACATCGCGCCGGCACGGGCGGCGTGGTAGCTCGAACCGCAGCAGATGACGTGGACGGAGCGTCCAGCGGCAGCGGCGTCGGCGGCAGCGCGGACGAAGGCGTCGGCGGCTTCGCCCCAGGTCTCGGCGTCGAGGCGCTCGTCGAGAGCGGCGAGCGCGTGGACGGTGTCACGGCCACCGTCCGAGCCCGCCAACGCGAGTATCTCGCCCACGAAGCCGTCGCCCCGGGCTCCGTCGCGATCGTCGCTGCCGAGGGCGACGCCCAGGTCCCGGGCGGTCGGGTCGGTGAGGAGCGCGTCGAGGCGCTCGCGCAGGCGGCCGTCGTCGACCTCGTCGCGCAGCGCATCCCAGGTGTTGGCGAGGCGCTCGACCTTGTTGCGCCCCAGGCGCGCGACGACGGGCGCGAGCGCACGTGCGGGCGCCGAGCCGCCGGCGAAGAGGTCGACGACGCTGGCGACGGTGGCCTCCTGCGCGGCGATCTCCTGCTCCATGAAGGTCTCGTAGGGCGGCATGAGCGCGATATCGGCGGCGCGCAGGCGCGAGCGCGAGGGCTGCCGTTGCAGCGGCACCGCGACGGCGTCGTCGGCCTCGCGCCGGATCGCGAAGGCATCGACCGCCACGCCGCGGTCGTCGTCACGGCGCATCTCGACGAACTCGCCCTCGACGATCGGCACGACCACGCGCGTCAGCTTGAGCACGCTCGAGAGATCCGAGCTCGCGATGCCGAAGCGACCGCCCTGCTCGGCCTCGGCGTCCTCGCCGACGCCGACGTACAGGCTCGAGCCGCGCTTGATCGCCCAGACCGTGCGGCTGATCGGATCGCACATCACCGCGGCGAAGCTGCCGACGAGGCGGAGCGCGCTCGCGCGGGCGATCGCGCGACGCATGGTCTCGCGACGGAGCGCGATGTCGGTCTCGAGGCTGGGATCGTCGGCAGCGGCGATGGCCGCGTCCATACCGAGCGCGAAGAAGTGCTCGATGGTGTGGACGACCATCTCGCCATCGTTGTCCGAGAGGACGCGGTGGCCCTCTTCCTGCAACCACGCCTTGAGCTGGTCCGAGTTGGTGACGTTGCCGTTGTGCGCACCGTAGAGGTAGCGCTTGCAGCGGACCACGTGCGGCTGTGCGTTGGTCTCGTCGACGGCGCCGAACGTCGCCCAGCGGACCTGACCGGCGAAGACCTGGCCGCTCATCCGGACGATGCCGAGCGACTCCACGAGCACCGAGGGCGCGCCGACGCCCTTGCGGAGATCGACGTCCTCACCGGCGCCCTGGATGGCTCCGCCGGTCGAGTCGTAGCCGCGGTACTCCAGGGTCCGCAGCAGCTCCGAGGCGACGCGGCCGAGATGGGGCTGGGGTTGTTCGTAGAGCAGGCCGATCACACCGCACATGGCAGCCTCCGCACCCCGCGGCGACGCGGGGGCGCAGAACGTGCCGCAGTGCCGCCACCGCGACAAGGGGCAGCGACGCCACGCGCCGATCCGTGCGGGGTTGGACCTACGGCGCGGTCTTCTGCGTCGTGTCGTCGAAGAGGTAGGCGTTCACGCCGGTGAACTGCAGCACGGCGCTCAGCTGCGTGCATTCGCCGGTCTCGGGGTCGGGCGCGAGGTCGCCGGCGCCGCCGAGGACGCCCATCACCAGCTCGACGAGGTTCTTCTGATCCGCCGCGCCCTTCTGCGCGATGTCGAGGATGCTCGCCATGGTCAGCCCGCCGCCGAAGATGCCCTCCGCCATGCCGCCCGAGGCCGTCAGGCGGGCGCGCACGCGAACGCTGCGCAGGTCGAGGTCGTAGCGCACGCCGAAGACGACGAGCGGCAGCTTCAGGTCGAAGGGGCCCGCGTTCATCACGCCGCCCTGCACGGTCGCGGCGGTCGCGACCTCGGGCGAATCGGTGTGCTTGGAGAACGTCTGGCCGGCGAGGAGCAGGCCGTCGGTGCCCAGCAGCGGGACGCCGGCGCCGGCGCGGACGCGCAGCGTGACCTCAGCGTCGTCGACCGGATCGTCGAGCCCGTCGAGCTGCAGCATCAACATGATGCCGCCGTCGTTGATGGTCGATTGGATCAGGCCCTCGAGGGCTCCGATGCCCGAGGCTTCCACCAAGGGAACGAGCTTGGCGAACTCGTTGTCGATGCCCTGCTCGCCATCGGGCGAGCGCAGATCGCCCTTGCCGCAGGTCGAGGCGTCGTCGGTGTCGCTGATCTTCCCGTCGAGATCGAAGCCCGGGGCGACGCCGATCGGCTTCTGACGCGTGAAGCCCATGGTGTCGATGACGGTCAGCCAGGGCCACTGCGGATCGCCCGCGCCGTCGGCCTGGATCGTGACGCCGGCGTCGTCGGGCGCCGGATCTTCGGCCTCGCAGCCGCCACCCGCGGCGAGCAGCGCGGCAGCGCAGGCCCAGCGGACGACGCGGTAGGCGTGACGTGGACGAATGGGCAACGCAGAACCTTTCGGCATCGTCTCCTCCTCGGGCACGACTCAGGCCTCGATGGCGCCGAGGCCGTCTTTCACTTCGCCGCCGGCCGCGCCGAAGGTCGGCAGATCCAGCCCGCAGGCGCGGGTGAGCGACATCAGCACCTTCGACGTGTTCTCGCCGCCCTGGCTGCGGTAGTGCAGATCGGTCTGCAGCTTGCCGCCGCAGGAGCCGGCGAGGACGATCGGCATCTCCTCGAGGCTGTGCGTCTTGCCCAGGCTGACCTCGCTGCAGCCGAGCACGACCATGTGGTCGAGCAGCGTGCCGGCGCCTTCTTGCACCTTGTCGAGCGCGAGCAGGAAGTCGCGCAACATCTCGACGCATTGGACGGTGATGGCGTGAACCTCCGGCTGGCTGCCGGGCTCGTCGTGGGTGAGCTGGTGGTGGCCGGCGCTGGCCCCCTGGAAGAGCACGTTGCTGACGGGATGCGTGAGCCATTGGCTGACGACGCGCGTCTGGTCGCAGGCGAGCGCCATCGCTGCGAGCTCGGCCATCACCGCGCTCCGCAACGCGAGCTGCGGGCGCCCTTCGATATTGGGATATTCCGACTGCGGCTTGGTCGGCAGCGCGCAGGCGGCGAGATCCGGCGGGTCTTCCTCGAGCTTGGCGAGGCGCTTCTCGAGGCTGCGGATGGACTCGAAATGCGCGTCGAGGCGATCCTGGTCCGCCTTGCCGACCAAGCCCTGCAGGCGCTTGGCGTCTTCGGAGACCGCGTCGAGCACGCTGCGGCGCAACCCGAGCGACGGGTCGACGATCGGCGTCTCGCCCGGCAGCGTGAAGCCGACGCCGAACAGCCGCTCGAAGACCGCGAGCGGGCTCTTCTCCACCGGGTTCTGGCTGTTCGGACCGTTGTACGAGAGCCCGTGCCCCTCGACGCCGAGCTCGAGGCTACGGAAGCGCGTGGTCTCGCCGAGCTTGTCGGCCATGATCTGATCGATGCTCGGACCGCCGAACGTCTCGTCTTGGCCCTGCACGACGACCGGGCGGCCGCTGAGGATCCCGGCCGCGCCGGCGTAGTGCGGCACCGCATTGGGGATGCCCAGGCGCGTGCCGGTGACGACGGTCAGCTTGGATTTCAAGGCTTGCAGCGGCGCGAGCTGCTCCGAGAGCGTCCACGCGTCGCCCTTGCCCTCGCCCTTGGGCGTCCAGCGCTCGGGCAGGATGCCGTTGCCCCAGAAGAACAGCCCGAAGCGACGCGGGAAGCCGTCGTCCCCGCCGGCGGCGAAGGCTTGCCCGAGGTAGCGCTCGCCGTGCGCGTCGAGGAACGCCTCGAGCGGCGGCAGCGCCACGGTCGCGACCGCGCCGCCGAGCAGACCGCGCAGCAGCGTGCGGCGGGAGACGCGGGGGGTGCGGGGATGGTAGCGCATCTCGTCCTCCTACCTTCGTGATCTCGTTCAGTTCGCGTCCGGCGCGGCGACGCGGCGGAAGCTCGGATCGGTCGCGATGCGGACCATCAGCGCCCGCACGCGGCGGCCATCGGCGGCAAAGAAGTCGTCGAGTCGGTCGATGGCACCGTACTCGCCCTGCCCGGCCCGGTGGCCGTTGGCGAAGCCGTAGAGCTTCTGCACGACGCAGCGCCGGTAGTCCTCGCTGCCGGCGAGCAATGCGTACAGCGCCACCGGACCGTCGAACGCCTTGCCGTCGAGCTCACCCGAGGCGTCGATCGGCGCCTCGTTGTCGTGGCTGCGGAAGCGACCGATACCGTCGAAGTTCTCCAGGCCGAACCCCGGCGGATCGATGAAGTGGTGGCAGCCGAAGCAGCTCGGGTTGCTCATGTGCTCGAGCAGGCGGTCCTTCAGCGTGCGCGCGGTCGCCGAGGGCTGCGGGATCGCCGTGTTCAGGTCCGAGGGCGGCAACGGCACCTGCTGGCAGAGCAAGGCCTCGCGGATGAAGGCACCGCGCAACGTCGCCGACGACGAGACCGGATGCGAGTGCGCGCCGAGGAAGGCGACCTGGCCAAGGAAGCCGCGGCGCAGCCCGCCGGCGGGCAGCTCGATCCGGCCGAAGCCGTCGTCGACGGCGGCCGGCACGTCGTAGATGGCGGCGAGGCGCCGGTCGACGAAGGCGGTGCGCGTGGTCAGCAGCTCGGCGATGTCGGCGTCTTCGTCGACGACCAGATGCGCGAAAAGCCGCAGCGCCTCTTCCTTCGCGCTCCCCCCGAGGTCGGCGGAGAAATGTTTGAAGACGTTGGGGTCCTTGTTGAGGCCGTCGAGGCTGTCGAGGTGCAGCCATTGCAGCGCGAACGCGCGGATGGCGCGGCGGAAGCGCGCGTCGGCCACCATCCGTTCGGCCTGAGCCTGCAGCACCGCGTCGTCCATGAGGGTGCCGTCGGCGGCGGTGGCGAGCAGCACATCGTCGGGCGGGCCGTCCCAGAGGAAGAGGGCGAGCTTGCCGGCGAGCTCGTAGGCGTCGAGCGCGGGGCCGTTCTTGCCGTCGTCGACGCCGATCTCGGTGCGATAGAGCAGGTTCGGAGATTGCAACAGCGCGACGAGCGCATACTCCACGCGCGCGGCCTCGGTGCCGTAGGCGGTGTGGGCCTTCTGCGCGATGGCGACGATGCGGTCGCGCTCGGTGGTGGTCGCCGGTCGACGCCAGAGCCGCGGGGCGTAGCGCGCAACGAGCGCGTCGGTGCACGTCACGGTCCCTGCCTCGGGGAGGCTGCACGGCAGCAAATCGCCCAGTCGTCCGGGCTTGCCGACGATCTGGGCGGCGAGGCTGCGCGCGGCCTCCTCGTAGAGCTCGACGCCGCGCGAGCTGACCGTGGCGACCGAGGCGCCGACGGCGAGCAAGCCCCAGCTGGCGACGTCGGGCTCGAGCTGCGCCGGCAACGCCAGATCGTCGCCGAAGACGTCCGTCACGGTGTGCACGTATTGCGAGCGGGTCAGCCGAGGCAGCACGGGCGCCGCCGGCTCGAGCGTGGCGTAGCGCGTGGTCGTCGGCTCCTCTCCGCACGCGCCGACGCCGAGCAGCAGCGCGAATCCGAGGAGCGCGGCGAACGAACGGTGTCCCACGAGGCGCGTCATGGCTTGCTCCGCTTGTAGGTCGCGATGACCGGGCTCTGGTCTTGTTTCCCGTCGAGCATCGGGCCGGGCTGCTCGTCGCCGAAGACGTGCCTGCGGGCGAAACCGAGCGCCCACGACTCGGTGACGGGACAGGTCGGATCGGTGCGATTCGCCAGGCTGCAGCTGACGGCGAAGCTCTGGTGGGTGCCGCCCTCGAGGTCGATCCAGGTGTGGTCGACCTTCTGGATGGCCGCGAAATCGGCCGCCATGCCGATATCGTCTTGGGTGCCCGTGATCGTCAGGACCGGCACCGCCGTGCTCTCGTGGCCCTTCTCGCCCATCAGACCGCGGTGGATCTTGCCCGCCATGACGATCGAAGCGACCACCCGCTCGTCGCGCAGGCCCTTCGCGAAGATCTCGAGATCTTTCGCGTCGCAGTCGTCTTTGGCGATGTGACCGCCGGCCGCCTTGCAGTCCTCGGCGATGGCGGCGGCGTCGAAGGAGGCGCCGGCGAGGGCCCAGCAGTCGTGGGCACCAAAGCTGTGACCGACCAGCGCCACGCGGCTGGTGTCGGCCTTGCCGGCCCCGAAGCCGTCGGCGGCGCCGAGCGTGGCGACGCGGTCGAGCGTCTCGCGGAGGTCGCTCGGGCGCGCGTGATACATCCACGTCGGCCGCGGCAGGATCGCGTCCGAGAGCAGGTTGCCGACGTGCTCCGGCGCAGCGACGAGCCAACCGTGGCTGGCGAAGTACCAGGCCACGAAGGCGCTGCTGCCGGCGAAGCCCTGATGCCCGTGGGTGTAGAGCATCACCGGCCAGGCGGCGCCGTCTTCGGGCGCGGCTGCCTCGACGTTCTCCAGCGCCTGGTGATCGACGACGATGCCGCCGTAAGGCTGAGGTGAATCCCCCGTCGTCGCATCGGTCGGATACCAGAGATGAACCGGGATCGTGCGTGCGCCGAGCGTACCGCCCGCGTCGAAGCTGATGCTCACGATGCGATGGCCGACGCGAAACGGGCCGGCGCTCATCCAGCTGCGGCCGAGGCTCGGGTGGGCGTCGCTACCGACGTCGCTGCCAGCGTCGAGGGCGGAGGCGTCAGCGGCCGCGTGGGCGCCGTCGTCGTTGCCGCAGCCGAGCAGGCTCCACGCCAGCGTGGCCGCGAGGAGCCGAGGGTGGATTCGCATCGGGCCTCCGTGGGGCGGTCCTGGATTCCGGGCGGATTCCAGGCCCGAAGGGTGGCACGCCCCTCCGAACACCGGCAAGCTGCGAGGTCGCAGATCCCCCTACCCCGGCCCACAATCCATGCCAATTTTCACGGCGCCCCGCCAGAAGAAGCTGCTCCTCTTCGTCCTTATGCTCACGCTCGGCGCGGGCTTGTGGTCACGACGGGCCCCGGACGCGACGCCCGCCGAGGCCGTCGTCGGAGGCGCGACGCTGCACGCGGACGCGACCGGCGCGCCCGCTGCGGATGCGTCGATCGCATCGGGAACGCCGGCCCGAATCGCCCTTCGTCGCGTCGCACGGGGCCTGAAAGCGCCGACCGAGCTCGCCTTCGCGCCCGGCCACGACGACACGCTGATCGTGCTGCAGGAGGAAGGGGACGCGCTGCTGGTGCCGCTGGGCGGCGGCGTCGCGCGGCCCTTCTTCCACGTCGACGTGGCGACACAATCCGAGGCCGGCCTGCTCGGCATCGCCTTTGCCCCGGATTTCGCGCACAGCGGTCGCTTCTACGTCTCCTGCATCCCGGCCGTGGGCGCGCTACGGACCGAGATCCGCCGCTGGCACGTCGACCCGAAGACGCTCTCCGGTGCCCGCCCGGGCGCGGTTGTGCTCGAGGTCTCGCAGCCCTACGCCAACCACAACGGCGGGCAGCTCGCCTTCGGACCGGACGGGATGCTCTACCTCGGCTTGGGCGACGGCGGCGCGAGCGGCGACCCCCGAGACAACGGCCAGGACGCAGGCACGCTCCTCGGTGCGATGCTCCGGCTGGACGTCGCAGGCGACGGGGCCGCCCGCGCACCGGCCGACAATCCCTTCGTCGCGCGCGAGGGAGCCCGACCGGAGCTCTTCGCCGTGGGCCTGCGCAACCCGTGGCGCTTCACGTTCGCGCCGGACGGCCGGCTGGTGGTCGCCGATGTCGGCCAGGGCTACGTCGAGGAGATCGATCTCGTCGATGCCGGCGACAACCTGGGCTGGAACGACCGCGAGGGTCGCCATTGTTTCCGAGGCAGCCCGGAGGCACCGGCCAGCGACGATGCCTGCCCGGTCCGCGGTCCCGGACGGGTGCGAGGACCGATCTGGCAATACGGCCGTGAGCTCGGCGTCTCGGTGACGGGCGGCCACGTGGCGACCGGACCCGCGGCAGCGGCCCTGCGCGGGCGCTACGTCTTCGGAGATTTCGGCAGCGGCCGCCTCTGGGCCCTGTCGCTGCCGTCCGAAGCGTCGGCGACCACCGAGGCCGAGGCGCTCGGCGTGTTCCCGATCGCGCCTTCGACGTTCGGACGGACGCCGGCTGGCGACCTGCTGGTAGCCGACTTCTCCGGCGGGGCCGTGTACCTGCTCGTGGCCGCGCCTTGACGCGGGGCCACCCCGGGGCTTTCCTCTGCGCAGGGGCCGAGGCCCGAGGAGGATCCATGACCATGACGCTGCCTCGCCTTGCGCTCTCGCTCACCGTCGCCGCCGGCCTCCTCGCAGGCTGCGCCCCGGACAACGTCCTGCAGTTGCAGCTCGCCGAGACCGCGGGGCTGAAGGAAGAGGCCCCCGTCCTACTCGACGGCGCGCCGATCGGCCGGGTCTCGAATCTGCGCTTCGCGCGGACCGGCAGCGCGGGTGTCGCGGAGTTGACGCTCGCGCCCGAGGCCTTCGAGCGCTTGGATCCCGACACGATCTGGGCCATCCGCCCCGCCGACGGTGCGGCCGACGACGCGCCTCCGGTCGTGCGTGCGAGCAACCTCTGCGTCCCGCAGCCGCGCGGGTTGGCTCGTCGGGCGGACGTGCAGGGCCACGGCGGCCCCTTGTTCCGGATGCTGCCGGCCATCGCCGGAGCGCACGAAGCGTGCCTCGGTCGCGTCGGCGGCTTCGGCGCGCTGCGCCGTGCGCTGGGCGCCCCCGCGGGCCTCGGCGCTGCCGCGACACCGAGCGCCGCCGCAGGCCAGTAGCACGAAGACGACGCTTGCTCCGCGCCGGCGCAACGCGCACTCTCGAGGGGGAAGCGGACGGAAGGCGCGAAGCGACGCGCGACGTGCCGAGCCGATCCGCCACGGAGGTGGTGATGCTGGCCTTGATGATCACCGGTGGCGTGAGCGTCGCCGCGTTCGGCCTGCTGGCCGGCGCCTTCGCGCTGGCGCAAGCGCGTGGCCGCGCGCTCCCCATCGGCTGCGGTGCCGCCACCGCCTACGCGCGTGCCCACGACCTCCTCGTCGAAGACGGCGGCTGCGGGTGCGGATGCGGCGAGTGCGACGAAGCGCAGATCGTCGAGTTGCGCCCCACGCCGCGGACGCCTGAGCTTCCGGCCCGACGCGCGGCCTGAGTCGAGCACGGCACCGACGTGGCTTGGTCCATCGAGGGAGTCGATCCCCCGCATCGCCTGCGTTGGACGGTCGCTGCCGTCTGCGCGCTGTGGTTCGTCGTCGGGCAGGCGCTCTCGCCTCCGGCCGATCCGCCCCTGCGCGAGCTCCAGAGCTATCCGCCGCTGGTGGCCTACGCGGCCGCCCACCCGGAGGTGCGCCGGCCAGCGGCGTGCCAGCGCTTGCTCTCGGCACCGCCGAAAATCGACCGCCCAGCGGCGCCGGGTGACCCGGCCGAGTTCGAGCGCCGCTGCCACGCGCTCTGGCGCGAGGTCGCTCAGCGCGGCAGCCATCGCCTGACTCTGACCCCGGTGCTCGGCACGGTGCAACCTGGCGTCGTGGCCGCGTGCCTACCGTCCCGAGGCCTCTTCGGTGGGGCGCTCGCCGCCATCGCCGCCGCCACCGCCCTGCCCTGGCTGCTGGCGCTCTGGGGCGGCGGGGCGACCGTGTTCACGCTCCTCGGTAGCGTCGTGGGCATCGGCGTGCTGCTCGTCGAGGTCGCCGACGCGCCGTACTACGGCTTCTACGGACCGGCGCTCGTGGCGTGGCCGGTCACCGCCGCGTTCGCCATGCGGATGCGCAGGGTCCGGATCGACATCGGCGTCGCACTCGTGCCGGGCTGGCTGCCCGCGCCGGTGTTCGGGATGCTCGCGCTGCTCGGGGTCGGCTTGACCGGCACCTGGACCGAACGGGCCATCGCGCTCGCCGTCGGTGGCGTACTCGGCTTGGCGGTCGCGCATCGGCTCGAGCTCGCGGAAGAAGGCGAGGAGGCGTCGCTGCGACGCGATCTCGGCCACGCCGCGGCGGCGTTGCGCAAGGAAGAGAGGGCGACCGCGGCGGCCGCGGCGAGCGCGACCGACCCGGTGCCGAGCCTCGCGAAGGAAGCCGACGGGGCGGCGGCAGGCGACGCGGCGGGCGTGGCGGACGTCGCACCCGAGCCCCGGACGACGGCCGAGGACGACGCGCTCTTTGCCGCCCTGGTCGGCGAAGCGGCCCCGGCCGCCACTGCGCCCGACGAGGCCGCCGCGGTCGATGTCGCCGTAGCCGGTGTCGCCGCGGCCGTCGAGCCGCCACCCGCGCCCACGCCCACCGCCGAGGAGGCTGGCGCCATGGCCAAGCCCGATGATCCCGCGATTGTCTCGTTGCTCGACGCCGTGCTGGCGCAAGATCCGCGCGCCGCGCCGACCTCGACCGAGCCGGGCGGCACCCTCGAACGAACGCGCGCCGTTCGGCCCAAGCCCGCGACCGTTCCGGCCGACGCGATGACGCGGGTCGTCCGCAAAGGCGCAGGCGAGCGCGTCGAAGCCGACGAACCGGTGGGCGAACCGACCCGCGCCTGGCGCCAGGGCGGCGCCGTCGACGGCGCGGCCAGCCACACCCCGCCGGACGACTTGCCCGACGCAGCACCGACCGCCTCGGGTTCGACCACGAGCGAGCCCACCGCGCCCTTGGTCGTGGGCGAGCCGCCGACCCGGGCGTTGGACCCGGAGGAGGTCCGCGGCGTGCAGATCCGCAGCGCCGTCGCGCCGACGGTCGCCTTCGATGCCTCGACCGCCGCCTACAGCGACGACCAGCTGGCCGCAGCGCGCGCCGCCATCGCGCGCGCCAAAGACCCGCGACGCGCGCACGAGGCCGAGACCGAGGTCCTCGGCGAGGTGGCCCGGTCGCGACAGGTTCGATTGCGCGAGCGGGGTCACGAGGGCTTCCTGATGCTCGACCAAGACGGCCTCGAGCTGCTGCTCACGCGGCGCCAGGTCGTCGGCGTGGTCGCCGGCAAGGTCCCGGCAGCGGCCGTCGGGCTCACCGAGGGAGACGCCGTCATGGCAGACCTCTACGTCCGGCGCGACACCGGTATCGAGCGCTGGCGGCTCTCGACGGCCGGCGTTCACTTCGCTCGCGTGACGCCGGGACTGCGGCCCCGCGACGGCTGGTCGCTGCTGCTCCGAGAACTGTCAGAAGGGGGCGCTCCGCGACTGCCGGCCACGGCGGATTGGCCGGGATGGCCTCCGGCTCCGTTCCCGTCGCTCGACGCCTTCGAGGCGGCCGGTACGCAGTTGTTACGGGGACGTACGCATTAGAACGCAGGTCGCCGCAAAACCTTACGAATCGGCGACTGTCCTTTGCATTTACACGCAACTCTCCATCGAGGGACCTCGTATCGTGGCGGCGGGCGTCCAATCGACGTCTGTGGGGAGGTCGTCATGCGATCGCGTCGTTTGCTTGTGTTGGCGGTGCTGGTGTGGGTGGCGGCTTGCGGCACGGACGAGAAAGTCGCTGGTCCGAGCGGCACGGGGGATGTGAGCGGAGGCTCGGATGCCGATATCGGGCAAACGCTCGATACGGCTGACGTCGGTGACGACAAGGACGTGACCGTCGGCAAGGACACGGCCGGCGACGATGTCCCCGTCGAGCAGGACACCGCCGACCTGGACGTGCCCGTCGAGCAGGACACCGTCGACCAGGACGTGCCCGTCGAGCTGGACACCGCCGACCAGGACGTGCCCGTCGAGCAGGACGCCGTCGACCAGGACGTCGCGGCGGACGACACCACCGACTCGGCGGATACGGGCGACGGCGGCGGCGCGGACGCCAACGAGACCGCCGACAACACGTGCGCGACCGACAAGGACTGCGAGGTCCCGGCGAACATCGAAGCGTGCCTCGGGGTCAGCTGCCAAGCGGGCGTCTGCTCGATCACCGTCGTGGCCGACGGCACCGCCTGCGACGACGGCAACGGCTGCACCGAGAAGGACGTGTGCACCGCCGGCGCGTGTGTCGGTGCGCCGCTCGATTGCGACGATCAGGACAACTGCACCCTCGACACCTGCGACGCCAGCAAGGGCGCGTGCCAGCACGAGGCGAGCCCGAGCTGCGCCGCGGATTGCCAGGCGGACAGCGACTGCAAGCCGCAATCCGCGTGCCACAAGGCCGCCTGCAACGCCGGCAAGTGCGAGCAGAAGGCGCAGGACCCGCTGTGCGACGATGGCGACGCGTGCACCCAGGACAGCTGCGAGGCCGCCGGCTGTGCGGCGACGGCGATTCCGGGCTGCGGCGTGTGCAAGGACGACGCCGCGTGCGACGACGGCGACGCGTGCACCGACGACAAGTGCATCGCCGGCGCCTGCGCGCACGCCGCGGCCGCGGGCTGCGGCGGCTGCAAGGCTGCCACCGATTGCGACGACGGCGACGCGTGCACCGACGACGTCTGCAAGGAGGGCGCTTGCCAGCACCTCGCGGTGACCAACTGCGGCGTGGACGAGTGCAAGGTCGACGGCGACTGCGACGACAGCGACGTCTGCACCGCCGACACCTGCAAGGAGGGCAAGTGCGCCTTCACCGGCATCGCCAACTGCGTGCCGCCCTGCAAGTCGGCCGCCGACTGCGGCGACAACGACGCGTGCACGACCGACAGCTGCGACAACGCCGGCGCGTGCGGCCACGCCCCGGTGAAGTGCGACGACGGCAACCCCTGTACCGTCGACAGCTGCGACAAGGCCAAGGGCTGCGTGGCGACCGCGAGCAAGGGCACGCCCTGTGACGACGGCAACGCGTGCACCAGCGGCGATGTCTGCAACACGGGCGCCTGCTCCGGCAGCAAGATCGCGTGCGACGACGGCAACCCCTGCACCAACGACGGCTGCGACGCCGCGAAGGGCTGCACCACCGCGCCGGCCGACGGCAAAGCGTGCGACGACGGCAACGCCTGCACCAAGGGCGACGCGTGCAAGGGCGGCGGCTGCCAATCGGGCGCCGCCATCGGCTGCGACGACGGCAACCCCTGCACCAAGGACAGCTGCGACAAGGCCAAGGGCTGCGTGAACGAGGCCATCGCCGGCTGCCAGCCGCCGTGCAAGGTCGACGGCGACTGCAAGAGCACCAGCGCCTGCAAGGTCGGCAGCTGCGACGTCAAGGCCGGCACCTGTAGCTTCGCCGACGTCGGCTGCGACGACGGGGTGGACTGCACCGTCGATGCGTGTGACGCCAAGACCGGCTGCACGCACACCGGCAACGCGGCCGAGTGCGACGACGGCAACTCCTGCACCGCCGACCAATGCACCGCCAAGGGTTGCGCCTGGAGCGGCTTGACCGGCGCCTGCGACGACGGCGACGCCTGCACCAGCGGCGAGACCTGCACCGGCGGCGCGTGCAAGGGCGGTAAGCCCCTCGGCTGCGACGACGGCAACGCCTGCACCATCGACGCCTGCGACGCGAAGACCGGCAAGTGCGTGCACGCACCGATCGCGGGCTGCGTGCCGCCGTGCAAGGTCGACAAGGATTGCGACGACGGCGACGCCTGCACCACCGAGACCTGCGACGCTGCGAGCGGCAAATGCTCGGCGACCAAGGTCGTCTGCAATGACGACAACGCCTGCACGGTCGACAGCTGCGCGGCGGCGACCGGCTGCGTGTTCAAGCCCGCGACCGGCACCACGTGCAGCGACGGCAACGCCTGCACGGCCGGCGAGACCTGCCAGAGCGGCAAGTGCGCCGGCGGCAAGGCCGTGGTCTGCGACGACGGCAACCCGTGCACGACCGACGCCTGCATCCCGGCCTCGGGCTGCGCGACCAAGCCCGCCGACGGCGCCAAGTGCGACGATGGTGACGCCTGCACGACCAGCGACGTCTGCAAGGGCGGCCAATGCGTGGGCGGCAACTCCAACTGCGCCTGCCAGACCGACGGGGACTGCGCCAAGCTCGGCGACAACGCGTGCACGGGCGTCTACGTCTGCGTGAAGGCCGACAACGCGAGCAGCTGCGAGCTCAAGGCCGGCAGCAAGCTGACCTGCCCCGCCGACACGACCTGCGAGACGTTCGCGTGTGACCCCGCGACCGAGACGTGCGTGGGCAAGGCGCAAAACGACGGCAAGTCGTGCAGCGACGGCGACGCTTGCACCAGCGGCGACGCCTGTAAGGGCGGCACCTGCACGCCCGCCGCCAAAGTCGACTGCGACGACGGCAACGCCTGCACCAAGGACTACTGCGCCAAGGCGACCGGCTGCGCCCACGACCCGCTGGTCGGCGCGTGCGACGACGGCAACCCGTGCACCACGGGCGACGCCTGCAGCGAGGGTCAGTGCAAGGCCGGCGCCGCCAAGGGCTGCGACGACGGTGAGGCGTGCACCACCGACAGCTGCGACGTGAAGACCGGCAACTGCGTGCACACCAAGATCGACGGCTGCACCGGCGGCTGTGGCTCGGACGCCTTCTGCAGCGACGGCAACCCGTGCACGACCGATGCTTGCGTGGGCGGCAAGTGTCAGTTCGCGCCGAAGGTCTGCGACGACGGCGACGTCTGCACCGACGACAGCTGCGACAAGGCGAGCGGTCAGTGCGCCTTCGCGAAGAAGCTGGCCTGCCCGCCGTGCAAGTCCAACGCCGACTGCGACGACAAGGACACCTGCACGGCCGACACCTGCCTCTC
Organism: Pseudomonadota bacterium; assembly: GCA_041163625.1. Taxonomy (GTDB): domain Bacteria; phylum Myxococcota_A; class UBA9042; order UBA9042; family UBA9042; genus JACKFC01. The sequence continues at coordinate 1,141 of JBEARB010000166.1, read as the reverse complement.
GACCGGGCAGTGCGCCAACGTCAAGCAGGCGGGCTGCACGCTGTGCACGAACAACGCGTCGTGCAGCGACAACAACGCGTGCACCAACGACTTCTGCTTCAACGGCACGTGCTACTACCAGAAGAAGAACTGCAGCGACGGCAACAACTGCACCACCGACAGCTGCAACCCCGCCAACGGTCAGTGCACGTTTGCGCCGATCGCCGGCTGCAACGACTTCAACTGCCAGAACGCGGCGCAATGCGACGACGGCGACCCGTGCACGACCGACGCCTGTCAGGTGTGGACCGGCAACTGCACGCACACGGCCAAGAACTGCAACGACAACAAGAAGTGCACGGTCGATGCCTGCAACCCGAATTCGGGCGAATGCACCTTCACCGAGGTGCCCGGCTGCGACGGCACCGACGGCTGCATCACCAACCAGGACTGCGCCGACGGCAAGGGCTGCACGGCCGACCAGTGCAACAAGCAGACCGGCAAGTGCAGCTACAACAACGTGGCGAACTGCGTGGAGTCCGAGGTCTGTAGCTCGGCCGCCGACTGCGACGACAAGCAGTTCTGCACGCAGGACACCTGCGGCTCGGGCCAGCGTTGCATCCACACCCCGAAGAACGGATGTGATCCGAACGCGCCGCACTGCAACTCGCCCGTCGACTGCGACGACGGCAACCCGTGCACGAACGATTTCTGCAGCACCTACAGCGGCAACTGCACGCACATCAACGTGCCCAACTGCGTGGCCGGCAAACCTTGCACGGCAGACAGCCAATGCAACGACAATCTGAACTGCACCAAGGACCAGTGCTTGAATCAGAAGTGTCAGATTCAGCCGGTCACGTGCAACGACGGCAACCCGTGCACCAACGACTACTGCCAGGGCAGCACGGGCAACTGCCTCTACTACCCGGTGTCTGGCTGCCAGCCGATCCTCTGCAAGGAGGCGGCGGACTGCGACGACAAGGACACCTGCACGGCCGACCTCTGCCTCAACGGCTACTGCAACTACGTCCTGGTGCCGGGCTGCAACTAGAGACGCGACCAGAAAATGCAGCTTCGCATTTTCTGGCCGAGTCTCTCGTCTGTTGTTTGGGGGGCTAGGCGCCCCCTGGTCGCGAGAAGCGCGGTTCTCGCGAACCAT
>JBEARB010000165.1:0-12246 GCA_041163625.1 Pseudomonadota bacterium | reverse complement strand
GCGTCCTGCGGCGTGGAGGTGCAGCCCTTGCCGGGCGCGCAAGCGTCGAGCGTGCAGTCGACGTTGTCGTCGCAGCCGAGCGCGGCGCCGATGCAGCTACCGGCCGCGCAGAGGTCGCCGATGGTGCAGCTGTTGCCGTCGTCGCAGGTGGTGCCGACCGGCGCGGGCTGGCTCACGCATGCGCCGGTGGTGGCGAGGCAGGTGTTGACGACGCACGCCGCACTGCTCGGCGGGCAGGTCACCACGGTCGAGGGATCGACCTGACAGCTGCCGCCGGCGCAGACGCGGATGCCGTTGCAGGCGTCGTTGTCGTCGGGGCAGTCGGCGTCGCTCTGGCAGAAGCAGGTGTTGACCGGCCCGACGCAGTTGCCGTTCTGGCACACCGAGACGGGCGTGCAGGGGTCGCCGTCGTCGCAGGTGGCGATACCGCCGACCGGCGTGTGCGTGCAGCCGCTCTGGGCGTCGCAGGCGTCGGTGGTGCAGGGGTTGTCGTCGTCGCAATCGACGGCCGATTTGACGCAGGTACCGCCGATGCAGAGCTCGCCGGTGGTGCAGGCGTCGCCGTCGACGCAGGCGCTGCCGTTGGGCGCCGCGACGCTGGCGCATTGGCCGGTCGCCGGCTGGCAGACGTTGTCCGCGCACGCCGAAGCGCTGGGCGGGCAGACCACACCGGGCCCGGTCGGCTCGACGCATTGGCCGGCCACGCAGCTCGGCAAGCCGTTGCAGAGGTTGCCGTCGTCCGGGCATTCGGCGTCGCTCTTGCAGCCGGCGCAGAGGTCTTGTCCGGCGGCGCAGCTGCCGTTCTGGCAGGCGTCGGGGCCGGTGCAGGCTTGGCCGTCGTCGCACGGCGTGCCGTTGGTGACCGGGCTCGCCTTGCAGCTGCCGTCGGCCGGATCGCAGGCGGTCTGGAGGCAGGCGCCGTCGCCGCTGGTGTCGCAGACCACGCCAGCCCCCGGACCGGCCACGCAGAACCCGGCCTGGCAGACCAGCGGCGCCGCGCACAAGTCGGTCTGCTTCGCCAAGCAATCGGCGTCGCTGCCGCATTCGCAGGTATTCGGGCCGCCCTCGCAGCCGGCCGCGCTGCAAGCGTCGCCGAGGGTGCAGGCGTTGCCGTCGTCGCAGGGCGCGCCCACGGCGACGACATTGGAACAGCCGCTGCCGCTGTCGCAGCCGTCGACGGTGCAGGCGTCGCCGTCGTCGCAATCGACGCTGCCGCTGCCGACGCAGCCGGTGGCGGTGCAGATGCTGGCGCCGGTGCAGGCGTCGCCGTCGTCGCAGGCGGTGCCGGTGGGCAGGCCGTTCTGGACGCAGCTGCCGTTCTGGCACGCCGCGACGGTGCAGGCGTTGCCGTCGTCGGGGCAGTCGGCGGCGGTCGTGCAGGTGCCGCAGACGTCGGCGCCGCCGACGCATTGGCCGTTGCTGCAGGCGTCGGGACCGGTGCAGGCGTCGCCGTCGTCGCAGGGTGCGGTGTTGGGCGTATTGCTGCAGCCGGTGGTCGGGCTGCAGGCGTCGTCGCTGCAGGGGTTGTTGTCGTCGCAGGCAAAGGGCGCGCCGGTGCACGCGCCGCCGTCGCAGGCGTCGCCGGTGGTGCAGACGTTGCCGTCGTCGCAGTTCGTGCCGGCCGGGAAGGCCTCGAGTTTGCAGGTGCCCGTCGTCGGGTCGCAGACGCTGGCCTGGCAGGGGCCATCCTGGCTCGGATCACAGCTGACGACCGTGCTCGGATCGGTGACGCATTGGCCGGAGACGCAGCCGGGCTTGCCGTTGCAGGCGTTGCCGTCATCGGCGCAATCCGCGTCGACCTTGCACACGCAGGTCACGGCGCCGGGCTGGCAGCTGCCGCCTTGGCAGACATCGCCCGAGGTGCACGCGTCGCCGTCGTCGCAGGGCGTGTTCAGGTCCTGGTGGAAGCAGCCGCTCGCCGGGTTGCAACCGTCGGCGGTACACGCCTCGCCGTCGTCGCAGGAGGGCGCGCCGCTGCCGACGCACGCGCCGCCCTGGCAGGCGCTCTGCAGGGTGCAGGCGTTGCCGTCGTCGCAGGCGGCGCCGTCGGCCGCGAGCAGCGGCGTGCACAGCCCCGTGGCCGGCGCGCAGGCCGTCGTCTTGCAGGCGTTGTCGCCGCTGGTGTCGCAATCGACCACGCTGCCGGGCTTGGGCACGCATTTGCCGGAGAGGCAGAAGGGCGTGCCGTTGCAGAGGTCGGCGTCGTCCTGGCAATCGCCGTCGGCCTTGCACTCGCAGGTCGAGGGCCCTGGCTGACAGGTCGCGTCCGCGCCGCAGGTGTCGCCCTCGGTGCAGAAGTCGCCATCGTCGCAGGCCGCGCCCACCGCCGCCGGATGCTGGCAGGTGCCGGTGGCGTCGCAGAGATCGAGCGTGCAGCCGTCGCCGTCGTCACAAGCCGCGCCGTCACCGACCAGACATTGCGCGTTCTGGCAGACGCCGTTGCCGAGGCAACCGACGCCGCCGCCGTTCTGGCAGGGCGCGCCGTCGTTGCGCGGCACCAGCGCGCATTGGCCGGTGGCAGCCTGGCATTCGTGATCCACGCAGGGCGAGCCGAGCGCCGGGTCACAGGCGATCGGCGGCGCGGAGGGCTTGCAGCTGCCCTCGACGCAGACCAACGCAGCGGTGCACAGCGAATCGTCCTCGAACGCAGCACAATCGGCGTCCGCGGCGCATTGGCAGGCCGAGAACCCGGGCTGGCAGGTGGCCTTGCCGTCGGCCCCGCTGCTGCAGGCGTCGCCGAAGGTGCACGGATCGCCGTCGTCGCACGGCACCGTCACACCCGATGGCAGCGCCGCGTGCACGCAGCCGCTCGCCGCCTCGCAGCCGTCGAGGTTGCAGGGCTCGCCGTCGTCGCAATCGGCCGGCACGCCGCCGGCGCAGAGCCCGCCGCCGAGGCAGCGCTCGCCGGTGGTGCAGGCGTCGCCGTCGTCGCAGCTGCTGCCCGCCGGCGCCGACGACTCGACGCACAGGCCGGTCTTGGGGTTGCAGGCGATGAGCGCGCACGGCCCGCTCGGCTCGCCACAGGTGACGACCGAGGCCGGGTCGAGCACGCAGACGTTGCCCTTGCAGACCAGCGTGCCGTTGCAGACGTTGCCGTCTTCCTGTCCGGCGCAGTCGGTGACGCTCTCGCACGCGCAGGTGTTGGTGCCGGCCACGCAGGCGCCGGCTTGGCAGGCGTCGTCGCTGGTGCACGGGTTGCCGTCCGAGCAGGCGGTGCCGGCAGGGGCGGGCTCGGCGGTGCAGCCGCCCTGCCCGTCGCACGCGTCGGTGGTGCAGGGGTCACCGTCGTCGCAGGTCGTCACCAGCTTGGGCGCGCACAAGCCGGCGAGGCAGCGGTCGCCGCTGGTGCAGGCGTCGCCGTCGTCACACGTCGCGCCCTCGGCCAAACCCGCGTGCACGCAGGCCGCGGTGATCGGATGGCAGAAATCGGTGGTGCACGGGTCGCCGTCGTCGCAGCCGTTCGGCTTGCCGCGACAGAGTAGGCCTTCGCATTGGTCGTCGACGGTGCAGCCGTTGCCGTCGCTGCACGGCAGCGTCAGCGAGGAGGGGCCCGAAAGGCAGCCGACCGAGGGCACGCAGGCGTCCGAGGTGCAGTCGACGCCGTCGTCGCAGGTGAGCGCGGTGCCGGGCTGGCAGACGTTGCCGGTCGCGCAGCTGTCGCCGACGGTGCAGGCGTTGCCGTCGTTGCACGGGGCGCTCAGCGGCAGCGTCGTCGCCACGCAGCCGACCGCCTGGCAGCGCACGACGAGGCAGGCGCCGTCGGGGGCGGCGCAGGGCTCGGCTGCGGCGGGATCGACCTCGCAGCGCCCGAGCCGGCAGCGCCAGGCACCGAGGCAGGCGGGCACCGCACCGAAGGCGTCGCAGTCGGCGGCGACGTCACATTCGCAGCTGCTCGGGCCGACGCAGGCGCCGCTCTCGCAGCGCGAGGCTTCGGTGCAGGGGTTGCCGTCGTCGCAGGCGGTGCCGTCGGCGTCGGGCGCGGCGACGCAGCCCAGGGCGGCATCGCAGGTCTCGGTGCTGCACGGGCCGCCGTCTCCGCAGGGGAGCTTGGCGGCCGCCACGCAGGCGCCGATCAGGCAGCGCTCCGCGGCGGTGCAGAGGTTGCCGTCGTCGCAGGGCGTGCCGTCCGGACGCGCGACGTGCGTGCAGCCTGCGACCGGATCACACCCGTCGAGCGTGCAGGGCTGGCCGTCGTCGCAGCTGGGCACGGCACCGACCGCCGGCACGCAGCCGCCGCCGACGCAGACCATGGCGCCGACGCATTGGCTGCCGAGGCTGGCGCAGGCCGCGTCGCTGTCGCAGCCGCAGAGGTTCTGGCTGGCGACGCAGGCGCCGCCCTCGCAGCGGTCGTCGACGGTGCAGGGGTTGTCGTCGCTGCACGGCGCCAGCGTCTTCGGCGTCGTGATGCAGCCGACGCCGGCCGCGCAATCGTCGTTGGTGCAGGGGTTGCCGTCGTCGCAGTCGGTCGGTCGGCTGGCGATGCAGCCGCCGGCGAGGCAGACCGACTCGGCGCTGCAGGGCTCGCCGTCGTCGCAGGCGCTGAAGTCGGCGGCGCGGGCGACCAAGCACTGTCCGGTCGCCTTGTCACAGCGGGCGACCACGCAGGCAGCGTCGGCCAGAGGTCCGCAGTCGCTGTCGGTTTCGCAGATAGGGCCGACGGGCGGCGTCACCGCCCCGGCGTCCGCGAGGACGACCGGCTGCCGAGCGAGGCTCGCGCTGGTGCCGACGTCGCTGCCCGTACAGCCCGAGAGGACTGCGGCAACGAGAGCGCCCGCGCAGAGGACCGCGGCCGGGCAGCGCGCGAGGCGTCGCATCAGGGATCCAGGAACCCGCGGATGGCCGCGCGCGTCTCTTCGGGCTTCTCCGCGAGCGGCATCGCGCCGGCGCCGCGAATCAGGGCGATTCGCACCGGGTTGCGCTTGCGCGTCGTCAACGGCTCGAGCGCCTTGCGGGTGGACTCGGCCCAGGGAGCCTTGTCGCCGAGCACGACGAGCACCGGCTGCGGCGTGAGCCCCGGCTCGAAGTCGGCGAGCTCGTTGCGCATCCGCTCGAGCAGAATGGGCTCGAAGGCGTCGTCGGCGAGGTTGTCCCAGTGCAGCCGCGGTCCGATCGCGCGCACGCCGAGCGCGCCGTGCAGCAGGCCGCGCATCGCGATGTGGCGAGCTTGCTCGGGAGCGTATTGCCAGCCCGCGCCGAGACCGAATTCCAGGTCGGCGCGGGCGTTGTCGGGCACCGCGCCGACGACTTCGGCGGGCAGGCGCTCGAGCGCCTCGGCGCTCGGCCACGGACCGCCGAGAAGCACGACGTGGCTGACGGCCTTGCGATGCTCGGCCGCGTAGCGCATCGCGTAGGCGGCACCGCCGAGATCCGCGACCAACACGACCGCGCCCTTGCCGAGCCGACCGAGCATGCCGTCGACCTCGGCCGACCAACGCTCGTAACCGCCGTCGCGCGAGGCGCGGAAGGGCCAGGGGGCGCGGCGCATCACAGCGACACGGTGGTTGCCCTCGAGTTGCCACGCCCACGGCACCAGGTGCGTGGCGTCGCGGTAGGGCGGGCCGCTGACCAGGGCGAGTGTGACGTCGTCATCGCCCCGGACCATCACGCTCATCTCGCGTTCGGCGACCACGTAGCGGGCTTCGTCGGCGATGGCCTTCTCGAAGTCCGGGACTTGGCGCGCCTTCTGCTGCGCGAGCCAGGCCTTCCAGCCGCCACCACGCCGCGGGCCGCTGTGGAAGGTCATCCGCTCGATCGTCGCGAGTGCGGCGCGGAAGACCGCGTCGTCCGGGTCACCGAGCAGGGGGAGCAGCGCGGTGGCGCCCTCGAGCCAGTTGTCGACCCGCGAGATCTCCTGCACCAGCACCATCTTCAGCGTGTGGTTGGGGACGCGGACCATCTTGCGCAGCAGCGCGATGCCCTTCGGATCGGCGGTGCCGGCGACCGCGCGGATCGCGGCGATGCGGACGTCGTCGTCGCGATCCTGTGCCGCGACCACCCGCAGCACGCGGTAGGTCTTCGGGTCGCGCAGGCGCCAGAGCGCGTCGACGGTGGCCTTGCGCGTCGCCGAATCGGGCGACTCGAGCAGCTCGAACATCAGCTTGCGCACCTCGTCGTCGTAGAGCGCGCTGCACAGTCGCAGGAGGCCGGAGATGTCGCCGACCCGGCGCTCGCGCACGACCTGCGCGACCTGCGGCCGCACGTCGGCGACGCCGATGTAGGCGAGCACGTCCAGCGCGAGCTCCCGCGTGGACGCGTCGCCGGCACGCAGCAACGTGACGAGCTCGGTGGCCGCCTCGACGCGGAGATATTCGAGCAGTTCGAGCGCCACGACCAAACGCGACCCGGTCGCCGTCCGCAGCAGAAAGAGCGCGGCGCGGACGGCGGGCGCACCGACCAAGCGCAGGCCGTCCTTGACGGCGCGGCGCTGATCCGGGAGCTGCAGGGCCTCCATCAGGGGCGGCACCGCCGGCTCGCCGCCGATGCGGGCGATAGCGTTGATGAGTTTCAGGCGCATCGGCAGGTTGCTCTGCGTCGCGCGGCGCGCCTCGATGCCGAGCAGGCGCACGAGCGCCGGCATCGCCGCCTCGTAGCGGTTCGCGGCGAGCACGTCGATCGCGAACGCGGCCAGCTGCGGGCGGCTCTCGTCGACCAACGCGACCAGGCGCGGGAATACGGCCTGCTCGCCCTTGGCGACCAGCGGCGGCACGATCGCCAGCAAGATGCGCTCGTCGTTGCGCGGCAGCATGGTCCGGAGCAGCGCGAGCTGTCGGTCGTCCTCGGGCAAGCGGAGCACGAAGCGCACCACCCGCCACGCCGCCTCGTCGGCCAGCTTCGGGGCGGTCTCGACCACCTTGTCGTAGCTGGTGGGCATGAAGCCGAGCAGCAGGTCGACTACGACCGCCTCGCCCTCGGCCAGCCCGCTGAGCCGCGCCAGCGCCGGCTCGACCGTCGGCCAGGCGTCGTCGCCGAGCTCGATCACGCCGTCGACCAGCTTGTAGCGATCCGGACCGGGTCGGGTCTGCTCGATCTTGCGGAGCAGCTCGGCCGCGCGTGAGCGGCGCACCCGGGCCTCGGCATCGCTGGCCGCCTTGGCGCCCTTGGTCGGGGTCTTGCGCGCTGACTGCGCGAAGGCAGGGGCCGCGCAGCCCAGCACCAAGAGCCAAGCCATGGCGCGCAGGGCAACGAGGGCCGCCGCCGCAGGCTGGTGGGCTCCGGAAAGGACGCTCCGTCGCATCTCCGCTCCTTCTCTGGCAGCGCGCGCGCTGTGCGCGCCACGCTACCACGTTCTAGCCACGCGTGGCGAGGCGCCCTTCACGTTCGGCGCGATAGGCGAGGACGTCCTCGCGCGCCAGGATCCAGAGCTTGCCGTGCTGCTCACCGCGGACACGCCCACTGTGCACCGAGTTGATCACCGCCTGCCGGGTGATGCCGAGCAGCGTCATCGCCTCGCCGACCGTCACGATCTGCTCGGTCGTCAGCGAACGGCCCGCCGTCGGCGCCTCGCGCGGGTTGCCAGCGGCGTCGCGCACCGTGCGCAGCCCGCGCGGCAGCGCGACGGCGTCCTCTTCGGTCGGTCGCGGCTCGATGACGCCCTCGGCGATGCCGGCGCGGTAGACGAGGTCACGGGCGACGCGCACGCCGGGTAGCTCCTGCGCGTTCGGTGCCAGCGGGCTGTGCCCTTCGTAGATGGCTGCATCCGGCCGCAGGACGCGGCCGACCAACTCGGCGTAGCCCTGCCCCTGCGCCAGCCGCAGGGCCAGATCGGAGAGAAAGGCCCTTGCGCGATCGTCGACTTGTCGAAGGTCGACCACGACGCCGGAAATCAGTCGATAGCTATCCAGTAGATCGCGCTCGAGGGCGTCCATCCGGGCTCCAACCTACCGGACATCCGTGCCGGTGAGCCCTGGATCGATCCATCGAGCTTGATATGTGTCAAGGAATCGCGCCGAACAGCCGGTCTGCCACCGGACGCGGCAGGAGTCGACGCCACATCTTCACGACACGGCTGCGGAAATACGGGCCCTTGCCGAGGAGCGTCCCGATCGTGGCGAGCAGCGCCGAGTAGCAGGGCGGAATCAGCAGCAGGTAGGTCAGGCGGTACGACCACGGCCCGGCCCAGAAGCCGCCCTCGAGGCCGAGAACATCACGCAACAGCAAACCGGAGAGCCGGACGGAGAGGCCGCCGGTGATACCGAAGACGACGAAGACGACGATCCAATGCGCGAGGCCGCCCTCGCGCGGAGACTCGGTCGAGGCAGTCAAGCGTCTTCCTCTCGGGCGCTGCTGGCCTGATGGCCGTAGAGCAGGGAGACGCCAGCGACGTGCGAGAGCCGCGCGTGCAGATCGCGCAGGGCCTCGGCCACCATGCGACGGCGACTCGGGTGATAGCTGATTGCGAGCGTGGAGAGCTCGATCTTGTGGACCAGAGGCAGCTCCGCCGCGGTCTGCAGGAAGCGCGCTGCGGCGTCACAGCTCTCGAAGCGATCCTCACGGCGCTTGGCGGTCGCGATGCGGATGAACTGCACGAGGTCGTCGGGGATGTCCGGCGCGTACTCGCGCGGATCGGGCGTCGGCTGCTCGAGATGCAGGCGCAGCAAATCGTCGAGGGACTCGGCGTCGAAGGGCACGTACCGCGTGCACAGCTCATAGGCCATGATGCCCAGCGAGTAGAGGTCGGTGCGGCCGTCGAGTTGGTCGCCGCGGATCTGCTCGGGCGACATGTAGTAGGGCGTGCCGAGCAGATGAGCGTCCCGGGTCGCGGAGGCGTCCGCGGTGACGGCGATGCCGAAATCGAGCAGCTTTGCGCGCCGGTCCTCGGTCAGGAAGACGTTGCTCGGCTTGATGTCGCGGTGCAGCAGGCCGCGATCGTGGCTGTACGCCAGCGCTTGCGCGACCTCCTTGAGGATTCGACGGACCGCACCCCAGGCGACGCCCTGGTCGTTCTCGATCAGATCCTCGAGCAGCACGCCGGTCAGCTTCTCCATCACGATGAAGTGCGTGCCGTAGGCGTACTCGGTGTCCAGCACGCGGACGATGTGCTCGTGGTTCAGGCTGGCGACGACCCGCGCCTCGCGCTTGAACTGGTCGGCGAAGCCCGGGTGGAAGACCAGCGCGTGGCTGAGCATCTTCAGGGCGACTTCCTTGCCGAGCTCGGGATGCAGCGCCGAGAACACCGTCGCCACCGCGCCGGCGCCGATGCGGCCCTGAACCTCGTACTTGCCGACGCGCTTGATGGTGCTCGACTCGAGCAGCCGGTCGCCGACGATCTTGGTGAGGATCGTGCCGGCCTGCGGGCTACGCTCGATCAGCTTCTGGAAGGCGCCCTTGCCGACGCGCATCACCTCGACGTCGGTCAACGCCGTCACCGACGCCGTGCGCGGCTCGGACGTCAGCAGCGCCATCTCACCGAACATCGCCGGTGCGACCAGGGCGCGCTCGAAGTAGGTCCCGGCCTTGTCGCCGCGGACACTGACGCGGACCGTGCCCCGCGTGAGCAGGAACATCTCGTCGCCATCGCTGCCCTGTTCGATGATGACGGCGTCGACCGGCAGCTCCACTCGCGTGGCGGCGGCGGCGAGGTCGTCCATGGCTGCGCGCCGGACACCACGGAAAACCTCGAGGCGCATCCACGACTCGAGTTCGGCCGTCGGGAACGTGGCCACGTCTCCGGATGTCGCCGTGTTCACGGTCTGCTTCGGCAACGGCGGGGGAAGGTCCGGCGCCGGCGGGATGTCGTTGCGCTCGGTCATGGTGCGCTCTCGTTCTCTGGGGACGCTTCGGCCGGCAACTGCGCGGGGATCGGGTCCCCGGCCGCCTCTGCCGCTTCGGGCACCGCCTCCGAAAAGGCAGCGGTGCGTCGATACGCGTCGATGGACTCTATCAACAGGATTCGTACCACCGCAAGGAACGGGACCGCCAGGACGATGCCGGCGATCCCGAGGAGTTCGCCGCCCGCGATGATGCCGAGGAGCACGACGATCGGCTGTAGCCCGACGCGGCCACCGATCAGTCGAGGTGTGACGAAGAGCAAATCGACGCCGTAGAACACGGCGAAGACCGACGTCACGCCGGCGAAGGTCGCCCAACTCGGCGCCTCCGGCAGCGCGAGCAGCAGCGCGATGGCGGCGCCGGTCACCACGCCGAGGTAGGGGACCAGGTAGAGGGCGCCGGCGACCGGCCCGATGAGCGCCGCGAACGGGACCTCGAGCACCATCAAGCCCGCGGTGAACGACATCGAGGCGAGGATGAAGAGCAGCAGCTCGCCACGCACGAAGCCCATCAGCGTCTCGTCGATGCGGCCCGCGATCCGGCGCACCGTCGGGCGCGCCCGCGGCGGCACCAGATCGTCGAAGAAGCGCAAGATCTGACGATAGTCGTCGATCAGGAAGGCGGTGACGACGAAGACCAGGCCGACGTTGCCGATCGCCAGGAGCACGGTGCCGGCGCTTTCGAGCAGCCAGGAGACCATCGAGGTCGCCGGCCCGGCCAGCTCGCGGAGCTCCCCCTGCAGGGCCTTGAGCAAGGCCTCGGGCGCCACCATCTCGGTCACGGGACGACCGACGACGCGCTCGAAGAAGGGATCCAGATGCAGCAAGGCGGTGCGGACGCGCCCGGGCAGCGCGGCGCTCACGCGCATCAACTCGGTGCCGAGGACCGGGACGATGATGGCGAGCGTGACGACGCCGAGGCCGATCACGACCGCGAGCGGCACCATCAGCGCGACCAGCGCGGGCACCCGCAGCCGTCGCAGCCAGCGCACCGCCGGATTGAGCGCCCACGCGAGCAGGAAGCCGACCACCAGCGGGGCCGTCACGATGCGGAGGCGCCAGACCAACCACATGCTCGCGGCACCGAGCGCGAACCCGAGCAGGAGCTTGTGGGTGCGAGCCTGCCAGCGCGCGGCCTCGGCGACGGGATCGGGGGGCGGAGTCGGCGTCGGCGTGGACACGGCGGCAGTAGAGCAGCAGCCCCGCCGCCCCGCAAGAAAGGCGATGCTGCCGCAGATCTTGGCAGGATCGTGCGGTCGCGGCACGATGCGCCCATGAATCGCCGCCTGCCCCCGCTATTGTCTCGCGTCCTCTCTCCCGCCCGGTTCGTGCCGGTCATCCTGCTCGTGGCGCTCGCCCCGCAGACCGGCGCCCGTGCCGACGCGCCGACGCCGACCGACGCCACCGCGCCGACCTGGCCCATGCGCCTGCAGGACCCGCCGGGGCATGCGCTGGACCGACTGCCGACCACGCCGCGGACGGCGCTCTGCGATTTCGCCGCGCACGCGATGGCCGCCCAGCCGACGCCCTTCGAGCTCGATCCGGTGTTCCGCCAAGTCCCGCCAGAAGAGTCGGCGCAGGTCCGCGCGATGGCAGAGGCGGTGGTGGCGGCCAAGACGCCCGAAGCGCAGCAGACCGCGCGCGAGGCGCTGCGTGCGTCCCTGCACGGCGAGGGCGGCATCGGCCGGCTGCGGATGGGGCTGACCCTGCCCGACGTGGCTCTGCGCACGGTCGTGGCCGAGGAGAGCGGTGCCCTGCCCGCGACCCACCCGCGGGTCTCCGCGTTCGTCGCCGAGCAGGCGCGCCACGACAACGTCGCTTGGGCCAAAGCCGTGGTGCAGATGCTCTTCGCGAGCCGCTGCGACGCGCCGGTGCTCTACGCGTACGACGGCTTGAAGCATCCGAGCGTCGCGGTGCGGATCGCGACGATCGACCTGCTGGTGGGGCACGGCTGGCGGAACGCCGACACCGGCGGCATGAGCCGCATCACCTCTCGGCTCAGCGAGCACGCCGAGCCCGATCCGACTGTTCGAGTGCGGTTGCTGCGCGCGGGGCTTGTCCTCGGCGTCCACTCGCTGGCAATGGTCCTTGACGTCGTCTCCAAGGATACAGACGAGCGCGTCCGCGCAGAGGCGCTGGTGCTGCGCGCTGCGACCCTCGCCAACTTCGACGTCGAGGAGATCGCCAAGGCGTGTCGAGTACGTTCGGCGGTGCTACGGGCCGGCGCCTTGCGGGCCGCGGCAGTCCTCGCAAGGCCCTCAGACGTCGCGCTCCTGCGCGAGGCGCTCGCGGACCGCGCGAAGGTGCGTGACGCCGTCACCGGCGAGTCGCTGACAATCGGCGAACTGGCGCGCGCGTTGCTGACCGGCTTGGGTGAACCCGCGGAGGGCTAGACGTGGACTATTTCGACCTTGCTCGCGTCAACGGTCGCGCGCTGATGCTCTTCGGCGTGGTCGTCCTGCTCACGATCTACTTCTAT
>JBEARB010000164.1:0-38363 GCA_041163625.1 Pseudomonadota bacterium | reverse complement strand
AGCAAGAATCAAGTCAAATCCCGCCGCTCGAACACCAAAACACCCAAAACCAAAAACACCACAGTCCAAGCCAACCCATACCCCACAGCCGCCCAAACATACCCCGAAGGAACCGCCCAACCCAACAAAACCTCATCCGAAATATTGAACGTCGACAAATCGGGAACCACGGTGACGAGCACCTTCCCGAACGCCCGCATCGCCGGAACCTCGACAAAGATCCCCTTCTTGGCCGCCAAGAGGTCCGTCAAGACGTAGGCAATGCGCCCGATCGCGAACAACCCCGTCGTCAGCACACCCGACAAGATCGGCGACGAGAGCGCGGAGAAGAACGTCGCGATCGCCGTCACCAGCACGATCTCCACGTACGACAAGCCCAACGCCACCAGCACCGGCGGCGTGACCTCGCCGCCGCGCAGCGCCAACACGCCCGACCAGCAGACCGAGAGCACGACCATCTGCACCGCCAGCAGCGAGGCGAGGCCGAGGAATTTGCCGATCAGGAACTCCGACCGCCGCACCGGCTTGGGCAAGATCGCGTAGAGCGTCTTCTGTTCGATCTCCTTCTGCAGCAGCACGACGCCGAGGACCACCGCCGTCAGCACCGTCAGCAGCGGGATCACGAACAGGCCGAAGTCCTGCACCAACCGCGCCTTCTGGTCGACCAGGGCGAGGTCCGAGAGGACCATCGAGCCCAAGATCATCACACCCGCGACGACCAGCAGGCCGTAGAAGATGCGGTTGCGGCCGGCCTCGCGCAGCGTGTTGCCGGTCACCGCGGCGATGCGGCCGACCATCGGACCGATGCCCTGCACGTGGGTCGGGACGCGCCCGGCACTCGGGGCGTTCATGGAGCCTCCTGCGAGCCGGCGCCGTCGATGGCGAGCGCCTGGCGGACGAAGAGCTCCTCGAGCGTATCCTTGACCGGATGCAGCTCGACGAGCGTGGCCGAGCGCTCGGCCGCCGCCGCGGTCAGCGCCGCGACGGCGTCCGAAGGCAGCAGCACCGTGACCTTGCCGTCCTTCTCGGCGGTGACGCTGCCGCCGCACGCCGCCGCCAACTCCGCGCCGAGCGCGGCCGAGGCGCCGGCGGGCAGGGTGAGCGTGGCCGAGGACTCGAGCCGGTCGCGCCGCAGCAGGTCGTCGAGGTGGCCCTGCGCGACGGCGACGCCCTTGCGGAGGATGACGACCTCGTCGCAGAACGACTCGAGGTCCGAGAGCACGTGGCTCGTCACGAAGAGCGCCTTGCCCTCGGCGCGGAGCTCGGCCATCAGGTCGCGCAGTTCCTTGCGGCCGATCGGATCCAGGCCCGAGAGCGGCTCGTCGTAGACGACCAGGTCGGGGTCGCTGACCAGGCTCTGCGCGATGCCGACGCGCTGCAGCATGCCCTTGGAGAAGCCGCGCAGCGTGCGGTCCATCGCGTGGCCGAGGCCCAGACGCTCGAGCAGCTCGTGGCTGCGCTTGCGGCGGATCTCGGCCGGGATGCCGTAGAGCCGGCCGACGTAGTCGAGCACCTCGGGTGGCTTGAGGTAATCGTAGAAGTAGGGGTGCTCGGGCATGTAGCCGATGCGGGCGCGGGCGAGCGGGTCGGTGTGCGGCCGGCCGAAGAACGCGATCTTGCCCGCCGTCGGCTGGATCAGGCCCAACATGCACTTGATGCTCGTGGTCTTGCCCGAGCCGTTCGGCCCGAGATAGCCGAGCACGCGGCCCGGCTCGAGCCGGAACGAGATGCCGCGCACCGCCTCGACCGGTCGGCCGAGCAAGCCGACGCGGAAGGTCTTGGCGAGACCCTCCACCTCGAGAACGGGCGCGCCGTCGGTCGCGCTCATCGGGCGCCTCCTTCGGCCTTGCCCTCGACCCTGGCGATATCCTCGCGGTACCAGGCGATGGTGCGGGCCAGACCGTCTTCCAGGTCGATCTGCGGCGCGTAGCCGAGCAGCTTGCGGGCCTTCTGGATATCGGGCACGCGCAGCTCGACGTCGGGGTGGTTCCACTCGACGTGCTCGACGCTCGAGTTGCTGCCGGCCAGGCGCACGATATCGTGCGCGAGCTGGTGGATCGTGACGGTCGAGCGCGGGTTGCCGATGTTGAACGATTGGCCGACGGCTTCGTCGCGGGTCAGCACCAAGCCGATGCCGTCGATGATGTCGTCGATGAAGCACCAGCTACGGATCTGCGAGCCGTCGTTGTGCACCGTCAGCGTCCGACCCTCCAGCGCACGCCGGATGAAGTGGTGGATCGCGCCGGTGCCGACCTGCCGCGGCCCGTAGATGTTGAACGGCCGGATCGACGCGGTCGGCAGCCCGTATTGCTTGAAGTAGTTCCACGCCAAATGCTCGGTCGCGAGCTTGCTCACCGCGTAGGTCCAGCGCGCCTCGCCCACCGCACCGAGCGCCGTCGCGTCGCCCTCGGTCACCCGGAAGGCGTAGCGACCGAAGACCTCCGAGGTCGAGAAATCGACCACGCGGTGAATCTTGTGCCCCGCCTTCATCATGCTGTGCGCGATGTCGAGCACGTGCATCGTGCCCTGCATGCTCACCATCATCGTCTGCACCGGCAGCTGCATCACCGTGTCGACGCCGGCGATGCTCGCCATGTGCACGATGATGTCCGCGCCGCTCATCGCCCCCATCAGCGCGCTCTTGTCGAGCACGTCCCCGCGGACGAGCCGGATATTCGGCCGCTGCAGCAGGTCCGAGTCGGTCACGGCGTCGCGGTGCAGGTTGTCGTAGAGCACGACCTGCACGCCCGCGACCTCGGCCAAGCGACGCGCCAACGTGCTGCCGATGAAGCCGGCGCCGCCGGTGATGACGACCTTGCTGCCCGAGAGGCTCTGGAGTGGATGCGTCACGGCTGCTCCTGTGCAGATTCGGCGGATGCGGGCGCGGCCACGGTCGGCGGCGCTTCGGTCAGCGTCGCCGCCGGCGGCAGCGCGAAGGGCGAACCGTCCGGCGGATGCCATTCGGCGGCGTCGCGGCGGGTGCCCGGGTCCATGATACCGGCGATAGGCTCGACCTGCTCCAAGTCGAGCTCTTCGACGATGGTGCGCGGCGTCGCCGGCTCGGCCAGCCAGTTCTCGGGGCGCGCGGCGTCGATCGGCGGCAACGCCAACCGCCGCGGACCGACCAACACCGAGAGCGGCTCGCTCAGCCAGCGCCAATCGCGGCGATGGAAGCGGTCGAGCCACGCCAGCTGCGCCGCAGCGCCCTCGCGGTCCTTCTCCTGCAAGCGCAGCCGCAGCTCACGGCGCTGCTCGACGGTGCCGAGGGCGTAGGCGCCCAGCGCGGTCGAGACGGCGTCGTCGACGTTGCCGGCGCGCTCGTAGAGGGTGGCGAGGTAGTTCGGGTCGAAGTCGAACCCCGGCATCTTGTACGCCAGCCCCATGTACGCGAGCGCCAACTTCTCGCGCCGCTCGGACTCGATGGCGTCGTAGTTGTGCTTGTAGGCGAAGAGGTTGTAGGCGATCTCGTGGTACAGCCAGCCGTCGAGCGGGAAGGCCTCGATGCCCAGGCGGGCGAAGCGGTTGGCGCGGCGGTTGACGTCCTCGTCGATGACCTGGCCGAATTTGATGACCTGCGCGCCCCAGTGGTAGGTCGTCTTGTTGTGCGCGTCCAAGCCCCAGATCGCCTCCAAGTACAGGTCGATGAAGGGCATCTGCGAGTCGGTCAGCAGGTGGTCGACGAAGTAGTGCGCCACCCGCACGAAGAGCAGGTCGGCGACGAAGCTCTGGTGGCCGAGGCTGGCGAGCCGCAGCACCTCGACCGGCGGCAGGTAGACCGTCTCGGCGCTGAGACCGAGCGCCTTGTGCGGGCTCGCGAGCTCCTTCTCGACGCGGAAGAATTGGGTGCCGTAGATGGCGATCGCGAGCAGGCACGCGATCGACAGCAGGCCCAGGCGGCGGACGGGGTGCCGCAACCAGAACGTCGAAAACTCGGACCACCAAACGGCGGTTCCGCTCGCCATGAGGACTCCAGGCGCCCGGTGGGACGCGCCGGGCGGAATGTAGCTCGGAGAGACAGGTCGGGCAATTGCGCGCTCCAGTCGCGGCGGAGGCGTCGCGCAGGGGGGGCTGTGAGTCCCCGGAACGGGGATTGAAGCTTTCCCCCCACCTCGGGGCATGCGAACCTGCGGCGGTAGGAGGGCGCGATGCAGCTCGGTGACAAGAAGAAAGACGCTCGGAGTTCGACGCCGCCAGCACCGACCGGCGAAGCCGGCTCGACGACGCCCGGCACGACCGCGGCGACGCTCGCTGGCGGCTACGAGGCGCAGCGGCGGGCACTCCAACCCGACGGCGACAGCACGCCCGGCGAGCAGCTGCAGGGTCAGGCGACCGAGTCGGCCAAGCCCAAGACGGCGCAGGTGATCTTGTCGGCGCGCCGCGGCGGCAGCCCGTTCTCGCGCGAGTTCTGGCAAGACTTGAACGTCGGCCACTGCTGGGTCGATGTCGTCAAGCCCGATGGGCGGCGGGATTCCTGGGGCTACACCGCCAACAGTGTACGTGATTTTCCGCGCTATCAGCCGTGGAAGTCCGTCGACGGGCGCGTCCTGCACCCCGACGGCAGCCGTGGTGCGAGCGGCACCTTGGCCACGGCGGTCGACGAAGACCAGCTCGCGCGCGGCGAGGCGTGGGCCAACGCCGCCGGCGGCAAGTACAACCTCTTCGGCTTCGACGGCGGCCACAGCTGCGCGACCTTCGCCAAGGGCTTCTACGAAGAGGCCACCGGCGACAAGGCTCCGACCGGCATGTTCGGTGCGATCATCGCCAACCCCAACGACCTCTCGGCGGCGATGAACAAGCGCGCCGAGCGCGATCTCGCCGAGAAGCAGGTCGCCGACGCCGACGCCTCGCAGGACGGCGACGGCTCGCGCGGCGGAGCGTAGGACCGTGCTCGGCAAGCTGTTGCGCCGATTCGGCGGGGCGGAAGCGCCGCGGCTCGTGGTGGAAGGCGTCGTCGTCGAGGTCGGCCGGCATCAGCCGCGTACGCACCTCGGCCCGAATCAGCCCGCAGAGGAGGCGTTCGTCGCCTTGGAGCTGAGCGCCGCGCGACTCAGCGACGGCCGCGAGTTGGCGGTGGCGCAGGTCGTCCCGGCCGAATTCTCCGGCCCGGTCGCGCTGCTCGAACCCTATGGTGTCGGGAGTCGGGTGGAGATCGTGTGCTCGACCGCGACCGGGCGCGAGATCGCGTCGATCTCGGCCATCGACGCGTAGCCACGCCCCTGCCGGCTTCAGTCGAACAGACCCGCGACGTTCACGTCGACGAGCAACTCCATCGTCGCGAGGATCGTGGTCTCGTTGCTCGGTCGCTTGCCGCTGGTCACGGTGGTGATGTCCATCGCCGGCGCGGCGACGTAGGGCGCGAGCTCGATGCCGTCGAGGTCGCAGTCGAATTGCTTCACGCCGTCCGGGACCGGGCCCTTTGCCGCCAAACGCTTCTTGGTCTGGCCGTCGGCGCTGACGAAGAACTCGATCTTCGTGAGGAAGTCGAACTCCTGGCCGGTCGCCGGCGAGGTGATCTCCAAGCGCAGCTTGGTCATCCGCACCGAGTCGATCTGGCTGCGTTTGACGCCCTGATTCTGCAGCGTCTGGTTGCTGGTCAGGTCCAGGTCGGTGAAGCCGTCGAAGCCGAAGCCGCCGACCAGCTCCTCGAGCAGCGTGCCCTTGGGCACCGTCGCTGTCGCCGTCTCGGTGATGCGGAAGGTGTCGATGCCGTCCGAGCAGGCCGCCGTCAGGCCGAGCAGCAGGGTGAGGCCGAAGCGGCATCGTGCAGCACGGGACGAGATGAACGCTCGCATGATCGATCGGACCTCCGGCGGGCGAGGGTGGGGGAGACGGCCGAGCGGTCGCGCTAGGGCGTGCCGCAGTAGGGGAAGCTCTGACCCTTGCAGGTCTGGTCCGGGCCGCACTCCTTCTCGAGCTTCCAATCGCCCCAGACGATGTTCTCGCTGCTGTAGGAGCACGAGCCGCTCTGGCCGGAGCAGCCCAGCCAGCCTTCGCGGGTCATGATCTTGGTGCCGTCGCATTGCTGCTGCGTCTGATAGGCCGAGCTCGAGGTCTCGCATTGGCTGCCCTTGGGCAGGTACTCGCCGGTCTCGTCGCAGCAGCCACCCGAGGGCGAGCAGGTGCCGGCCGAGACGCAGCTGACGTAGCCCCAGCTGTCGTTGCAGGCTTCGTTCTTCGCGCATTGCTCGAGCTGCTTCCACTCGCCCCAGACGTAGTCCGCCGAGGCGTACGAGCAGGAGCCGCCCTTGCCCGAGCAGCCGTAGCTCGCCTCGCGCTGCAAGATCCATCCGCCCTTGGCGTTGTTCTCGCACTTCTTTTCGGTCTTCGCCTTGGAGGACGAGGTCGAGCAGGTCGAGCCCTGCGCGGCGTAGAAGCCGTCCTGCGTGCAGCAGCCCGAGCTCGGCGAGCATTGCGTCTTGCTGGTGCAGGAGCCAGTGCCGTTCCAGCCGATCTCGCACGCCTCCTTGGGGCCGCAGGTCGCGGTGACCTTCCACTCGCTCCAA
The DNA here is from genome assembly GCA_041163625.1 of Pseudomonadota bacterium. Classification (GTDB taxonomy): domain Bacteria; phylum Myxococcota_A; class UBA9042; order UBA9042; family UBA9042; genus JACKFC01. The sequence continues at coordinate 31,860 of JBEARB010000164.1, read as the reverse complement.
ACCCAGTAGCTCGAGGAGAACTCGTAGCAGGTCGTGCCGTTGCCGGAACAGCCGGGCTTGGCGACGCGCGATTTGACGCTGTTGCCGGGCGCGGTGCCCTCGCAGACCGACTCGACGTCGACCTCCTTGTCGGCGCAGATCGTGCCCTTGGCGGCGTATTCGCCGGCGTCGGTGCAGCAGGTCGTACCGGGCTTGCACTTCGGCGCGCCCTTGCACACGCCCGGCTGGCTGGCGTCGCTCACCTCGCAGACGTCGGTCCACGGGCAGGTCTTGAAGGTCTTCCAGGGCCCGAAGACAGGCTTGTCGGTCGTCGTCGGGCAGGTCGCGGTCTGGCCGTCGCAGGCCGCGACGCCTTCGCGGATCTGAATGCTCGCGCCCTGGTTCGGGCTGCTGCACTGATACTCGGTCGCCACGACCTTGGTACCGCACGCCGTACCCGCCTTCTCCGGCACGTGCGCGCATTTGCCCGCGTCGCAGACGTCGAAGGTACACGGCTGACCGTCGTTGCAATCCGATTGCTTGCTGCACTCGGGCGGCGTGCCGCAGCTCGGCTCGACGCCCGGCGCCGCCGGCACGCAGAGCTGTCCGCTCGGGCAACTCGAGGCGGTCTTCCACTCGCCCCAGACCAGATGCTCGCTCGCGGTCGAGCAGCCGGTCGCCGAGGTGCCGTCGCAGCCGGCGACCGCGTCGCGGCGGCGCTTGTCGGCGCCATCGCAGGCCCAATCGCTCTGCACCGTGGTGGTGCCGCAAGCGTGGCCGGTGGTCTTCGGCGCGCCGATGCCGGTATCGCAGCACACGCCCGCCTTGCAGCAGCTCGGCGTCGCCTTGCCGCTGCAGGTGCCGGTGCCCACGTCGCAGACCCCGACTTGGCAGGGCTCGCTCACGACGCAGTCGATGTCGGCCTTGCAGCAGCCCGCCTTGGGCTTGCCCGCGCAGGTGCCCGTGGCGTCGCAGGCGTCCTGCTCGGTGCAGACCGAGCCGTCGTCGCAGCCGCTGCCGGCGGGGGCGGGCACCAACGCGAGCTGCGCCTTGGCCGGATCGCAGACCAGGCAGTTCTTGCCCGCCGCCGGGCCGGGCGAGAAGCATTGCCCGTCCGCGTAGCAGGTGCCGGGCGCGAGGTTGTGCGTGCAGGTGCCGGATTTGCAGGCATCGACGGTGCAGGGCACGCCGTCGTCGCAGCCGCCGGGGCAGCTCGGATCGACGACGGTATCGGCGCTGTCGGGCGCGCCGGCGTCGGCCACATCTTGCCCGCCGCCGGCGCTGTCGCCGCCACCGCCACCTGCGCTGTCGCTGCCGCCAAAGATCGTGCCATCACTACCGAAACCGCCACCTCCGCCGGAGCTGTCCGCACCGACGCGGGGCTCGACCGAGCTACCACAGCCGACGGCCAAGACCGTCAGGAGGACGAGAAACCAGCAGCCGTTCGCAAACATCGCCATCTCCACGCACGAGGGAAGGGCTGGGAGCCTTTCACTTCCGCGGGAGGGTTTCAATCTTTCGGTGCGCCGCAGCGTCCCGGTGCCGGGATCGAGACTCATCGCGGGCCGTCTCGCAGTTGCCGGATCATCACCTCGGGTTCGGTGGTCGGGAGTTTGCACGTCCCGCGCACGCAGACATAGGCCGTCACGGTGCCGCCGCGCGCGACCTTCTCCGCGACGATCGGCGCCACCGCTGCGATCTGCCGCTGCGCCTCCCCCTCCTGCACGAGCAATCGGACGTGCTGTGGCAGCCCGGCACGGCGCAGCGCCCGCAACATCGGCTCGAACGCCGCCGGCGTGCTCTGCGCCGGCCGAACCAGCACCACCTCGCGCAGCGGCGCGTGCAGCATCTGCACCGCCAGCAGCAGATCTGCCATCGAGAGCGGCATCCGGGCCAAGCGCGCCCCGAACGCCGCCACCGTCTGCACGCCGCGGTCGTGGTAGCCCTGCTCGCCCGTCAGCGCGCCGAGGCGCAGCAGGTTCTGCGCCGCCACCGCGTTGCCCGAGGGCTCGGCGCCGTCGTAGTCGGGTTTCTCGCGCGCGAGCAGGCTCGGCGCGTCGGCGGCGGTGGCGAAGTAGCCGTGGCCGCGCGCGTCCCAGAAGGCGGAGTCCAAGCGCGCCTGCAGCGACCGCGCCTCGCGCAGCCAAGACGGTTCGCCCGTCGCCTCGAACAGCGCCAAGAGCCCGGCGGCGACGAAGGCGTGGTCGTCGAGTTGGCCGGCGACGCGAGCGCTTCCGCCGGCTGCCGGCTCACCGATCGCCACGCGCAGCTGCCGGCCCTGCGCGTCGCGCATCTGCACCGTGACGAAGCGCGCCGCCCGCTGCGCCGCCTCGAGGTAGCGCGGCGCCTGCAATACCTCCGACGCCCGCGCGAGCGTCTCGATCAGTAGACCGTTCCACGACGCGAGCACCTTGTCGTCCAGCAACGGCGGCACCCGCTCGGCGCGCGCCAGACGCAGGCGCTCGAGCAGCGCGTCGGCGCGCGCTTGCTCCGCCTCGGGCAGCCATGCGTCGAGGTGCAGGATGCTGCGGCCCTCGAAGTTGCCACCCGGCCGGACGTCGTAGCGCGCCGCGAGCCAATCGGCGTCCTCGGGGCCGAGCACGGCGCGCAGCTCGGCCGGCGTCCACAGGAAAAAGCGCCCTTCCTCGCCCTCGGAGTCCGCGTCGGTCGCGGAGTAGAAGCCGCCCGCCGGCGCCTGCATCTCGCGCAGCAGGTAGTCCAGGGTGTGGCGCAGGACGCGAGCGAAGCGCCGGCCACGTAGGCGTTCGGCGTCGCTGGCGCCGTCGCGGTCGAGCCAGCGCACGGCGTCGACCAACGCCCGGCCGATCAGCGCCTGGTCGTAGAGCATCTTCTCGAAATGCGGCACCAGCCAGCGCTCGTCGGTCGAGTAGCGGGCGAAACCGCCGCCGGCGTGGTCGTAGATGCCGCCCAGGCACATCCGCTCCAGGGTGAGCAGCGCCGCCTGCACGCCTTCGCCTTGACGCAGCAGCAGCGAGATCGGTACGTGCGAGGGGAATTTCGGCGCCCGCCGGAAGCCGCCCCAGCGCGGGTCGACGTTCGTTTGCACCTCGGCGGCGAGACGCTGCACCACGTCGATGCGGGGCACGCTGCCGGCCGCGCCGCGCTCGAGCTGTTGCCGAATGTGGGCGGCAACGCGCTCGCCGTCGGCCTGCACCGAGGCCGGATCGCCGGCGTAGCGGTCGGCGAAGCGCGTGAGCAGGTCGAGGAATCCGGGCCGCCCGCGCCGTGCCCCCGCGCGCGGCGGGAAGTAGGTCCCGGCGAAGAAGGGCAGCCCGCCGAGCCCCTGCTCGCCCGGTGCGATCCACACGCTCATCGGCCAGCCGCCGCCGCCCGAGAGCGCCTGCACCGCCGCCATGTAGATGGCGTCGACGTCGGGGCGCTCCTCGCGATCGACCTTCACCGGCACGTAGCGGCTGTTGAGCAGCGCGGCGATCTCGAGGTCTTCGAAGCTCTCGTGCTCCATCACGTGGCACCAATGGCAGGTCGCGTAGCCGACCGAGAGGAAGATCGGCCGGCCGAGCCGACGCGCCTCCTCGAAGGCTTCCACGCCCCACGGTCGCCAATCGACCGGGTTGTGGGCGTGCTGGCGCAGGTACGGGCTCGGCTCGAGCAGCAGGCGGTTGGTGAAGCGCGGCCGGCTGCCGGCGGGCGCGTAGGGGTCGGCGTGCCGTTTGCCGGCATCGGCGGCGAGCGCGGCCGAACGCCCGTCCGCGGCGAGGACGTGCCGGGTGCGCGGCCGATAGTCGGCGGGCAGCGCGGCGACGGCGGCGGCGACGGCGGCACGGACCTCGGCGGGGTGGGCGACGCTGCCGGGGTGGCCGGCGAGGACGGGGGCGGGCATGGCGGCGGGCTCCGGGGCGGGCTGTACCGAGGGGGACGCGGGCGGCGGTGTGGCGGCTGCGGGCACCGGCGAGGGCGGCCGCAGCGCGAGGGCGCCGAGCACGACCACGAGGCCGAGGGCGACACGGAGAATGAAGGCGCCAGCGCTGGGCGGTGGGTGCGACATGGCGGCAGGGTACGCGAGTCTGGCGGTTTGCGGGCACCCCCTCTACGCTGCGCGCTCCCTACTCCCCCGAGGCTCGATCTTGAAGCTGCGCTCGATTTCCCTTCCCCTTGTGCTCTGCGGCGTGATGGCCGGCTGCGGCGCGACCGATGACAACGACGACAAGACCGCCGCCTCCACGGCGCTGGATTGCACCGGCGCCGAAATCCCGGGCGTGCAGGGCTGCGCCGATCCGGCGCGCTACGAGGCCGACCTGCTCGCCGTCGCCGGCGCGCGCGGCGTCGGCACCGAGCACTACACGGCGGTGCAGAAGCTGATCCAGGACCGGATGCAGGAGCTCGGCTACACGGTCGAGCTGCACGCGTACGGCGAGGGCACGAACATCCTGGCGACCAAGGCCGGCAGCAAGGCCGCCGACGAGCTCGTCATCGTCGGTGCGCACTACGACGGCGTGCCGAATTGCACGGCGGCGGACGACAACGCCTCGGGCGTCGCCGGTGCGCTCGAGGTGGCGCGCCTGCTGGCGACGTCGAGCCCGGAGCGCACGCTGATGTTCGCGTTCTGGGACGCGGTGCTCGACTTCGAGCCCATCGGCTACTTCAGCAAGCAGCCGGACAGTCAGCAGATCGCTCCCGGCTTCGATTTCGTGTTCCCGATCGTCAAGACGATGATGGACGAGAACGGCAAGGCCGGTGATTTCATCACGCTGGTCTACGACACCAAGAGCGACCCGGCCATCGCGGCTCTCGGCGCCGCCGCGAAGCAGCTCGGCTTGCCCTCTGCGCCGCTGCTGCTCGACGACGCGATGCTGACGGCCGCGTCGCTCGGCGACCTGCGCCGCTCGGACCACGCCGCCTATTGGATGGCCGGCTACCCGGCCGTGATGATCACCGACACCGCCAACTTCCGGAACACGCACTACCACTGCCAGGAGGGTGAGGATTCGGCCGATCGGCTCGACCACGACGCCGCGACGCGCGTGGTCCACGCCACCGCCGTCGGCGGATTCGGAACAAGAGCCACAGGCCCGAGAACGCCAGAATCAGCGTGATGCCGAGCAGGACCTCGCCGACGAGCTCAGGGGCGTCCATCCAGCGCGCGACGAGGAGCGAAGCGAAGCCGGCGACGCCGAGGCCATCGACGACCTTGCGCTGCTTGGCGAGCGTGTCGATCTGCGCCTGGACGGCGTCGGGCGTAGGCAGAGGCGTACTCATCGGGTGGGTTCCGGGCCACCAGCGGCCGGGGCGGCGGCGACCTTCGCGATGTGGCCCAGCACGCGCAGATGAACCTGGTGCACGATGCGGTCGACCCAGAGCGCCCAATAGGGCTCGGGGCCCATCGCGATGGTGTACCAAGTACGGCCGATGAGCCGGGTGCGGCCGGCGGGCAGGGCGACGAGCTCGAACTCGCCGCGACGGCTGCGCAGCGTGCCGTCGACCAGGTGCGGCGCCGCGACGTGCTCGAAGGGCGAGAGCTCGCGCATCGGCATCGGCTGCTCGGTGACGTCGAAGGCGAGCCGATGCGGCGGCTCCCAGACGCGGATCGGCTCGACGAACGCGCCGGTGGTGAACTCGCAATAGCGCACCGCGCCCACGCCTTCGCCGTCGATCCGGGCGCGTAGCGGCATCGCGACGCCGGCGCGGAAGAGCATGGCGTCTTCGGGTGGGTCGGGGATCTCGGGGAAGGCGATGACGAGCGGCCAGACCCGCTCGGGCGGCGCGTCGACCTCGACCTCGCTGACCACGACGCGCTCGGCCGGCGGCACCTCGGTCACCAAACCGAAGAGCGGCAGCGCGATCGCCGCGACGTGGCCGGGACCGCCGAGCGGCCGCGCGCGGGACGACGCCCAGACCACACCGAGCGCGCCGCCGAAGCCGCCCGCCACGATCGCCGGCGGCGCCGCCATCGCGAGGCAGATGACGCCCTCGATCGCGAAGAGCAACAAGATCGCGAAGGCCACCACGACGGCCACCACGCCGATCAAGAAGCCCTGCTGCGGCTTCAGTGGCCGGTCTCGACCCGCGACCCAACCCGCCACCGTGCCCATCACGAAGGGGCTGGTGAGGAAGACGGTGCTGCCGTAGACGCCGCCGAACGCCGCCAACGCACCCACCACCGGTGCGCCGAGGAGCACCGCCAGGCCGACGCCCTTGACGGCGTCGCGCAGGGCGTCGGCGGTGACGTCGTAGGCCTTCCCGGCGCGATGGGCGTCCATCGCCGGGCGCGGCTCGGACGGCGCCGCCGCCAGCCAAGCCATCAGCGCATAGTTCAGCAGCGGCACACCGAAGAGCAGGCCGAGCAGCGGCGGCAGACCGGCGTCGTAGGCGCGGCGCACGCTCATCGACAGGCCGATCCAGGCGAAGGGTAGCGACCACGCAGCGAGCCAGATCAGCGTCGTCTCGCCGCCGACCATGTCCTTGCGCAGCGAGAAGATCGGCACCAAGAGCAAGCCGATCCCGGGCAACTGCCCCTCGAGCTGCCAGACCGCCACCGTCTCGACCGCGACCTTCAGCGCCATCAGGCTCAGCCCTGCGAGCAGGTAGGCGCGGCGATCGACCGGGGTGCGGGTGCCGAACAGCAACGAGAACACGCCGGGGCGGCTGGTGGTGGGCATGGCGGCTCCTCCACGTCGAAGTCGCGTCCACGGTCGCAGCGGCGAGGGCGATTGTCGAGGTCGAGCATCCGCCTCGGTTTGGTCGCCGGCGTCCGCGCCGAGGTCCGCGACCGCTTCCTCGCCGCCCTGCAACGCGCCGGCCTCTCTGCCGATGACCCCGGCGTCGCGCTGGTCTACGACCCCGACTTCGACGGCTACGCCGCGGCCTTCGACGCCCTGCTCGCGCAGACCGACGCGCTCTGGACCAAGACCTCCGAGATGAGCTTCTACGCCGCGCTCGGCCTGCCGATCGTGATGGCGCCGGCCGTCGGCGTACAGGAGCACTACAACCGCCGCTGGCTCACCGAAGCCGGCGCCGGCGTCGAACAACGCCCGCCGCGCGACGTCGCCGATTGGTGGGTCGAGCTGCTGCACGACGGCGTGCTCGCCCGCGCCGCCTGGACGGGCTTCCTGCGCCTGCCCAAGCGCGGCACCCACGCCATCGCGCGCCTGGTCCGTGGCGAACGTTGAGGCAACCTGTCCGCCTCCGCTCCCCCCGCGCGCGCAAGCGCGCTAGGCTGGCACCGACTCGTCCCCCCCGCCCCGGAGCGCGCGTGAGCCAAGCCGACCGCAAGTTTCCGCAGCTGGTGCTGATCGGCGGCATCTCGCTCGGCGGCTTCGTCGCGCTGATGGGCGCGGGCGCGGCGGTGATCTCGCCGATGCTCTTCGACGCGCCGGGCTCGGACCCAAACCCCTGGCTGTGGACGATGGTGATCGGCATCTGGAGCGCGCCGCTGCTCGGATTGCTCGGCCCCGTCGGCTGCGGCATCGGCCTGTGGATGGAGCGCAAGCGCCGGTGGCCGCTGGTGCTGGCGCTGCCCGTCGCGCTGTTGCCGCTGCTGCCGGCGCTGGCCGTCGGCGTGGGCATCCTGGGTCTGACCGTCTTCTGTGGCGGCAGCTTCGGCTGCTGACCGTCGTCGGGCGCGAGACGCGCCGAGGAGTTCGCCATGCCGTTGCCGCCGCTCGTCCGCATCCCACCGCTCGCCGGGGTGCGTGAGGTCCGCGCCACCATCGAGACCAACCTCGGCACGCTCTGGGCGCAGCTCGACGTGCAGCGCGCACCGCAGACCGTCGCCAACTTCGTGCTGCTCGCCGAAGGTCGGCACCCCTTCCTCGGCGCCGAGGCACAAGGGCGCATCGGCATGCCCTTCTACGACGGCCTCTGCTTCCATCGAGTGGTGTCGCGTTTCGTCGTGCAGGGCGGCTGCGTCCGCGGCGACGGCAGCGGCAACCCCGGCTACCGCTTCGCCGACGAGATCCATCGCGGCCTCTCGCACGACCGCAAAGGCGTGCTCTCGATGGCCAACGCCGGACGCGACACCAACGACACGCAGTTCTTCGTCACCCTCGGCCCCTGCCGTGAGCTCGACGGCCGCCACACCGTCTTCGGCCACGTCGAGCACGGACTCGAGGTCGTCGACGCGATCGGCGCCGTGCCGGTCGGGCCGGGCGAGTTCCCCGTGGAACGCGTGGAGATCGAGCGCGTGTCGATCGAGTGCATCGGGTAGAGCGAGGTCCGTCATGTTCGTGCGTCGGTCGTGGGTGGTCGGAATTTCGCTCTTCGTCGCGCTGGGCTGTTCCGGTCGTGAGGATGGCGCGGGGGATGTCTCGGCCGGGGCGGATGGTGGCGCCGTCGTTGACGATGGCGGAGGCGGCGGGACCGGGCCTGATGGTAGCGGCGACGCCGCGAATCCGGGCTGTTCGGTGCCTTCGCCGACGCTGGCGGGCGAGGTCGCGACCAGCCGCGGGCTGGCGCGCGGGTCGGCGGTGGGCGGGACGTGGCGCTTCCTCGGGATGCCGTACGCGGAGCCGCCGGTGGGCGGGCGTCGGTTCGCCGAGGCCGAGCCGATGGGCTGTTGGACGGCGCCGCTGCAGGCCGACGACTACGGCGCGGTCTGCCCGCAGATCCCGGCGACGGGCAAGGACAAAGGCAAGCTCGTCGGCGCGGAAGATTGCCTGCGCCTCTCGGTCTGGACGCCCACCGCCGCGCTCGGCGACGGCCCGGGCAAGGGCGACGGCAAGCCGCGGCCGGTCTGGGTCTTCGTGCACGGCGGCGGCAACGTGCAGGGCAGCATGAGCGAGGCGGTGCCGCTCGGCAGCAAGCCGATTTACGACGGCGCGCGCATCGCGGCGGAGCAGGACGCGGTGGTCGTCACGCTGAACTACCGTCTCGGCGCGCTGGGTTGGTTGGCCCTGCCGGCAGCGGCACAAGACCCCGCCAAGCCCGGCAATGCGGCGATCTCGGACCTGCTGGCGGCGCTCGGCTGGGTCGAGGACGAGATCGCGGCCTTCGGCGGCGACCCCGAGCGCGTGCTGCTCTTCGGCGAGTCGGCAGGCGGCGTGAACGTCTGCGCGCTCTTGGCGACGCCGGCGGCGAAGGGTCGCTTCGGCGCCGCGATCATCGAGTCGGGGGGCTGTGTGCAGCCGGCCGCGGCGGCGGTGGTGGCCGAGCATCAGGCGGCGATCGACAAGGGCAGCTGCGCCAATCAATCCAGCGCCGCGGCGATGCTCGCCTGCTTGCGCGCGCTGCCAGTCGACAAGGTCTTGGCCGAGCTACCCGGCGGCGTCGGCATCACCACCGCCGGCCTCGGCGGCGACGGCACGCTGCGGATGGGCCCGATCGCCGGCGGCGCGTGGTTGCCGAAGAGCCCGCACGCCGCGCTCGCAGACGGCAGCGCCGCCCAGGTGCCGGTGGTCTTCGGCGTGAACGCCGAGGAGCAAGCGGGCGCGTTCTTGTTCCCGGTCCAAGACGATGCAGCGTTGACCCAGCATATCCAGACGGTCTTCGCGTTGCTGCCCAAGGCGCAGCGCGATCAGTTGGTGGCGACCTACACCGCGCCGGGCGCGTTCGCCGACGCGGGGGAGGCGCAGGAGCAGCTCTACGCGGACATGCGCTTCGTCTGTCCGGCGCGGCGCTACGCCAAGGCGGCGGCGGCGGGCGGCAACGCTGCGGTGCGGCGCTATTATTTCGCGCGGCGGGCGGTGACCAAGCAGGGCGAGACGCCGGCCAAGCACGGCATCGAGCTGCTCTACGTCTTCGGGACGATGAGCGATATCCCGTTGTTCAGCCCGCACGCAGACGACCTCGCGCTCGCGGCGGGGATGCGGGCGATGTGGGGGCAGCTCGCGCGCGGCGAGGCGCCGGCGTGGGACGCGGGGACCGACGCGGCGCCGCTGGCTTGGCCGGTTTGGGACGCCGCGAGCGATCCGGCACTGCGGCTCGACATGCCCGTCGCGGTGCAGCAGGGAGTGATCACCGAGCGTTGCAACGTCTGGGAGGGCGTGTTCGACGCGATTGGCTGGGGGAGCTGAGCGCCCCCGCGGGGGTGGGGCGTGGCGATTTCTCGCATCCTGTCGTTCGACGGTGGTCCCGCTTCCGTCGCCTACATGCGAACCCTGCAGGCCATCGTCGATTGGTACCCGGACCTGTTGCTGCGCGGCGAGCTCTTTGCCGGCACCTCGGGCGGCGCGCTGACCGCGGCGTTCCTGGCGCGGCGCTTCGAGCCGGGCACGACGCACAAGGGTGCGCGCCGGCTGATGGCCGAGCTCGTCGATGTGAACAACGAGATGCTCACACTGCTCTCGCCGGACGAGACGGGCTACGAGCGGCTGTTGGTCGGCTCGGGCGCGATGGTCGAGTTCGGCAAGATCAACGACTTCCTCTCCAAGCCCGACGTACTGGGCACCGGCACCAAGCTCGGCGACCTGAAGCAGCCGGTGGTGTTGGTGGCGGCGCGGTCGGTGCGGCCGTGGCGCCCGCACGTACAGACCAACTTCGGGCCGCACGCCGAGCCCACGACGCCGGTGGTCGACGCGGTGTTGCGGTCGGCGGCGTTCCCGATGCTGCTGCCCGGCTGGCAAGGCCACGTCGACGGCGCGATGTTCGCGAACAACCCGGCGACGATCGCGCTCGCGTATGCCAAGGAAGCGTTCGGCGTCACCGACGACGTGATGGTGCTCTCGATGGGTGTGGACGATGGCTGGTGCCCGGCCTGCTCGGCGGCGACGAGCACGAGCCGCACCCGGGCGATATCCTCGGTCGCGGCATCGCACGAGAGGCCTTGCATCGGGTGACGGCAGCGATGTCGTCCGAGGACGCGCAGGCGCAGGCAGCGGCGAAGCAGATCGCGACAGCGGCGCGGCAGGCGACGCAACTCGAGCGTTTGGTCGGTCGACGGATGGCCGAACGGCGGCAGGCGCTACCGCATGCGGGGATGCATCACGGAGGGCCGGCAGATGATTGGGGCTCGCAGGCGTGGATGGCCTACGTCGGCAATCCGCTCTACGCGCTGCAGGTCCTGCTCAACAGCCAGGGGCGCGGGGCGGTCGAGATCTTGAACCGCGTGCTCAGCCCGGACCGGGTGTTGCGCGTCGCGCCGGTCGCCGTCGTCCCCTCGAACGTGATGCTGCTCGCGATGATCTTGAACCTCGGCCCGGAAGCGCGTGACGCCGCCGAGCTGTGCGCGAGCCTCTGGTCCAATTCGACCACCAACGCCGAGCCCGGGGAGGGTCGGGGCGCCTGAGCGTTCAGGGCACGCTGCGCACCCACATCGACCATTGGGCGAAGTTGGTCTTCTTGTCGCAGATGGCCATCGCACCTTCGGTCCAGATGCCACCGGGCGGGGCGCATTGGTTGGCCGCGGTCTGCCCTGGCGCGATGAGGGTCTTGCCGCCGGCTTCGTAGCAGCCGACGCCGTACCCGCAGGCGAGGTCTCCGAACGCGCCGTCCGCGCCGCAGGAGACCGACGTCCCCTGAACCTTCCACGTGCCGGGCACGGCGACCTTTTTGGTCCACGAGAAGCCGGAGGCGGCGACCGGCGAGACGATCCCGTCGGTAGCGCTTTCACTGCAGGTGTAGAGGAACTGGCCCTTGGCACCGAGCAGGGCGTTGACCTCGGCTTCGTCGGCGTCCTTGGGCACGAGCGTCCAGCCGCCGCCTTCGATGGTTTGGTTGCAGCGCGTGGGGAAGGGCGGCAGCGCGTCGTCCGGGTTCGGGTCGATCCAGACCAAGTTGGCGGTCGGTAGCTTGGTCGTGGCCTGCCAGTCGAGGCAGGACTTGGCGGCCGTCTGCGGGCTACTGCCAACCAAGTCGGCACACGAGGTCAGATCGAGGCGGAGACGGCGGATGCGGTTTGTATCCTGGTCTGCGATCCAGATGCCTCCCTTACCGTCGCCGCCGATGCCGGGAGCACTGCCCATGCGCGCGCCCACGCCCATGCCATCCTGGAAGACGTTGGTCTTGCTGACGAGACCGACTACGGCGTCGATTTTCTTGCCAGGGTAAGCGCGACGAATCTCTTGCCACCAGACCGCGCTGACCAAGATGCTCCCGTCAACGAGCGGGTGGATGTGGCGCGGCGCGGCCAAGGATCCGCCCCGCCAACCAGTTCCGTCGATATGGCCGCGCACTCGCGCGGACGAGTCGCCGACGAGGGTCACCAAGCGGCCGTCGGCTTCGAGGCGCCTCAGCATATGCCCGCCAGTATCGCAGATCAGCAGCCGATTCTCCGAATCGAGTGCGATGTCTGTCGGGCCACACAGCGCGTTGTCGCCCAGCGGGCCGTCACGGTGTTGGCAGCCCCCCCCCTTACCGGCGACCGTCACGACCTTGCCTCCCTCGAGCCGACGCACGGCGTGATTATTGGTGTCAGCAATCCAGACCACGCCGGCCTTGGCCACGACGCCGGCAGGCTGACGCAGTTGCGCGGTGAGACCGACGCCCTCGGTAAAGCCTTGCGCACCAGAGCCGGCGACGGTGCTCACATTGCCTTCGAGGTCCACCTTGCGGATGCGATTGTTGGAGTAGTCCGCGACGTAGAGCACGCCGGCGTCGTAGGAGACCGCAGTGGGGCCGTTGAACCGAGCGGCGAGGCCCTTGCCCTCGGCGTAGCCGGGCTGCTTGCCGCCTGCCAAGGTGCTGACGCTTCCATCGGGCGAGACGATGCGGATCGAATGCGAACCCCATTCCGCGACGAAGAGCTTGCCGGTGCCGTCGCCATCGATATCGACGGGTTGCTTGAAGGCCGCGGTACCGGCCGGCCCGTCGATGCGGGCCGAGGCGCCGGTGCCGATGCTGCCGTCGAGGGTGCCGGCCGAGACGCAGTTGCCACGCACGCAGATCTCATTGCACGCCTTGCCGTCTCCGCAGGCGATCCCGTCGGCGCGCGGGGCGTAGCGGCAGAAGCCCTCGGTGCTGTCACAGCTCGGCTGCAGGCATGGGCCTCCGTCGGGGCAGAGCACTTCGATGGCGGCGTCGGCGTGCTTACAGCCCGCCTTGGGATCACAGGTATCGAGCGTGCATGCGTTGGCGTCGTCGCACGTGTTGCCGACCGGACGCAGCCGCCGCAGCCGATGTTGATTCTGTAACGCGACGACCACGGAACCGTCCGCCGCGATGGCGATGCCGCGAACCGTCGTCGCTGTCGTCGACGCTCCAATGCCGAGATCGGTATTGCCACCGCCCATCAACAGATGCACGCGTTGGTGAACGGGATCGAAGCGTCGGACGGAATGCCCGGTATAGTCGGCGATGTAGATTCCGTTGGCGTCGGCGGCCACGGAGGAGAGATTGCCCAGGCGCACTCCGAGCAGGCCCGTGCCCTCGAGAGGAGCGTCGTTGGCGGCATGGCGCAACACGGTACTGACGACGCCTTTGCCATCGATGCGGCGCAGGCGTTGACCCTGGTACTCGACGACCCAGAGGTCGCCGTCTGGGGAGCGCGCCACGTCGATGGGCCGCTGGAAGGTCGCGATCTCTCCTGGCCCGTCGAGGTAGGAAGAGTTGCCTGTGCCGGCGATGGTGCTAACAGTACCGTCAGCCGAGACCTTCCGGATGGCATGGTTGCCGTCATCGGCGACGAAGACTCCACCAGCGTCACCTGCACAGAGGCCGGCCAAGCCCTTGAAGCGAGCGATGGATCCCTTGCCGTCGACCATGCCCGACTCCTTGGCCTTGCCAGCGACGGTGGTGACGTTGCCGGCGGCATCGACGCGACGCAGCACATGGTTGTTGGTGTCGGCGACAAACCAGTCTCCCTGTTTGCCGGGCGCGACATCATAGGGCGCCGAGAACAGCGCCTCGAAGCGAGTACCGTCGCGATAGCCTGCAGCTTGGCCCACGGCCCCAGCGAGGGTGTCCATTCCTCCTCCGGGGTATACGATCCGGATGGCGTTGTTCGAAACATCGGCGATGGCCATGTTGCCCTTGTCGTCGAAGGCGAGCCCAGCAGGTGATTGTAGGCCGGCCATGCCGACGCCGGTGCGTTGCTCCGTCGGTCCGTCGCGCGGCGTGTGGTAGGGCTGACCTTCGACGCCGCCAGCCGGGACAACCGCGCGAGCATCAGGGTTGGCCAGGCAGCTTGTGCCCTTGCAACGCTCTCCGCTGGTACAAGGGCTACCGTCATCGCAGTCAGCGCCGTCGCGAGAGAGGTGGCTGCAGCCGGTCTTGGGACTGCAGCCCTCGGTGGTGCAGGGGTTGCCATCGTCGCAACCGAAGTCGGCAGTAGCCTTGCAGACGCAGCCAACGACCTTGGCGCCGGGTTTGCACGAGCCGGCGCCGCAGAGATCTCCGACGGTGCAGGGGTCGCCGTCCGAGCAGGGCGCGGCGTTGGCGACGTGGGCACAGCCGACCTTGGGCTTGCAGGCGTCGGCGGTGCAGGCGTTGCCGTCGTCGCAGTTCTTCAACGGAGGAGCGATCTTCAGCAGTCGGTGGCCATTGTAGTCGGCGACCATCGCGCCGCCGTCGGGCGTCGCGACGATGCCGGTCAGTTGGTCATGCCCCCAGACGGCGCCGTTGCCGCTGGTCGCGGTGCCGCCACCGGAAACGAAGCGGAGTAGTCCATTGGGCTCGAGCAGCGCGACGCGACCGGGCCACGTAGAGATCCACAGCGCGCCATCCGGGCGCACCGCGACGCGATGGGGGAGGGAGATCGAGGCGATGGTGCCGATGCCCGGTCGATCCTTGGCGTAGCGACGGCCAATCAGCGTGCGCACGATGCCGTCGACGCCGATCTTGCGGATAGCGTGGTTGGCGTGGTCGCAGACATAGATCGAGCCGTCGGCGCCGACGTCCAGGCCGAGCGGCTGGTCGAAGAGCGCGACCTCGAGCGACCCGTCGCGCAGACCGGTGGCCGAGCCCGTCAGGGTGCTGACGACGCCGCCCACGATGCGGCGGATCCGGTGGTTGTAGCGGTCGGCCACGAGCAGCGCACCGGTGCTGTCGAGGTGCACGTCGGAGGGCTGATAGAAGCGCGCGGTCTCCGCAGGGCCGTCGACCATGCCCGCCATGCCGGCGCCCGCGAGGGTCCCGACCATCCCGTCAGGCGTGATGGTGCGGACGCGATGGTTGTTGGTGTCCGCGACGTAGACGATGCCACCAGGCCCGAAAGTCGCACCGCGAGGCGCGTTGAAGCGCGCCTGGCTGGACGGTCCGTCGAGGTACCCGCTGCCATTATCGCCGGCGAGGCTGCGGACGCGCTGTTCGTTGTCGATGATACGTACGCGGTGAGCCTCGGTCTCGGTGAGCACGATGCGACCGTCTGAGCCGCGCGAGAGGCCATACGGTTTGTGCATCCGCGCGATCGCGAGCGGACCGTCGACGCTGCCGGCTATGCCATCTCCGATCTGCATGGTGACGCTGGTCGCGTAGCAGGTGCCGTTGGCGCAGATATCCGCCACAGAACAGCCGTCGCCGTCGTTGCACGGCGCGCCGTCGGGATCGGCGACCCAGGCGCAGGCGCCGGTCTTGGCGTCGCAGGTGTCCTTGGTGCACGGCTCCCCGTCGGCGCAATCGACCGGGCTGGTCTTGCACTTGCCCGAGGCGGGATCGCAGGCGTCGATGGTGCAGAGGTTGCCGTCGTCGCAGGTGTCGTGGCGCATCCGCACCTTGCGCAGGCGCTGGTTGCCGTAGTCCGCCACGACGAGGTCCCCGAGGGCGTCGAAAGTCAAACCGATGGGCTCGCCGAAGCGGGCGGTGGCGGCGGGGCCGTCGACGTAGCCGATGCCGGCGGCGCCGACCAGCGTGGTGACGGCGCCGTCCAAGCCGAGCCGCCGCAGGCGCCGGGCCGTACACTCGACGAAGTAGACCTCGCCGGACGACGCGACCACGGCGTCGCAGGGCTGCAGCAGCCGGTTGGTGCCGGCCGGTCCATCGGTGCTCACGGCAGCGCCGTACTTGCCAGCGATGGTGGTGACGGTCCCGTCGGGCTGCATCCGACGCAAGGTCTGTCCCGCCCGGTCCACGATGACGAAGCTGCCGTCGGGCGCAGCGGTGATCGACCACGGCTGATTCAGCCGGGCCGCGTCGCCCTTGCCGTCGGTGCCGCCCGGGGTGCCGAGCTTGCCAGCGAGCGTGGTGACGGTGCCGTCCATCGCGACGCGGCGGATCGCGTGATTGTTACGGTCGGCTACGAGCAACGCACCGTCGGCGGCGAGGGCGATGTCCTGCGGCTCGTTGAAGGCGGCGGCAGCGCCCTTACCGTCGGCGCTGCCCTGGCTGCCGCCGGCGAGGGTGGTGACATTGCCATTGGGCGCGACCTTGCGGATGAGGTGGTACGTGCTGTCGGCGACGTAGGCGGTACCGTCGGCTCCGTAGACGAAGCCCGCGACAACGCCAAAGATCGCGGAACCAGCCTTGCCGTCGACGGCCGATTCCTTGGAGTAACTGAAGGTGTTGCCAGCGCGGGTGCGCACGACGCCATCGCTGCCGAGCTCACGCAGTACGTGGCTCCCGGCGCTGAACCATCCGATGGCGCCCGAGGGAGCGAGCGCGACAGCTCGCGGGTAACGGGTGCGCGCCAACGCGACGGGCCCGTCGATCACCAGGTCTTTCTCAAACTGCACGAGCGTCTCGACGACCAGCTTGTCGGGCAGGGCGCGACAGACGCCGCCGCCGCAGGTCTCTCCCTTGGTGCAGGCGTCGCCGTCGTTGCAGGTGGTGCCGTTGCTCTTGCCCTTGCATTGGGTCGGATCGACCGAGCAGGCCGGGATCGCAGTGCCAGCGGCGCATTTGCCGGCTTTGCAGGTGTCGCCGATGGTGCAGGGGTCGGCGTCGAGACAGGGGCTGCCGTCGACCACGGGGGCGTGCTTGCAGCCGACACCGGCGACGCAGCTGTCGGTCGTGCAGGGGTCGTCGTCGTCGCAGACGAGGTCGTTTGCGAGCTGCAGGCAGCCGACGGTCAGGCTGCATGTATCGGCGGTGCAGGCGACCTTGTCGTCGCACGCCTTGTCGGCCGCGACATGGCTGCAACCGGTGATGACGTTGCAGTCGTCGAGGGTGCACGAGATGCCGTCGTCACAGACGATCGAGCCGGCGACCTGAGTGTCCGCGAGGCAATCGCCGGTCTTGCTGTCGCAGCTATCGACGCTGCACGGGTTGCTGTCCTTGCAGACCTTGGCGTCACCGGGCACGCATTGGCCGCCCTTGCAGACGTCGCCCAGCGTGCAAGCGTCGCCATCCGAGCAGGGATCGGAGTTGGCGAAGGTGACGCAGCCGGTCTGCTTGTTGCAAAGATCGGTGGTGCAGAGGTTGCCGTCGTCGCAAACCTTGGCCTTGCCGGCCTTGCAGACCTTGTTTGCGCAGGTGTCGCCCCCGGTGCATGGGTCGCCATCTTCGCATGCGGCCGTGTTGACCTTGTAGATGCAGCCGAGTGTTTTATCACAGCTGTCGGTCGTGCACGGGTTGCCGTCGTTGCACTTGCCGCCTGTGTCGGCGAGCGGGTCGAAGCACAGGCCGCCCTTGCAGACCGTGTTGACGGTGCAGACATCGCCGTCGTCGCAGGGTTCGTCGATGTGCAATGGGGTCAGCACGCACAGACCCGTCAGCGGCTGGCAGATCGACTTCTGGCAGTAGCTGTCGTTGACGGTCGGGCAGGTGATGACCGTGCTCGGCTTGACCTGGCAGCTCCAGGGCAAGGCGTCTTTGGCGCAATAGAGCGTGCCGTTGCAAGCGTCGCCGTCTTCTTGCGGCAGGCAGTCCTGGTCGGCCTTGCACAGGCAGATATCGCCGCCCGCCTTGCATTGGCCGTTCTCGCAGACGTCGCCCTTGGTGCAGGGCTCTCCGTCGTCGCAGACCTCGCCCTGATGGACGAAGGTCATCGCACATTTGCCGGTTTTTGGTTGGCACAGGCTGATGCTGCAGGCGGTGTTGTCCACGCTCGGGCAGGAGACCACGGTCGCGGGGTTGACCTTGCAAGAGCCCTTGGCGAGGGGATTGCCTGATTCGTCGGTCTTCTTGCAGTAGAGCGACCCGTTGCAGAGGTCGCCGTCGTCCTGCGCGGCGCAATCGGCGTTGGTGGAGCAGACGCAGGTGTTGACCGTGTCGATCTCGCATGTGCCGGACTTGCAGGCGTCGTTGGGCGTGCACGGGTTGTCGTCGGCGTTGCAGGCGGTGCCGTCGAAGACCGGCTTCTGCTTGCACTGACCGTCCTTCGGGTCGCAAGTGTTCTTGCTGCACGTCGTGTCGTCGACCGATGGGCAGACCACGACCGTCGCCGGGTTGGTCTTGCAGGTTTTGTCCTTCAGGTCGCAATAGCTGGTGCCGTTGCAGGGGTCGCCGTCGTCCTTGTTGGCGCAGTCGGCGTCGCTCTGGCACAGGCAGGTGTTGGCGGTCGCGGTGCAAACCCCACCCTTGCAGCTCTCGGACGGCGTGCACGGGTTGCCGTCGTCACACAGCTCACCGTCGGCGGTGGGCTTGGGCTTGCAAGCGCCGGTCTTGGCGTCGCAGGTGTTCTTGGCGCAGGTGGTGTCGTCGACGCTCGGGCAGGTGACGATGGTCTGCGGGTTGAGCTGGCACTTGCCGATGGCGAGGTTGCAGAAGAGTGTACCGTTGCAGGCGTCGCCATCCTCGGCCTTGGCGCAGTCGACGTCGGCGGTGCAGCAGACGTCGATGCCCCCCTTGCACTGCCCCTTCTGGCAGGTCTCGCCGACGGTGCAGAACTCACCGTCTTCGCACGGGTCGCCCTCGCCGAACTGGACCACGCCGCACAGACCGCTCGAAGGCTCGCAGAGGTTCTTCTGGCAGGGCGTGTCGCTGCTGCCGTCGCAGATCACGACCGTCGCCGGGTTGAGCTGGCAGGCGCGGCTTCCGTCCTGCTGCACCGCGCAGAACCAGCTGCCGGCGCAGAGGTTGCCGCCGTTCTTGCCAGCGCAGTCGGCGTCGGTCTCGCAGAGGCAGACGTTCGCGCCGCCCTTGCAGCTCCCGCCTTCGCAGTGGTCGCCGACGGTGCAGGTGTTGTCGTCCTCGCAGGCGACGGTCGCGCCCGCCGGCAGCGGGACCGAGGCGCACACGCCGTCGGCGCAATCGTCGGCGGTGCACGGGTCACCGTCGTCGCAGTCCTGAGGGCCGCCACCGACGCAGCTGCCGGCGCTGCAGGCGGCGCCGACCGAACAACCATCGACGCCGGCGCAGGCGGCGCCGTCGGGCAAGATCGCTTCGACGCAGCCGAGCTTGCTGTCGCAGTACCACGCGCGGCAGGGCCCGGTGACGGCGCCGCAGTCCGAGGGTCCTTCGCAGGTCGGGTTGCGGCCGAGCACGTCGCCGGGCCCGGTATCCACGGCGATATCGGGCGAGCCGGTGTCGGGCGAGCCGGTATCGGCCGGGCTCGTATCAACCTGACCGCTATCGACGGTGTCGACCGTGGCGTCTGGTCCGGTGACGGTCGTCTCCTCCCCGCACGCGGCGAAGGCGAGGCAGGCGAGGACGACAAAGGCTGCGCGATGGGCGCGAGACCCGGGGGGTCGAAGGTAGCGCATCGGACTCCTGACAGATTCGGGGCGCCCCGGTTCTAGCAGGATCTGTCGACGTCAGGAAGCCTAAGGCGGCGGGAGCACGCACTGTCCGGGGTCGGCATGGCACGCCGACGCCACGCAGTAGGAGCCGGCGCCGCAAGCCGCGGAGTTCGTACACGGCTTGCGCGCGCAGGTCTTTCCGGCGCCGGTGCAGCCGAACAAGGCGGGGCAATCGGCGTCGCTCGCGCACGGAGTCGGCTTGCAGTGGTGGTCCGAGCCGCAGACTTCGCCGGCCGCACAGTCGTCGTCCTTGCTGCACCCGACGTGGCACTGCTTGCTGCCGTCGCAGGAGCAGTCGTTCGGATCGTAGGTGCAGATCCCCGCCGTCGTCCCGGCGCAATCCGCGTCGGAGGTGCACGAGGTCTCGAATTTCTGACAGATCCCGCACCCCATGAAGCCGCCCTTCGGCTTGCAATCCGCGAACGAAGGCTGCGTGCAGGGCGACTCGACCGTGCACTCGCCGGGTCCGAGCACCCAGGTGGCGTCGCTCACGTCCGCTGCGTCCACCGCGTCCACCGTATCCGGCGCGTCCTCGACCGCGTCGAGCTGCCCGGTCTCGTCGACGACGTCGCCACTGCCCGCCGCCGAAGCGCCGCCGTCCCCGGCGCAGCCGGCGACGAACGCGACCCACAGGCCCAGCATCACCACGCCCAGACGGCGCTCACTCGATACATCGAAAAGCATGAAAACCCTCCGGCGTGGCGGCTGCCCTGCCCCTGTTCGCCACGACAGGCTCTTCAACTTAGCCCGAACGCACACGGACTTCGACCTTTCCGGTGGTTCCGGCGACCGGCGCGACGCTTGCGGTCCGAGACGACGGTCGTCAGCATGACGTCGGCGCACCATCACGCCATCCCGGAGCCTGCCGATGCCGACCACGCCCGACCGCACGCAACGAACCGACCACCTCCGCATGATCGGCTTCGTCGCGCTGGCCGTCATCGCCGCCGCCGTCGTCGGCTGCGGCGCGGACGACACGGGCGACACCAGCGGCAACGACGCCGGCAACGACGCCGTGGAAGCGGTCGATGTCGCCGGATCGCTGACGCAGACCACGGCCTGCGCGGCCTGTGGTGGCAACTGCACCGAGGAATCCTGGGTCTACGGCACGCCGTACCACGACACGGCACCGATCAGCTACGCGGAGTCGCCGCCCGCAGGAGGCACCCACGATCCGTGCTGGCATCCGTGGGGCGCCCATCCCGCCGGCGTGCCCGCGCGGCGCTTCGTGCACAACCTCGAGCACGGCGGCCTCATCCTCGCCTACGAATGCCCGGAAGGGTGCGCGGCCGACGTCGCGGCGCTCGAGAAGGCCGCCGAGGCCAGCGGCCGCCCCTACATCGTCACCCCGTTCACCGGGATGCCCGCCCGCATCGTCGCCGTCGCCTGGAACCACCGCCTGCTGACCAACTGCGTCGACGAAGCCGCCATCGTCGCCTTCGCCAAGGCGTATTGCCCGGGAGCCCCCGAACAATTCTCCGACGGTCCAGGCCCGAGTTGCATGCCCTGAGTGGAGCGAGTCGCTCGATTGTCTCGCGAGCAGCAACAGTCTGGGGCAAATCACGACGCTTGCCGGCCGCACGGACGACGCCTACCGTTGTCCTGTGAGGTCGCGCAGATGCCGACCGAGGAGGCCACCATGGCAGAGGCGATCACCCGGCGCGAAGCGCTCACCACCGCAGCAGCCACGGCAGCGGTGGTCACGGCAGCAGCGGCAGCGGCCGCGGTCGCGACGCCGAGCGCCACCGGCGGCGCCTCCCCGGCCGCGGGCGCGAGTGGAGCGACCGCGGCGGCCAAGGCGACGGGCGCGAAGGCCAAGACCGGCGCCACCGGCCGGATGCCGACGCTGTACCTGCCGCACGGGGGAGGCCCCTGCTTCTTCATGGAGTGGACCATGGGTCCGCGCGACACGTGGGACAAGACGGCCGATTGGCTGCGCGGCATCCCCGCGTCGCTGCCCGAGCGGCCGCGCGCGCTGCTGGTGATCTCGGCGCATTGGGAACAACCCGAGCCGACGCTGATGACCAGCCCGAAGCCGCCCATGCTCTTCGACTACTACGGCTTTCCGGAGCATACCTACCAGCTCGATTGGCCCGCCGCCGGCGCGCCCGAGCTCGCCGACGAGATCGCGGGCCTGCTCGGCAAGGCCGGTATCGCGACGCGCAAGGACGCCAGCCGCGGCTTCGACCACGGAGTCTTCGTGCCGCTGCTGCTCGCGTTCCCGAAGGCCGATATCCCGACGTTGCAGCTCTCGCTGCGGCGCGGGCTCGACCCGAAGGAGCACCTCGCCATCGGCCGCGCGCTCGCGCCGCTGCGGGACAAGGGCGTGCTGATCGTGGGCAGCGGGATGAGCTACCACAACATGCGTGGCTTCATGCGCCCGCAATCGCTCGCGGAGAGCCGCAACTTCGACGCCTGGCTCGAGGCGGCCGCCCGCGCCCCGCGCGCTGAGCGCGAGCGACAACTCGCGGATTGGGCCGGCGCCCCCGCCGCTCGGGCCTGCCATCCGCGCGAGGAGCACCTGCTGCCGTTGATGGTCTGCGCCGGTGCCGGTGGCGACGACGCGGGGCGCGTCGATTTCCGCGACGTCGCGATGGGCGTGCAGCTCTCGGCGATTCGCTTCGGCTAGGCTGGCGCCGTGCGGCGCTACTGCCCCGCTGACGCCTCGGCTGGGACCAACGCCAGCACCTGCACGGCGAATTCGACCTTGCGGTAGGCCGGCACGCCACTCCCGTACACCTTGAACACGCGGCGATCGCCGGGACGCAAGGGCGGCTGGAACGTCGGCACGATCATCTCGTTGTCGCCCTGGTGGACCGGTTTTCCGGCCTTGTCGAGCAGGCGCACGGCGACCTGCAGGTCCGCGATCGCCCGCTCGCCGCGGTTGTGGACCACGTAGCTGCCGCCGTAGGTGCGAGTGACCGAGCGCCCGCTGCCGAAGACGTCGTGCTCGACTTCCCGTGCCGTCACCACGAGCTCCACCCCCTCGGGTGTCGAAACCACCCAGCGCAGGGGCATCGACTCGCCGCTCGCCCGGCCGACCTTGGTGTGGACAGCGCCGGCCACGCGCAATCGAGCGGCAGCGTAGGGCGCCTGCGCCGAGACGGAGGTCGGCGAGATGTGGACGGGCAGCAGGTCCCCCGGCCAAGCCGGCGCGTTGTAGTCGTGGATGAGGGTCGCGGCTTCGGCGAGCAGCACCTTGCCGTCGGCGTCGAGCAGCTCCAGCGTCACGGCCAGCGACTTCAGCGCGTCGGTCCCCTCCCAGCGCAGCCAAGCGTCCAGGCGCAGGCTCGCGGTGATGCCGGCGTAGCGCTGTAGGCGCACGCGGCCCGCGTCGAGCCGCAGCCCCTCGGCCTCGCCGACCTCCAGGGTCAGCGGCAGGTCGCGCTGGTCGTGCCGTGGCAACCCGAGTTCGGTGGCTCCGCCGGCGCGGTCGACGTCGGCTTTGCTGCCGCTTGCGGCTGCTGCCGGTGCGGTCGGCCGCGCCTCGCGGGCGGCCTGGCCGCGCGCGACGGTCTGCTCGTAGGCCCGGGCCATCTCGGCGCGCTCGGCGCTGCCGGCATGGTCGGCGATGACGATCGCCAACACCGCAAAGATCCCCAGCGCCAGCATCCCGAGGCCGACCCCGAGCGCCAGCTTGGGATCGACGTCCTGGCCGCCGCCAGCCTTGGTGGGAACGCCGGCCCCGACGCGCGCCTGCTTGTTCGCGGGCTGTCGGCGTGGTCCCGCCAACTCGCGCCGCACGCGCTCGCCGTCCGGTCGCCAGAACAAACGCAGCGACCGCTCGTAGGCCTGCCCCGACGCGGCGCGATCGTCCTCGTCCCCGTCGGCATGCCAGCGCTCGCGGAGCGCATCGCCCAGCAGCCACGCCGCCTCGGCATCGGCCGGCGCGAGCTCGACCGCGTGCCGCAATTCCGCCACGGCAGCGGCCCAATCGTGCGCTTGGAGCGCGCGGACGCCGAGTGCGCGGTGCTCGATCGCAGCGCCCGCCGCCCGCTCGAGCGCTGCCTCGGAGACCCCGACCTCGGCCGCGATCGCCCGTAGCGCCTCGGCGTCGAGGGGCGCGTCGGGCTGCCGCTCGAAGGCAGCGAGCCGCTCGAGGTAACGGCCGATTCGCTCGTCTTCGTCGTCGTGCGCTGTCGTCATCGGACCCCATCGCGATCGGACGCCGTCGCGTCACCCATTCCGGCACCTGCCGCAGCCTGCTACGATCACCGCCACAGGTCGACGAAGCAAGAAGTCGTACTGCGCAGGAGGCTCCGATGGCACGGTTTTCCGGTGAGCACCACGAGACGTTCCGGCTCGAGGCACCGCCCGAGCGCGCTGCCGCGCACTTCGGCGACCTCGACATGATCACTCGACATTACGGACCGATCGAGCGGGCCGAGCAGCTCGACGCCGACACCCTCCGCCTCACGCTGCAGGACAAGGGCATGAAGGGCATCCGCTACCAGGCCCGGTACACCGTCCGCTACGAACGCACGCCCGGCTTGCTGCGCTGGCGCACGATCGAGAGCGACAACCTCTGGAGCGAGGGCGAGGCGCGCTTCTCTGCCGAGGGCACGGGCACTCGCGTCGACTACCGCCAACGCATCGAGACCGAGATCCCGGTCCCCCGGCTGCTCGCCAAGATGGCCGAAGGCATCGTCCGCAACGAGATCGTCGGCGGTGTGCAGGCCTACCTCGGACGGATGCGCGCGGCGTGCCCGCGTGCCTGAGCGCATCCTTGGCATTTCGTGGGGCGATCGCTAGAGGGGGATGGTCCGCGAGAACCGCGCTTCTCGCGACCAGGGGGCGCCTAGCCCCCAAGACAACAGACGAGAGACGCGACCAGGAAATGCGAACCTGCATTTTCTGGTCGCGTCGCTAGGGTCCTGGTGGTTGGGTCGCAGGGATGCAGGTCGCAGAGGTCTCGATGCGTCGCACCGGCCTGTTCGCCCACCGCTCGTCCCACTCGATGCCCCGTCTCGATGCGCTGCTGATAGCCGCGCTGCTGCTCGCGCTGGCGACCACCGCCGGATGCGGCGGCGACGGTGACGGCGCCCCGCCGGGCACCGCCGACGCGCTCGCCGACGCGGGCTCCGACGCCGCGGGCGACGCGGGTGTCGACGGCACCGGCGACACCGGCAGCGATGCCGACGTCATCGACCCCAACACCTACACCTGGCCGGTGGCGCTCGAGCCCGTGACGGTCGCGCCATCGTCGAACTGGCGGGCCGATCTGACCGTCCCGGCGGCGGGCAGCCCCTTCGATCCCTTCGTCGCGATGCAGCAGGGCGAGTATGGCTCGCTGGCGCCGCGCTGGGTCAAGGCCACGATCGTCCTCAGCGACCCGGAGAAGGTCTACTTCCCCGAACCAAGCGCAGAACCGGAGGTGGCGGACCTGTACATCATGCAGGACGTGGTGCGGGCGCTGCGCACCGACGGCTCGGTCACGCCGCTGCCTGGAGCGCCCTGACTCGAACAGAATCGAACCTTTGCGCAGCGATGTCGATGTCGCGTCGCTTCCCTCCGGATTGGCCGTTGACGCGCCGGACCGGGAGCCTACAGTCGAGTGAGAGTCCCGCCGCGCCCCCGGGCAGGGCTCCCGGAGCTGCCAGGGTGAAGACCTCCTCGCGCATCGTGTCCGTTGGCTCGTGGCTCGCGTTGGCGGCGGCGTGTGAAGCCGAGCCTCCGTTCGAGCCGCAGGGCGGCACCGTCACGATCGGCTCCGACTTCCCGGCAGGCCTCGAATGGGTCGCCGAGCTCGCCAACGGCCCCGGCCTCGATCCGGCCGACACCGTCGGTGGCGGCGACGCGAACGGCGGGAGCGGCTGGGGCGGCGTGGACGGCGCGGTCGGCGTGGACGGCGGCGGCGTCGAGGACGGTGCGAGCGGCGGCAACGGCGGCAACGGCGCCCCCGACGGTGGGGGCTGCGGAGCCGAATGTGACGCGCTCACGCCCGGTCGGGGCGGTGATGAGGGGGCCGCAGGGGATGAGACCGGGCCCGGAACCGGGCCTAGCGGCGAAGCGGGCACCGGCGCGGTCGTGCTGAACCCCGCCGGTGGCGTGGGCTGGAGCGTCGGGGTCGCTGGGCTCGGACCGGGCAAGGGGGTGCCCAAGCCGGCGCCGGTGCTGCCGCTCTCGCTCGAGCAGGACCGCTCCTGCGTCGCTTGCTCGATGGCGTGTAGCGACGACGACGCCTGCACGTTCGACGTCCCCAACGCCGGTGGCCAATGCTTGCACCTCGGCTACTACCCGACCTGCGCGATGAGTCAGGGTTGCGGCGCCGGGACGATCTGCGCCGGCGACTACTGCGTCGGCCGCGCGCTCGATTGCCGCGACGGCGACCCCTGCACGGCCGACGCGTGTGACCCTGCCACCGGCGCATGCGCCAACGTGCCGATCCCCGGCTGCGCGGGCGCCGCGTGCGCTGCCGACGCCGACTGCCCCGTCGACGCGTTCTGCACCGAGTTCGGTCGCTGCGCTCCGGCGACGGCGGCCTTCCAGCCCTCGGGCCCCTCGTATCCGAAGCCGGCCTCGGTGCGGCGGATCATCACGTACAACCTGCTCTACGGCTTGAAGTCGAACGTATCGGGCTACAGTCCCAAGCGCGGCAAGCAGGTCACGGCGTGGCTCGCCGCGATGCAGCCGGACGTGGTCGCGCTGCAGGAATGCAACGCCTGGACGCCCGCCGTGCTGCACACCCTCGCGCAGAGCTGGGGCCACACACACGCGGTGATTCGCGGCGCATCGAGCTTCCAGATCGGTGTCACCTCCAAGCGCCCGATCGAGGTCGTCGCGTTCCACGAGGCGCCGTTCAAGATCGGCGTGCTGCACGTCCGCATCGAGGGCACCGAGTTGCTGGTCGCGCACCTGAACTTCGGCAACTTCGGCCAGCGCATGGCCGAGGCCAAGAAGCTCGGCGCCCTGGTCGCGAGCCTGCGCGCGCAGGGACGCGAGGTGCTGGTGCTCGGCGACTTCAACGCGCTCTCGCCCTACGACATGGGCTACTACGCGATCGAGACGCCCGAGCCCTGGTACGCGGCCTTCGCGCCGGCTGCGCAGCCCGCCGGCGGGCCTTCGGCGCTGGAGTTCCAGCAGCTGACCGGCTACGGGCTGGTGGACGTGGTGGCGGCCCTGCGCTCGAGCCCGCTGGTCTCGGCCTCGCACCAGCTGCCCAACGCGCCGTGGGGTCTGCGCGTGGACCACGCCCTGGCCACGCCGGGGCTGATCTCGGAGATGCGACACGCGTGGATCGCCGACGCGCCGCAACGCCGGGCGTGGAGCGACCACAGCCCCGTGGTCCTGGACATGAACGCGCCTTGATCCGCGCGCTCGCTCAGACGTGGAAGAGCGAGTCGACGCCGACGACGTATTTCGAGTTGCGGGTCAGCCGGAAGGGCATCGCCTTGGCGACCGCGGCGGCAGCGCGGTCGTCCTCGGCGGCGTACTTCAGCTCGATGATGACGGCGGGGTCACGGGCCCGCCGCGCGAGGGCGTTGACGCCCTCTTCGAGCCGCACGAACTGCAGGTCGTCGTCGACGGTGACGCGGAAGCGGCCGCAGCTCGAGAGGAAGTAGCGCCGCCGGTAGCGCACCAGCAGCAGCGGTCGCAGCGCGCGGCAGGTCGAGCGTAGCGGCGGGGGCACGGCGTCGTGGTCGAGCGCGCGCACCAAGGCGGCGCCGTGGATGCCGGCGTGCAGCGCGAAGTCGCCGACGCGGACGCTGTCCTTGCTGCCGACGAGGCCGAATTTCCGCTTGCGTTCGAGCGTCGGCGCCCTGATCGAGCCGAGCATCTCGCCGTACCAGCGCAGGCGGACCTTGTCGCGCTCGGCGTCGCCGTCGACGTTGGCGAAGTACAGGCGCAGATCGGGCGTGTCGAAGTAGATGCTGTTGACGTAGCGCTCGTGGAAGATCTCGCGGAACAGCGCCGGATGCTCGGCGATCGCGCGCAGCACCACCGCCCGACTGGTCTCGTCGACGCGAAACTTGCGCTCGTAGCGCGGTGCGAGGGCGGCGTTGCCGGCGTCGACGGCCATGGCGTCAGCGCGAGCTCTTGCCGTACTCGGCGCCATACAAGATCTCCTTCACGTTGTCGTGGGTCATCGGCTGCGGCTTGCCGTCGAGCGTCAGGCTCGAGCCCTTCTCCAAGAGGTAGGGCCGCTCGAGCTTGCCGAGCTTCAGGTCGTCGGCCCACATCTGCGAGACGCCGAATTCGGCCTTCTTCAAGAAGACAGCAAAGCCGACCCGGGTCGCGTCGATGTCGACGCCCTTGGCGCGCAGCGTGCTGCGGTCCTTGCTGCACAGACCGATCTCGGAATCACGCACCGTTACGTCCTCGACGACCATCGTCGAACCCTCGCCGGCGCTGACGGCCTTGTCGCCCGAGCCCGCGATGCGCAGCTTGCGCAACGTGATCTCCGAGCCGGAGACGTCGACGCCGTCGTTGCCGCATTCGACGAAATCCGAGTCGCGGATCTCCCCGCGGCAGAAATCGCAGTCGAACGCGTCGGCCTTGGTCTTCTCGAAACGCACCCGCTCCAGATCGATCTTGCTGCGCACCAAGTTCAGCGCGTCCTCGCAGCGATTGCGCACCACCGCCACGTCGCGCAGCGTCACCACGCCCTCGTGGATGGTGACGGCGCCGGGCATCGACCACCCCTGCTGCACCGGGTTCGAGAGATCCTCGAAGCGCACGTGCGACATCGACGAGGGCTGGCCGTCGGTCAGCACCGCGAAGCCCTGGCCGGTCTGGTCGCTCGAACGCACGATGATGGGCAGCTCCGCCGTGCCCTCGAAATGCACCGGCGAGCGCGAGAGCACCACCGCGCCGTCGCGCAGGTCCAAGACCACGCCCGGTCCGGCGACGAGCTGGTAGCCGCCCGGCAAGATCAGCGACTCGCGCAGCACGTGCAAGCCGGGCTTGAGCCGCAGCGTGCGCGCCGCCTCGTCGACCTGCACGAAGTCGAACTGGGTGTGGTTCGGCGCCCGCCGCATGAAGTCGCCGGCGAGGAAGTTGCGGTCGATGTAGGCCCAATCGCGAACGAGGGTCTCGTGGTCGTAGGTGGTGCCGAGCACAGCGGCGCGCACCCGCAAGCCCGCGGCGATTCCACCCTCGCGCTTGGCCGCGTTCGGCGGCAGCTTCACCCGCACCGTCGCGTAGGGCATCAGCTCGGCTTGCGCCTTGGCCTCGAGCACCGGCCAGGTCGCCGTACCCTCGAGCGGCAGCTCGACGCCGTCGAAGCTCACACCGCGGACGCGCACCGGCTGTACGTGGATATTGGTCAGCTGCAGCTCGGCGATATCGCCCTCGACCCGCGCGAGGTAGGCGTCGATCGACTTGCGGGTCTGCAGCTTGCGGCGAATCGTCGCGATATTCTCGCGCATATCGCCGACCGAGTGGTCGCTCCACGTCGCGTCGTCGCGGTACATGATGCCGAGCTTGGCGCGGTAGTCGGCGTCGGAGGCGGCGAGGAAGCCGTCGTAGACGCCGGGCTGCGAGATCGCGTCGAGCTCCTTGAGGTACGCCTCGAAGAACACCGGATCACGGAAGAAGTGGTCGATCCAATAGAGCTTCTCACGCGGCCCGTGCATCTGCCGGTGGTCGCCGACGAGCGGGTCGTGGCGCACCTTGATCGGTAGGTGCTGGTCGTAGCCGACCGGCTCGAGCAGCGAGGTGATCGGGTTGAGGTAGTAGCGCACGTTGCGCAGCTCGAGGTTGTGGTCGTGACCGAGCACGTCGGTCAGCGCGAACAGCCGCGCGAGCTTGGGCGCGTCGAAGACCTGATGCGTCGGCAGCTCGCCCTGCCGGAACGCCTCCATCAACGACTTTCCGGTGCGGAATGCCTTGGCCAAGGTCTCGCTGCCCTCGACGCGCGCGCTCTCGTAGGTCGCGATCGGCGAGAGCACGAAGAGCTGGGCGAGCACCTTGGACCACTCGTCCGGCACGACCTTGTAGTAGAGGAAGTAGTACGACCAATACTCGTCGAAGCGGATCAGCACGCCCTCACGGCGCTCGTTGTGCTCGACCAGCCGCCGCGTGAACGACTCCTCGATCGCGTGCACGCCAAGGTCCTTGCCGTTGACCGTGACCTCGACGAAATCGTAGTGCATCGAGACCAGACCGAGGTGCGCGAGCCAGCGGTGGAAGAACCACTCGCCCATATCGCCCTTGGTCGCCGGTGCGTGCAGCGAGAAGCGGCTCATGCCCAGCACGGTCTTGCCGCCCTTGAGCTTGACGCGGAACGAGACCTTGTCGCCCGCGCGCGAGTCGCGCCAGTTGCCCTTGTTGCGGAGCTTGACCTCGTAGCGCTCGCTGCCCACCGTCAAGGTCGCGGGAACGTAGGAATCATCGGCGTCCAGCGTGATCAGCAGGCCGTCGTTCTCGGCCGTCTGCGCACGCTCGTGCTCGAGCTTCTGGACGTGCTTGTGCTTGATGTCGAGCACCAACCGCACCGGCTTGGCCTGCAGACCCGCGAGGTAGTGGCGCGCCAGCGTCGCCGGCGACTTCACGGCGCGGATGAGCAGCGTGGTCTTGCCCTCGCGCTGCTCCTTCGCACCGACGAAGAAGCCGCCGAGCAGCAACACCGGCCCGAGCACGACCCACAGCAGGGGGCGCCGCAGCAGGCGACCGAGCCCCTTGCGGGACTCCTGCTCCGAGGCGTGAAGCAGCATCTACAGCACGCCTCGGCTGTCGAGCAGGTTCACACGCACGTCCTCGCCGAGGCCGCGCAGCTCGCCGACCGCCGCCTGCAGCGCGCCGGCATCCTTGAAATCGACCGCGAACGCGGCCTCGCAGAGCGTCGGACCCTGGTCGAAGCGGACCAGCGTCACCCGGTCGCAGCGCGGACGCAGCACGCCGAGCAGCGCGTCCAGGCTCGGACCCTCGCCACCGTCGCGGCTGACCGTGAGGTGCAGGTTGCGGCGCTCGTCGCTCGCCTTGCCGATGCGCTGCTGCAGGATGCGCGCACCGAGGATGACCAGCGTCGCCACCCACGTCACCGGGCCCTGATCGGCGCCGAAGCCCAGGCCGATCGCGATGGCGAGGAAGAGGTAGCCGAGCTCCTCGGGCTCCTTGATCGCGGCGCGGAAGCGCACGATCGAGAGCGCGCCGACCAAGCCGAGCGAGAGCGCGAGCGACGACTTCACGATGGTGATGATGAGCATCGTCGTCATCGTCAGCAGCAGGAAGTTCCGCCCGAACCGCTCGCGGTTCGAGAGCGCGTTGCCGTAGCGCGCGTAGGCGAGCCCGAGCACGAAGGCCAGCAACGCCGCCTGGGCCAGGTTCAGCAGGAACGCGGTCACCGGAACCTGAACGCTGGTCGTGGTGAGGAACTGTTCGAAGGTCTGGTTCTTGTCCATATCGCCTCGGCCGGCAGCGGACGCGCGCACGTTCAGGGTGATTCGGTCGGCGTCGCGGCGCGGCTGCATACCTCAGTTGATGGAGCGGGGCAATTCGGATCATCCACGGAACTTGCTAGACTGAGGCCGGTCCGCGGCCCCGGGTGGGCCCTTCGGAGTGATGCGATGCGTTCGACCCGTACCCTCTTCGTCCTCGCGCTGATCGCGGTCCTGTTCGGCACCGGCTGCGGCAGCGAGGTCCCCGAGCCCGTCCCGAGCTTGCTCAGCGGTGCCGCCGGCAAAGGGCAGGGTGACGTCGGCAGTCTCGACGCCAGCGCCACCGACGGCGCCTCGGCAGCGGACGGCAGCGCCGGCGCGGACGGCAGCGCCGCGACCGATGCCGCCGCGACGGACGGCGAAGCCACGCAGGACGTCACCGCTGCGCAGGACAGTGGAGCCAAGGTCGACGGCGGCGTGCTCGACGCCAGCGTGAGCGACGCCTCACCGACGCCGGATGCGACGCCCGATACCGCGCCGACGCCGGACACGACGCCCACGCCCGACGCGACGCCGGATGCGACGCCGGACACGGCGGGTCCCGACGTCGCCGACACCGCGGGTCCAGACGTGGCGCCGCCGGTCTGCGGCGATGTGGTCTGCGACGCGGGCGAGAGTTGCGCGTTCGATTGCAGCCCGACGGCGCAGAAGCTCGCGCCGTGTGCGAGCGGCAAGTGCGGGACCTCGCTGACGGCGTGCCAGGCGAGCCCCGCGTGCGTCGCGGCGATCGGGGTGGTGGTCGGCTGTCTGGACGCCTGCAAGCCCGGAGATCTGGTCTGCCAGGGACTGTGCCAGGGCAAGATCGGCACCAACCCGCAGGCCATCGAGTTCGGCAACTGCGTCCTCGCGCAGGGTTGTCTCGGCAGCGGCGGCGGCGGCTACTGCGGCGACGGCCAATGCAACGGCATCGAGAGCGCGCTGACCTGCCCGACCGACTGCAAGCCCGCGCCCACCGGCCCCTACTGCGGCGACAACACCTGCGACGGCAAGGAATCGGGCAAGAGCTGCCCGATCGACTGCGACAAGGACGGCAAGAAGGC
>JBEARB010000163.1:0-3545 GCA_041163625.1 Pseudomonadota bacterium | reverse complement strand
GCACGCTGCCGCTCGGTGATGTCGCACCCGACACCATCGCCCGCGCCCGACGCGTCTGGACGATGGCCGCGTTCCAGGAGTACCGCACCGGCGCAGCCTGTACGCGTGCGCTCGAGCACCTCTTCGCGTGCAGCGCCCCCATCGATCTGATCGCGTTGTGCAGCCGCTTTCCGACCGACGAGATCGTGCAC
This sequence comes from Pseudomonadota bacterium, assembly GCA_041163625.1. Classification (GTDB taxonomy): domain Bacteria; phylum Myxococcota_A; class UBA9042; order UBA9042; family UBA9042; genus JACKFC01. The sequence continues at coordinate 3,354 of JBEARB010000163.1, read as the reverse complement.
GTCGAGCTCGCCGCCCGCCTCTTGACCGAGCTCGGGGGGGCGGTCGATTTGCGCTACGATCCCGAGCAGCTCGGCGCGCGCCCGAAACCCGGACCCGACGCCTTGTTCCGAGCGGCAGAGCAGATGATGCGGGTCTTTTGTGTCGGCGAGGCGGTGTCCATCCCGATCTTGCGCGCCTCTTGGCTGCATGCCGACATCGAACTGATCCGCGCGGTCCTCGGACGCATCGTCAAGGACGAGGCCGTGCACGGGGAGGTCGGCGTGTGGTTCTTCGAGTGGTGCATCGAGGCGTTCGACGCTGACGAGCGGGCGGCTCTGCGGGCGATCGCGCATGACGAGGTCGGCAAGCTGATCCGCTCCTGGGAGCGGTTCCGGCCCGCGATCGCGACCGACGAGAGCCTCGACGCCCACGCCGGCGCCTACGGCTTGACCAGCGGAGAGCAGGGTGCCGGTCGCCTCGGCTGGATGCCCGAGGACATCTACTTCGCCACCGCGCATGCGGCCTTGGACTCGGCCGTGCTCGAGCCCCTCGGTCGCTTGGGTCTCGATCCGCGCGAGCATGCGCCGGTGCCGGGGCACCCGTGAGCGACGACCACGTCAAGGGCGGCCGACTCGGGCGGATGGCGCGCCTGGCCGGCGTCGCTGCTCGAACCGGCAAGGATCTGGTCGCCGCGCGCGTCAAAGCCCGGTTCGACGGCGACGACGCGCACCTCGGCCGCGCGCTCGAGCCGACCGCGCAGCGCATGGTCGAAGTGCTCGGCGAGATGAAGGGCGCCGCGACCAAGCTCGGCCAGTTCCTCTCGATGGCGGACCAGGAGGCCTTCCCCGAGGAGGCGCGACGCGTGCTGCATCGCTTGCTCGACCAGACCCCGCAGCGCATGGACGCCGGCAAGGCCCGCGAGGTCGTCCGCCGTGAGCTCGGCGACGCGCCCGAGGCGCTCTTCGCCGATTGGGAAGACGAGCCGTTCGCGTCGGCATCGATGGGACAGGTCCACCGCGCGACGTTGCACGACGGTCGCGCGGTCGTCGTGAAGCTGCAGTTTCCCGGCGTCGAGTCGGCCATCGAGAGCGACATCCAGAACGCCGCGATGATGGCGAAGGGCCTCGCCATCGGCGGCGGCATCTTCGATACCCGCGAGTACGTCGACGAGATCGCCGCCACCTTGCGTCGGGAACTCGACTACGCCGAGGAGTTGGTGCAGCTGCGCGCCTACCGCGACGCGCTCGCTCCGTGGGCCGATCAGCTGGTGGTGCCCGAGCCGGTCGAGTCGATGTGCACCGGCCGATTGCTCGTCCTCGAGCGTCTCGAGGGGCCGACGCTGCATCGCTTCGCGGAGCTGCCCGAGGGAGAGGGCGCCACGCCAGAGGCACGCTTTCGGGTCGCTTCCCAGCTCGTGGCGGCGATTTGGGGGCCCTTCCTCCGCCAGGGGCTGATTCACGCCGACCCGCATCCTGGCAACTACATCGTGTTGCCGGACGGTCGGCTCGGTGTCCTCGATTTCGGTGCGACACGACAGCTCAGCGAGGGCTTCACGCTGGCCTACTGGGACATCGTCGGACGCGCGTTGCGCCGGGAGCCAACCGATTTCGTCGACATCTTGAGCCGAATCGACTTTGGCTTTCCCAAGGATCGCGAGCGCGCCTCACATTGGGTCGACGCGCTCGCGCACATCGTCGAGCGACCGATCCGAGAGCCCTACTACGATTGGGCGCGTGACCAAATCGGCCCCGACTGTCGTCGACACGTACAATCCGAGGTCGCAGTCGCGATGGGCGTGCGTGGACCGCCCGAGAGCCTGATGTTCTATCGGGCGGCGGTCGGCGCGGCCGGTGACTTCCGGTTGCTGCGAGCCGCGGGTGATTTTCGCAGTGTGCTCCGCGAGGTCATGCAGCGCGCGTGGTCGGCGATGGAGCCCGAGTTGCGCGAGCGGATGCTGGCTGCCGGCGTCCCCGAGGGCGCCTGGATCCGGCCCGAGCGCGCCGGATGAGCCTCGACCGCGCCGCGCTCACCGCGCGCGTCAAAGCGCTCGCGATCGAGGCGGGCTTCTCGCGCGCCGGCGTCGCTTCCGCCCACGACCGCCCGGACGATTTGGACCACCTGCGCGCTTGGCTCGACGCAGGCATGCACGGCCCGATGACCTGGCTCGAGAAGGAGCCGGAACGCCGCGCCGATCCCGGTCGCGTGGTCGAAGGAGCTCGGGCGGTGCTGATGCTCGCGCTCGACTACGACAGCGACGCGCCGCGATCGATCGACGTGCTCGGGCCCGCCGGTCACGATGCACCGGCCGGGCAGGGGTGGATCTCGCGCTACGCCTGGGGCGACGACTACCACGACGTCGCAGAGCGCCGGCTCAAGGCGCTGACCGAGGCGGTGGCCTCCGAAGCCGGCGGCTGGCTCGGCCGGTCGTTCGACGCACGGCGCGAGTTCCGCTGGATGGTCGACTACGGGCCGCTGCTCGAGCGCCGCTGGGCCGAGGAGGCCGGGCTCGGCTGGCAGGGCAAGCACTCGTTGCTCGTCGACCCGGTGCGCGGGAGTTTCTTCTTTCTCGCCGGCGTGGTGACGACGCTCCCGCTGCTGCCAGACACTCCGCAGACCGACCATTGCGGCTCCTGCACGCGTTGCATCGACGTCTGTCCCACGCAGGCCATCGTCGAGCCGAGAAAGGTCGATGCGCGCCGTTGCATCTCGACGCTCACGATCGAGACGCGCGGCGCGCTCGACGCGGACCAGCGCGTGATGCTCGGCGACCACGTCTTCGGGTGTGACCTCTGCCAGGACGTTTGCCCGTTCAATCGCTTCAGCCGACCGGCCGGGGAGCCTGCGTTCGCGCCGCGCGAGGGGTTGGTGGCGCCGCGGTTGGAGGCGCTCGCTGCGCTCGATGACGACGCGTTTCGAGAGCGGTTCCGGCGCTCGGCGGTCAAGCGCAACAAGCGCTCGGGGCTGCTGCGGAACGTTGAGGCGGTGCGGGAGAATCAGCGCCGTCGGGGCGCCGGGGAGTGACCGCGGGGGATTGACAACATCGAGGTACGGCGGCAAGGTTCGCGTCCGCTTCGGGGCCGTGGGCTTCCGAAGGCGCTTCGCGCGCGTAACTCAGTCGGTAGAGTACCACTTTCACACGGTGGGAGTCACAGGTTCAAGTCCTGTCGCGCGCACCAGGGACCCGCTGCTTGCAGCGGGTTTCTTGTTTTTGCGCCGGTTGCGTCGTGACGCCTCGCGCAGACCTCGGCGGACGGAGGGTGTCAGGAACTCCGTGTAAGCGGAAAACGGGTAGGCTCCTCGACGGGAGAGGAGACCAACGATGGCAAGCAAGCAACAACAGCTGATCCAACAACTGCTGGAAACGGTCGACGACC
>JBEARB010000162.1:0-3633 GCA_041163625.1 Pseudomonadota bacterium | reverse complement strand
AGCCGACGCCGCCGATGCTAGCGACGTACACCGCGTGTCGGCAACTCCAGAGCCGCATGCGCGGTCCCTCGAGCCCATGGAGTCACGTGTAGACGGTACGTTACGTGAATTTGGGGCGCTGAACGCCTGTTCATGTTCGTGCGGAAAAATTTCGCAGACTTGAGCATGGAAGGGCCCCTTGATCGTGCCCGATCAGCCGAACCCAGGGATCGAGCGAAACTCTCGCAATTGGCTGAAACTCATCGACAACGCCACCACGACTGGCGCCGCGGTGGACGCGCGTACGTCGTTCGACGGATTCCGTATCCCGCACGTTCCAACAGCATCGAAAGTCAGGGGTGTATGCGGAGGAGGACGTCGATGCCAACACAGGGTCAGCGGGGCCGAGGGGCAAGGCAGCGGAGCACCGTGGGCGGGAACGCGGCGGCACCTGCTACCGCGGAGAGGGCGGCAGCGCCAGCTCCCGACGGCAATGGGCAACTCGATGAGGCAAGCGGGACCTACTCCGTCCGGGAAGAGCGGGGGCTCGTCCCCATCGCGCAGCGAACCGGGCTGTCGGTCGCAGAGCTGGCGGAGCTGAACGCCGACGTGCTCGGTGGCAGTCAGTTCGCGCGCCTCTCACCCGGCATGCGGCTGCGGCTCCGAGCGGGCGTCGACCTGGCGACTTCCGCGACGCCGTCTGCTGCTCCGACGCGCGCGGAAACGACGGCCCCGCGCGCTGCGGAGGGCTCGTCGGCGCCCGCGGTCGAGACGAGCGGTGCCGATTCGACGCCCGCGCCGAGCCTCGCCGAGGTCCGCGCGGGCGCCACCGTCGGCGAGGGAATGAGCGGCGAAGCCGTCAAGCTCATCCAGAAGCTCGTCGGCGTGAAGCAGACCGGGACGTTCGGGCCGACCACGGCCGATGCCGTCAAGCGCTTCCAGCAGCAGCGCGGGCTCTCGCCCGTCTCCGGGATCGTCGGCCCGACGACGCTCGCCGCGCTCGAGGCCGGAGGCGGCGACATCGGGGCCGACGCTGCGGCGCAGATGGCGCGGCTGCTGTCGGTCGCCGAGTCCAGCCACAACGGCGCATCGCGCGGCGACTGTTTCAAGTACGTCTGGCGCTACTTGGTGGCGGCGAAGTACGGCAAGATCCGAAACCACGGCGACGCGGCCGACATGCCCTCGGACTACGCGCGCAATTTCGCCGAGTACATGAACTCCGGCAGCAACGCCGCGCGCTGGGGCCTGCGGCGCCTGTCGCTGACCACGCCGCACGACGCGCCGCCGGGCGCCGTGGTCGTCGTCGGGCCGGGGACGCCCGGAACCCGTCACGCGACCGCCGGAGATATCGCCGTGGCGGCCGGCGGTGGGCGCTTCGTCAACGACGGCCCGAACATGGGCTACGGCCCGCGTGAGCGCTTCCTGCGCGACGGCGGCACGCTCCTCGGCGTGTACGTGCCGATGAACTGAGCGGGCCGCTTCGCCCCCGCCGAAGGACGCCCCTTGTCCAGCGTCTTCCTCGCTGCCGCTGCCGTGGTGGCTCTGCTGTTGGTGGTTTGGATGTTGCGTCCCCTCATCGGCCTCGAGCAACCGAACTACACGCTCGTCTCTCGTGACGGCGCGCTCGACATTCGCGACGACGCACCCCTGACGGTCGCCTCAACGCAACTGACTGGCCGCTACGAGCAAAGCTCCAGCCGCGGGTTCCGCGTCATCGCGGGCTACATCTTCGGCGGCAACCATCAGAGCGAGCGGCTCGCGATGACCGCGCCGGTGTTGGTCGGTAACCCCTCGGCTTCGAGCTACCCGATGGCGTTCGTCGTGCCGAGCGCCGCGGTGCGGCGCGGCCTGCCGACGCCTTGGTGCGACGCGCTCTCGTTGCAGGAGCAGCGGTGGGGGCGCGTGGCGGTGTGGTCGTTCGGCGGGAGGGTCAGCGAAGCCCGCGTCGCCGATGCTTGGCAGCAGATGCGGCAAGCGCTCGCCGCCAAGGGGGGCAGTCCGAGCGATTCGATTGGATCGCGCAATATTCGCCACCCACGCAGCCGCCGCCGTTTCGCCGCAACGATCTCTGGGTGATGCTCGACGCGACGCCGGAACCATGAGCGCGGTCGAACCGCCTCGGCGCAAGGCGACGCTGCCGACCAAGACGTGTCCGTTCTGTGCGCGGCCCTTCGCCTGGCGGAAGAAATGGGAGCGCGATTGGGAGCACGTGCGCTATTGCTCGGAGCGATGTCGACGCGCACGGCGTGCGTCCGCTGGTCGGGAAGTGTCCAGACCTGCGTCGTCTGACCGGGCGCGACCCGAGCCCGGTTCGGAGGCGGCACGGCAGAGCGGCTCGTCGCTCCGGCTCAGATGAGCGCAATGGTTGCCGCAGCCGGCCCAACCGAGAACGCCCCTTCGTTGTCCATGGCCTCCGGCCTGCCGTCGTGATGTCGCGACGGCATCGTCGCAGCTACGGACAGCGTACGAGGACCACGCCGTATCGGCCCGGATTCAAAGTCAGTACGTCGCCTTCCACCAGGAACGTCAGTACGCCTTGTTGCGGGGCGCCCTGAACCGTGCATCGGAGTCGCGCCTCGAATCGGCCCGCTTGGTCTGGTGCGAGCTTGGTGAACGTACAGTGCGTCTCGTGGTGGTCGTAGCCCTCGGTGTGGAATTCGATGGGCGCGTCTTCGTGGCTCTGGTCGAGCGTGCAGGCCGCGATGGTGCGTGCCCAGCGTCCGATGTAGGCCGGTTCCTTCGGCGCCGCGGGCGTTGGCGGGTGGGACACCACGGGCACCTGCGCCACGGGGCCGGCACAACTCGCCAGTGTCAGCGACAAGAGCGACGTGAGGAGCAAACGACGTTTCATGCGGGCCTCCGGCGACGTGGGCCAGAAGGGTGGATGAGGCACACCCCGCTGGTCTATGCGTCGCTTGTCGGAGTCGCTGGCGCGTCCAGCCCCGTGATGGCTCGTCGGACCGCGGGTATCCCAAGCCAATTACGTTCGGCAATGGGACGGATTGCAACAGCTTGGCGCTGGGCCAGTGGGCCGCCGACGACGGCGTCGAGATGCGTTTCATCGCCCCGGGCAATCTGACGCAGAACCCGTTCATCGAGAGCTTCGACGGCCGATTTCGCCATGAATGCCTGAACGAGAACAGGTTCGTGAACCTGCTGGGCGCCATCGAGACGCTCGAGCCATGGGGCCGGGACTACAACGAAGGGCGGACCTCCTCTACGATTGGACCGAATTTGGGGGGACACGTCAGCGGCCGCAGTGGTCTCCGGTTGCAACTCAAGCAGATGATTCCTTGTATGTTCCCCGTAGAGCCCCGGCCGCTTAGAAACCTACGAGACGGCAAGCTCCGGGGAGGCCGAGTGTTTCCAGAGGCCATTGAGCCAGCAGCATAGAGTGGCCCCCCGCCCTCGTCGCCAACTCCGTGGAGTGTCCGAGGCTTGCAGCCTGCATGACAAGGATGGAGGGCGATGGTTCAGGGTCGGGGTACCGGGGCGAAGCCAGCACTGGGAGGCCCGCATGAGCAAGGAGCAAATCGAGCGATTGGACGTTGTTGGCATCGACGTCAGCGCCAAGACGCTCGCCATCGCCAGACGCGACCGACAGGGTTGCGTCGTCACGACCGAGGTGGCCAACAGCGCGACGGAAGGTCATGC
>JBEARB010000161.1:0-12896 GCA_041163625.1 Pseudomonadota bacterium | reverse complement strand
CCAGAACATGCAGCTTCGCATTTTCTGGCCGAGTCTCTCGTCTTTTGTTTGGGGGGCTAGGCGCCCCCTGGTCGCGAGAAGCGCGGTTCTCGCGAACCATCCCCCTCCACGAGCCGCGACCAAAATATCGCACCTGGCGATTTTTTGATCGCGTCTCTAGGCTGAGGTGAGGCGCAGGTCGCGCGCTCGGAGGGTTTCATGGTGTATCGAATCCGGCGTCTCGCCTGTCTCGCCATCCTCACGCTCGGGGCCGTCGGCCTCACGTCTGTGCCCGGGTCGGCCGACGCATCTCTCGTCTATGCCGTGCAGGTCGGTGCGAATTCGCCTGCCATGGACGACGGCGACCGTTGGCCCGAGCTTGGCGCCAGCTTCCAACTCCGTGGCGGTTACGCGCTGCCGATCCCTTTCTTCGACCTCGAGATCGAAATGCTGGTCGGCGGTCAGCTCTTCCGCGGAGATACCAGCCGAGATCGGCTACCGATGCTCTGGGACGCCCGCGTGGGCGCCCGAGGTGGCGCGAGTTGGATTCTGTACCCGCAGGGTTTCATGCACGTCGGCTACGGCCGCGCGTTCGGCTACCCCCACGGCGCTCCACAGGGTGTCATCGCTGACATCGGCGCCGCCTTCGACCTGACGGCCATTCCGTACCTCCGCATCGGCATCTTCGGCGCGTACAATCATATGTTCTTTGCTGACACGGTGGAGACCTCTGGCGGCGATCGCGACCTGCAGTGGTTCTCGTTCGGCATCCAGGGTGCGTTCGTCGACGATTAGCGATCCCTCCAGCTAGGAATCTGACGAAGTGAGCGACCGCAACGCCCTCCGCGCCGCACGTTTTCGCCTGCGCGATGCCCAGACCTACGCCCAATGGCTCGACGCCGCGCACGACGTCGACCGCCTCAGCGGCGCCGAGGCGTGGCGCGCCGACGACGCCTCGGGCGCCTACCACGCCGATTTGCTGCGCGAGCAGCGCGACGCCATGCGCCGACTCCGCGAGCAGGGGCAGGCGCACGCGTTGGCGCGGCTGCTGACCCACAGCCTCTATCGCAACCTCGCCGACATCCAATCGCCCGAGCTCTACGAGACGGCGTTGGTCGGCACCAAACACCTCGTCGGCGCCTACCTCGACGAATGCGAGGCGTCGCTGTTGTGGTTGGCGGAGAGCGAAGCCTTCGAGCCGGGCGAGCAGCTGCGGCGCTTCGAGCAAGCGGAGCGGGTGTTCGGGCGCTCGGCGCTGATGCTCTCGGGCGGCGCGACCTTCGGCTTCTACCATTTCGGCGTGGTCAAGGGCCTGCTCGAGCACGACGCGCTGCCGGACGTGATCTGCGGCTCGAGCGCGGGGGCGATGATCGCCGCCGGCGTCTGCGCCCGCACCGACGACGAGCTGCACGACCTCTTCGCCAACCCGAGCCAAATCCGCCTCGACGGCCTGCACCCTGCCGGCTTGCGCCAGTTCGCCAGCACCGGCGCCTGGATGCAGAGCAACCAGCTGCGCGAGGTGCTCGAGCACAATCTCGGCCCGGCGAGCTTCCAAGAGGCCTTCGTGCACAGCGGCCGCACGCTCTGCATCTCGGTCTCGCCGACGCGCGTGCGGCAGAAGCCCCGCCTGCTCAGCCGCCTCGCCTCGCCGGACGTGCTCATCGCCAGCGCCGCCTTGGCCTCGAGCGCGCTGCCCGGGCTGTTCCCGCCGGTGGTGCTCGAGATGCGCGCCGACGACGGCGGCGTCGAGCCCTACGTCGCCACCGAGACCTGGATCGACGGCTCGATCCACGGCGATTTGCCGAAGATGCGCCTCGCGCGCCTGCACAACATCAACCACTTCATCGTCAGCCAGACCAACCCGCACGTGCTGCCGGTGGCCCACCTGCGCGCCGGTGACCGCGGTGCCCGCCCCGCGTTGACCGGCCTCGCCAGCGCCGTCGCCCGCAACCAGGGCGCCACCGCCGCCGATTTCGTGCGACGACTGAGCGGCAGCGGCGTGGTCGGTCGCGTCTCGACGCAGCTGCACAACGTCGCCAGCCAGGACTACGCTGGCGACATCGAGATCGTGCCGCGCTTCAACCCGTGGGTGTATCGAAAGATCGTGAGCAACCCGACGCTGGAGGACCTGCGCTTCTTCATCCTCGAGGGCGAGCGCGCGGTCTGGCCGAAGCTGGCGATGATCCGCGAGCACACGCGGATCAGCCGGGCCTTCGATCGGTGCTTGGCGTTGTTGCGGGGGCGGTCTGCGGCGGGGGGCGGCGGGGCGTCGCGGGCGTAGGCTCTGGAATGAATTCCCGGGCAATCATGGTGCGTCGTCGGTGGTGCCCGGAGGGTGCGGTCGAGCGCATCGGCGGGTGCGTGGCGTGGGCCCGGGAATGAATTCCCGGGCAATCATGGCGCGTGTGGCGAGAGTCCGGGGCGGCGGTTCACTCGATCTGGTGCCTGGCGACCGACACTCGGCGCCGCTACTCGAGCTCCGTCGGCAGCGGCGCCGGCGCGTTCCGCTTGTCCCACCACGCGAAGAACGCCGCGACGCCCATGCCCAGGCCGAGGACGGTGCCGGCGAGGATGAACCACCCCCCATCGGTCTCGTTCGCTGCGCACACGGCGCAGCCGGCAATCGGCAGCCAAGACATCGCGTTCCTCCCGTGACAGGATCGACCGGGCCATCCGGAGGACGCGATGACGACCCCGAACGTTACGTCGATCGAGCGGCCCGATCCCGCGCTGCTCAAGCTCTACATCCTGCGCTCGCTGCTCTCGGGCCCGGCGATCTTCATCGTCTTGCCGATTTTGCTGTTCCGCTACGCCTCGTTGCGCTACCGCTTCGACGAGGACGGCGTGTCGATGAAGTGGGGCATCCTGTTCCGGCGCGAGATCGACCTGGCCTACGACCGCATCCAGGACATCCACCTCAGCGCCGGCTTCGTCGAGCGCTACCTCGGCGTTGCCTCGATCGCGGTGCAGACCGCCTCGGGCAACGCCGGCGCCGAGATGACGCTCGAGGGACTGCGCGACGCCGACGCGGTGCGCAACTTCCTCTACGCCCGGATGCGCGGCTCGAGCGCCGCGGCCACCGCCACCGTCGGCACCGCCACCGCCGGCAACGACGAGGCGACGCAGCTGCTGCAGCAGATGGCCGACGACCTGCGCGCGGTCCGCACGGCGTTGGCGCCGGAGGCCCCGCGATGAAGCCGCTGCACGCCGCGCTCACGCGAATGCTCCGCCTACCGCCCGAGCCGACCGCGCCCGCCGGCAGCCCGGGCAGCTTGCGGGTGCTGCGCGCTTCGGACCGCTACGTCCGCTATCGCCAGCTCGGCTGGCTGATCGGCCACGCCGGCTTCGGCCTCTTCGTGCTGATGGCGCCGGTGCTGGCGCTACTCGCCGTCGCGCTCGATTTCAGCGGCAAGGGCGAGGTGCCGGGCTGGGCGTCGGCGTTGCTGCTGGTGCTCGCGGCGGGCCTGGTCCTGGGCTTCCTGACGATGGCGCTGCTCTCGTTCCTGCTCATCGAGCTCGACCGCCAATACCGGACCTACCTGCTCACCGACCGCAGCCTGCGGGTGCGCGAGGGGCTGTGGATCGTGCGCGAGATCACGCTCTCGTTCGCGAACGTGCAGAACGTCAGCGTCAGCCAAGGCCCGATCGAGCGGATGTTCGGCATCTCCAGCCTGAAGGTCGAGACCGCCGGCGGCGGTGGCGCCGGTGCGCAGGGCATGCACGGCGCGTTCTCCGGCCACGCCGCCGTCCTGCGCGGCCTGGACGACGCCGAGACGCTGCGCGACGAGCTGGTCGCCATCGTCCGGCGCGCCCGCAGCGAAGCGCTCGCGGCGCCCGTCCGCGCTGCCGAAGCCAGCGCCACGGGTACGTTGCCGCTCGAAGCCTTGCGCGCCGCAGCCGCCGAGTCGCGTCGGCTTCGCGAGGCGCTGGAGGCGCGGATGCGACACGAGTGAGCACCCGCGTCTTTGCTTCTCGACGCTGAGACGCAGCGCTCTGACGGAGCTGGCGACTTGGCCCGAGAGACGCTGTGATGTTCGTGCGCGACATCAGCACCATCATGGACCTTTTCCGCGGCGATGGCGGGGTCGCAAGCTGCGTGTTGGCCACGCGGAGTGACTCGCCGACGCTCGCGAGCAAGTCGCCGAGCGAATCGCTGCCCGACGGGGCCGAGACGCAGCCGCAACGGACCGTATCGCGTGGTGACCCTCCCAACACGACGTCGGAAGGGCGGGATGACGCACGCGGCTCGCTCGGACGGCTCGACCGGCTCGAAGATCCTGCGGAGCGCGCCCGGTTCGCCGCCGCCTTGTTGGAGGGGCTGTGCCGCTGCATGCAAGACGACCGCCTCGAGTTTGACCGACTCGTGGATCGCGCGAAATGCCGGCTCCTCACCCTTGGTGTGCCGGCATCGACCCTACTTGGCCAAGACGAGGTGGACACCGTGCGACTCGGACCCGTCGTTCGCATGGAGCGTTTCCGCGTTGAACGGTGCCTGCGCCAGCTCGAATCGTGTGGCCCCTTCGTCCTGGAGACGTGTGTACACGGATCTCGCGAACGAGCGGGTGACCCCTGCATCGAGGGCAAAATCGGCTGCCACCTCGGCCGTTGCGAGACGCCTGCGGGAGCTTCTATTGGAGCGTGTATTCCGTCGGAGATGCTGGAGCCGGCGCTCCCTGTGTGCCGAGCCGGCAACTCGGCCTGCAATTACAGTGTGATCTCGGGTTAGTCTGTCGAGGCGCAGGAGCTGGCGACCGTTGCTTGCCGCCTCTCGACGCTGGGGAGATTTGTCAAAGCCCGTTCGGTCGTGCCTACGAGCCGGCGTCCCTCCACTGGTCCCCGTGTCGCGAGGGCTTGGTGTGTGCGCGGGTGGACTCAAACCTGCTTCGCTGCTTGCCGAGGGCCGCGCTGGGTGCGCCTTGCACTGTCAGCGACCAATGCACGGGCCCCGACGACGAGACGCTGGGTCGCCGCTGTGACGCGCGAAATGCAGCCGGTGTCGGTCAGCAGCCATGCTTGCCCGGGAATTCATTCCCGGGCTCACCCCCGGCCCTTTTCGTCCGACCGCCTGCATCAACGGAGCTTGCGGACGTTGCACGCATGTCGGCCTGCGAACTCCGCTCGCTTCCGGCGTGACGCTCCGGGTGTGCGCCCATGCTTGCCCGGGAATTCATTCCCGGGCGTCCGTCCGCGCTCGCCGCCGCACGCCTCGGGTCGGTGTCGATGCTTGCCCGGGAATTCATTCCCGGGCTCCCGCCGGTTTCTCGAGGGGGGCAGGAGGGGACGCTCCCGTGGTTCGCAGGCTGCCGAAGCACCCGAAACGCAAGTCCCGGGCTGATTTGGCCGCCCGGCCTTCGGCGGACTCGAGCCGGTTCGGCTCTACGGCACGCGCGTCCAAGCGTCCGACGCCTTCGGCGAGAGCCACGAATCCGGCACCAACGCGCCTTGCTGCAAGCCGAAGCGCATCGGGTAGGCCGGCATCTTGGTGCCGGACTCGGGGCTGACGTAGCCGTCGCGGGTCAGCACCAGTCGCTTGGCGTCGCCGCGGCCCTGCCACTCGCAATGCGCGGGCAGCGCCTCGAAGCGCGGGCCGTAGAGGAAGCAGCGCGGCACCTCGGTCAGCAGCCCCTTGCCGAGCACGTATTGGCCGTTGACGGCGAAGCGGGTCTCGCCGCCGCCGGGGGTGACGGCGTAGGCGCCCGTGCCGGTCTGGTTCGAGGTCAGCAGACGCTCGCCGTCGCGCAGCATCGACCAGTTGAAGCGGGTGCCGTTGCGCATGACGACGTCGACGCGGTAGGCGCCCTGCACCTCGAGCGTGCCGGTCTGCTCCTTCAGCTCGCCGGGTCGCTTGCCCTTGGGCGTGCGCACCTCGCGGTAGGTCACGGTGCCGTCGGGCGCGATGGTCAGGGTCTTCTCGGCCCAACTGTCCTTTTGGGACCAGCGCCCGGCGACCGCGGCGAGCACCTTCGCGGTGGTGGCGGCGTCGGCCTTGGGCGCTTGGCGGGCGTGGGTGTGCCAATCGACGAACTCGCTCGCGACCATCGGTAGGAACACGCGCTCCTTGAAGCTCTTGCGGCCCTCGTGCACGCCGCAGCGGCCCATCGCCAAGACGGTGTCGTCGGCCGCTTCGAGGCACGCGAGCGCCGGCTCGGGCAGCGCCTTGCAGACTTCGTCCCAGCGCTGCACGCCCTTGCGGAAGCGCTCGGCAGCGGCGGTGGCGTCTTTCACGCCGAGTTTTTCGGCGCCGGCGCGGGTATCGGCGGTGAGCTGGTCGAGCAGCGCGGCGCAGCGCTTCTCCGTCGGCCATTTCGGGTGGGCCTCGCGCTTGGCGGGGCGACCGGCGGACGCGAGCGCCGGAGCGAGCAGCGCGGCGGCGAGGGCGGCGGCTTGCAGCGGGCCGAGGAGGGGGCGGTGCGGGTTCATGGTGCTCCTGCTCGGGCGCCGCGGGAACCGCGGGGGCGCGGGCCCGGTGTGCAGCAAACGATAGCGCACCCGCGGCGCTTCGAGACCTGTCGTCGATCCTTCATCGCGCATCCCGCCACGCGTTCGCGCATCGGATCTGCGCGCGGCGCCGCTCGCCCCTGCCGCGATTGGGATTGCACCATGTCCGCACCGAAGAACGCCTCGTCCGCCTCGCTCCGTCTGGCGCTGCTGCTCGCGACCACCCTACAGCTCGCCACAGCCTGCACCGACGCCGGCGACGGGGGCACGACCGTGGCCAGCAGCGCGACCGACGCTGGCGCCACCGACGCCGCCGGCAGCGAAGGCGCCGACGCCACCGCCGACGTCGACGCGCCCGCCTGGCCCGACCCGATCGGCGCGTGCCGCTACAAGAACCCCTTCGGCGGCACCTCCGAATGCAAGGCCTACACCGGCCCCGGCTGGGACGACGCCAGCGCCCGCGCCGATTGCGCCGCGCCGATGCCCGGCACCGAAGGCGTCTTCTCCGAAGGCGGCTGCGACGAAGCGCCCGCGCTCGGCGATTGCCTGGTGCAGCCGGCGCAGGCGCAGGGCTACGTGCTGCGCAGCCTCGGCGACGATCCGGACGTCTGCGCGCTCGCCAAGACCGGCTGCGAGGTCTTCGCCAAGGGCAGCTTCACGCCCACTGCGGTCTGCGGCGGCGAGGGTGGCGGCTACACCGGCGGCGGCGGCGGTGGCGGCGGCGGCGGCGGCGGCGCCAACGTCTTCGTGCAGCCCTACGTCGACTGCCGCGACCCGCTGCCCGGCGAGCCTGCGGGCAAGGGCGACGGCAGCGCCCTCAACGCCGGCAAGGTCTGCACCAATGTGCTGATCTCCGGCGCCACCGAGCCCGGCCGCGACTACGCGCGCTACGCCGAGTGCGCCGACGTCCGCACGCAGCGCCCCTACTGGCCGGCCGATCCGATCGCCGTCACCGCGCAGGACGACCCCCGCCTGCAGGACGCCGCCTACATGGCCGAGGTCGATTGGTCGCGCGAGCAGCTGCGCGCCACCGCCTGTGTCTGCTGCCACGCCGGCAAGGAGACGCCCTCGGGCGCCTCGAACTGGGATATCGACGGCAAGGGCATCTGGCTCGACCACGTCGGCAACGCCGGCCTCGCGATGATGCTCGGCAAGGCCGATTCGACCGCCCTCGGCGCCTACCCCGCCGAACAGAACCACGGCTTCGACCGCACCGCCCTCGGCCTGCCGACCACCGATATCGAGCGGATGCGCAAGCTGCTCGAAGGCGAGTGGAAGCGCCGCGGCCTGACCGATGCCTTCGCCGCCGGCGTGCCCGCGTTCGGCGGCCCGCTCGTTACGCAGCTCGAGTACGAGCCCACCGCGTGCGGCACCGACGAAGGCATCGGCAGCGACGGCACGCTGCGCTGGAAGGGCGGCGCCGCGCGCTACCTCTACGTGCTGCAGGCCGACGCGGCCAACCCCGGTGTGCCGCCGAACCTCGACGAACCCGCCGGCACGCGCTGGCTGGTCGACGTCGCGTCCGACGCCAAGCCCTTCGGCAGCGGCGTCGCGTACGGTGCGCTGCAGGGCGCGATGCGGCAGCGCATCCCGGCGCAGGGCACGGCGCCCGCGCTGCAGTCGGGCGAGACCTACTACCTCTACGTGCTGGCCGATATCGGCGTGCCGCTCGCGCGCTGCCTCTTCCAGGCGCCCTGAGCGCGCCGGCTCAGTGCTTGTGCAGCGTGCCGTCGCCGTGCTCGTGGACCACGCCGGCGCTGGTGCCCGAGCCGTCGGCCTCGGCCTTGGGGTCGCGGCGGCTGGCGAGCTTCTCGGCCGGGGCCTTGCGTGCGCCGAGTAGACCGACCAGGACGCGGTGGCTGTTCTGGGTCTTGCCGCCGCCGGTGCAGGTGCGGGGCGCGTCCTCGCCGCAAGGCACGTCCTTGTCGAGGAAGCGCCGGGTGCCGCAGCGCTTCTTGTAGGTCATCACGTCTTGGCAGTGGAAGGCGTGGTCGAGACCGTAGGCGTGCGCGATCTCCATCGCCGCGGTGTCGCAGCTGTCGTCGCGCCGGTTCTTCAGCGTGGCGGTGAAGATGAACACCACCGCGCGGCCGATCGCCTTGCCGTTGAAGGGCGCGAGACCGCCGACGGTGGCGGCGTCCTTCTTGCTGTAGCCGAGCTCGCGCGCGGTGCCGCCGAAGACGGCCATCACGTAATCGTCGGTGTCGACCGGGCGTTGATCGGTCACCCGCACGTCGAAGGGCGCAAACCGCTGCTCGATGCACTTCACCAGTGATTTCCAGCCACGGTCGGTGCCGTTGTAGCCGGGGAGGACGAGCCGCTCGTAGCCGGCCGAGAGCGCGACGCTGCTGCGGTTCTCGGCGGCGTCGTCGAAACCGCCGCTGAGCACGACGCCCTCGCGGTTGAGGTAGATCGTGCGGCTCGCCCCGCGCAATCGGCTCGCCGCGCCGGTGACGAGCTGCACCGTGCGGCCGAGGCTGAGGCTGGTGTCGCCCTCGGTGCTCGGCTCGCCGTCGTCGCCCACCGCATTCGACTCGCCGACCTCGACGCCGAGCGTCGCCAACGTGCCCTGCCGCGCCGCGAACAGGACCAAGCCGCCGCCGACGGCCACGCCGAGCAGCAGGAGCAGGGTCGGGAGCAGGAGATGGAACAGACGCTTCATGCCTTCACCATCGGTATGCGCCTCCGAGCCGGGTCTCGCGGCTGGCGAAGCCTAGCACGGGGCTGGAAAAATCCGCAGCCGCACCCTACAGTCCCGCGCCCGCGCCCCGTGCGCCCGAACCCGAGAGAGACGTCATGCTCGAGACCATCACAAAAGGCTTCCGCTCCGCTCGCCATCGCCTGCAGGGCTACCGCGAGCTCGACGAGTCGATCGTCGACGAGATCTTGGACGATATCCGGAGCAGCCTGCTCGAGGCCGACGTCGAGTTCGGCGTGGTCAAGCACTTCATCGCCCACGTCCGCGAGAAGACGGTCGGCGAGGTGGTGCAGCTCAAGGCGACCACGGCCGAAGGCAAGACGCTGAAGGTCTCGCCGCAAGAGCGCTTCATCAAGATCTGCCACGACGAGCTCGAGGCGCTGATGGGTCCGGTCGACACCGACCTGGACTTCCAGAGCAAGGGCATCACGACCGTGATGATGGTCGGTCTGCAGGGCTCGGGTAAGACGACCACGGCCGGCAAGCTCGCCAACCTCTACAAGCGCAAGGGCTACCGTCCGCTGCTCATCGCCGCCGACGTCTACCGCCCCGCCGCCATCGACCAGCTCAAGGTCCTCGGCGAGAAGCTCGACGTGCCGGTCTTCTCGGTGCCCGGGATGTCGCCGCCGGACCTCTGGGCGCAGGGCTACGAGGAAGCGCGCAAGACCGGCCGCAACCTCGTCATCCTCGATACCGCCGGCCGTCTGACCATCGATCAGGCGCTGATGGACGAGCTCGCCGCGGTCCGTGGCCTGCGCAAGCCCGACAATACCCTGCTCGTCATCGACTCGATGATCGGACAGGACGCCGTCCGCACCGCCAAGGCCTTCCACGACACCGTCGGCATCGACGGCGTGGTGCTGACCAAGCTCGACGGTGACGCCCGCGGCGGTGCGGCGCTCTCGGTGAAGATGGTCACCGGCGCGCCGATCAAGTTCGTCGGTATGGGCGAGGCGCTCGACAAGCTCGAGGAGTTCCGTCCCGAGGGCATGGCCAGCCGCATCCTCGGCATGGGCGATATCGTCGGCCTGATGACCGACTTCGAGAAGGTCGTCGACGAGGAGAAGGCCGAGGCCGACGCCAAGAAGATGCTCTCGGGCAACTTCACGCTCGGCGACTTCCTCGAGCAGATCAAGACGCTCAAGAAGATGGGCAGCCTCCGCGACGTGATGGAGAAGCTCCCCTTCTTCGCGGATATGCAGGCCGACGGCGCAAAGTTCGACGAGAAGGAGCTGGTCCGCATCGAGGCGCTGATCCAGTCGATGACGCCCAAGGAGCGCAAGCGCCCCGAGCTGATCGACGCCAGCCGCGCCAAGCGCATCGCCCTCGGCGCCGGCCGCAGCGTCCGCGACGTGCAGGACCTGCTGCAGCGCTACGCCGTGATGCGCGAGATGATGGCCCGCATCGGCCAGACCCCCGGCCTGCTCACCAAGCTCCCGGGCTTCAACCAGATGGGCAATATCGCGAAGATGAAGGGCATGGACGTCGGCTCGTTCTTCGACGAGCTCGAGGCGATGCCGATGCCCGACGATATGGGCGGTGAGGGCGGCGGCACCTACCAGCCCCGCCGCACCTTCGACCGCGACAAGCGCAAGAAGAAGGCCAAGCTCGCCAAGGCCAGCAAGAAGGCCAACCGGAAGAAGAAGTAGCCCGCCGCGCTCAGCGAGCCGCGGGCTTGCCGGCCGTCCGCAGCGCTGCCGCCTCTTCGGGGCTCGCCGCGCAGCGGAAGCCGAAGTGCGAGGTCGGCTTGTTCTCGGGCACGTAGGGGCGCCGGTAGGTGCCGGTCGCGAGCGCGGCCTCCCAATACCAGCTGCCGCCGCGCAGGACCTTCTGCTTGTGGCCCGGGCAACGCTCGGCGCCGCCGCAGGGGCCCTTCGGGTCGACGCCGGCACAATCCGCGCCGCATGTGGCGTAGTCGCCGTACCAATCGGCCACCCACTCCCACGAGTTGCCGATGATGTCGTGCAGCCCGTAGCGGTAGGCCGGCCGCGCCGGCACCCGGAAGGTATGGCCGACGTGCGCCAGCCGCGCCGCGCCGCGCTTCTTCTCGCCGCAGCTGCGGCCGCGATGGTCCATGATCACGGCCTGCTTGCACGTCACCGGCTCGTCGCCCCAGGGGTAGAGCTCGCCACGCTCACCGCGCGCGGCTTTTTCCCACTGCGCCTCGGTCGGCAGGTGCTTGCCGACGGCGCGGCAATATTGCACCGCGTCGAACCACGTCACCGCCACCATCGGTTGGCGCGGGTGGTTGAAATCGCTGTAGATCGGCCGGTTCGGCCGGCACTTCTTGCGGCGTACGCAGGCTTGGTACTCGGCGAAGGTGACCTCGTTGCGGTCCATGTAGAAGGTCTGCAGCCAGAGCGACATCGCCGGGCGCTCGTTCTTCGGGCCGTCGTCGCGGCCGCGGATCATCGGCCCCGCCGGCACGCAGCCCATGCCGGGGACCTCGGCGCCGCAGTCGACGGGCGCCGGCGTGTTCGCGGGTGCGGCGGCCTTCGTGGGCGGCTCGGCGAGCAAGAGCGTTGGAGCCAGCACCAGGGCGCTCAACACGGTGCCAAGGTTCCGCTGGTAGAGGTGGAGATGTCGAAGCAACGAAAAGGGCAGACCACGCATGGAGACCAGACTGCGCGGCCCGCGCCGGCAGCGTCAAGCGTCCGCGCGGGTCGCTACCGACCCCCCAATCGGTTGTAGTTGATCTGGTCGACCATCCCGCCTCTGCGATTTTGCGGCGCGGAATGCCGATCAGATCGGTTCGACTTTGAGCCTTGCGCAAGCTTGAGGACGCCTTCGGTCATGTCGGACACCCAGTTGGGGTTGATCTCACACAGCGCGGCGTTAGCGACCGACAGCGTCACGCTAACCAAGGGCGGTGTCCCGACGATTACCACATCCTTGCAGAACGTGACAAAGGCCGTGAAGAGTTCCGCGGCGGCCTTGTCCACTTCGCCAGGCTTCGCTACGGCCAGTTTGTGCGCCGCGCTGAATAGGGCGGTCAGGTCGGTCGTGAGGCCTGCGATAGCTGCGCCAGTGCCGAGAAACTTCGCCGCTTTGGCCGCCCAAGTACCAAAGGCTCGCAGCGCCGAGACGGCATTGCCCGCCTTGGCTTTCTCGGCGCCGTTGAGATAGTTGAGATGGGCCTCGACGTAGTCAGCAGCAGCTCCATACCGGGTGGCCAATGTGTTGCAGTGCGCGGCGGCCTCGTCGAACTGCCTGCGCATTTCTTCATCGATCGGCTGGCCTTTGGGAAAGATCCTCTTGGTCGCGTAGCAAATGTCGCTCTTTCCACGCGCGCACTGGCGGTATTGCTCCGCTGCTTCTCTCTGCTCTGCGTCCAGCCTGCTGGACCAAGCGTTCTGTGCCGTCGCGATGTCACGCGCCGTGACGATATCGACCCTCCATTCGTTCGCGACGTACGTTGGAGATAGGTAATCACCGCCAAGTGCCTTCCACACCTCCCAATGCGGCGGCTCGGGGATCCAGGGCGGCCATGGCCCCAGCTCCTCCGTCCGATTTTGCCCTTTCGTCCGGTTTCGCCCTTTCGTCCGCCCTTCGCCTTGCCGTCCCCCCGCCAAGAACGCGGAGGCGTTTGGGTCGTTCTTTGATTTTTGCTGCATCAGATCAAGCAACGAGAGGTCGACGTTCCCGCTTCGCTCGGTGTTTTCTGCCGCGTCCTGGCCTTCAGCCGCGCCACCACGGTCGGGAGACACCAGCGCCTTCTGAGCCGAGTAGAGTCCCCCCACGTGGTGTGTGAACGGAACGAGGCCGAGCCGCAGGCTCGTCG
>JBEARB010000160.1:0-16052 GCA_041163625.1 Pseudomonadota bacterium | reverse complement strand
CAACTCAACGAGATCGTGGCGTTGCACACGGGCCAGACGATCGACAAGATCAAGGCCGACACCGACCGCGACTTCTACCTCAGCGCCGACGAGGCGGTGAGCTACGGCGTCATCGACGGCGTCGTTCGGCGTGAGCGAGAGACGGCCTAGCCAGCGCGGTTTTTTGACGGGGCGAAGCTGGGCTCGGTACGCTCGCGACAGGTGCTTCGGCACGAGCTTTGGATGGTGAACGATGACGGAACGCCGACGCGACTCGAGCAACCTCAGCTGCTCCTTCTGCGGCAAGAGCCAGAAGGAAGTGAAGAAGCTGATCGCGGGCCCCTCGGTCTATATCTGCGACGAGTGCATCGCGCTCTGCAACGACATCATCGCAGACGAGGTCGAGCACGGTGAGCGTTCGCCGTCGCTCGGCTCGGTGCCCAAGCCCAAGGAGCTGCGGCGTATCCTCGACGAGTACGTGGTAGGCCAGGAGCTCGCCAAAAAGGTGCTCTCGGTCGCGGTCTACAATCACTACAAGCGCATCGATTTCCGTGGCGGCAAGCGGGCCGAGGTCGAGCTGCAGAAGTCCAACGTCCTGCTGGTCGGTCCGACCGGATCGGGCAAGACGCTGCTCGCGCAGACTCTCGCCCGTGTGCTCAAGGTTCCGTTCACCATCGTCGACGCCACCACGCTGACCGAAGCGGGCTACGTCGGTGAGGACGTCGAGAACATCATTGTCCGCCTGCTCGAAGCTGCCGATCACGACGTGGACGCCGCGATGCGCGGCATCGTCTACATCGACGAGGTCGACAAGATCACGCGCAAGTCCGAGAACCCCAGCATCACGCGCGACGTGTCGGGCGAGGGCGTGCAGCAGGCGCTGCTGAAGATCCTCGAGGGCACCGTCGCGAATGTCCCGCCCAAGGGTGGTCGCAAGCACCCGCAGCAGGAGTTCATCCAGATCGACACGACGAATATCCTGTTCATCTGCGGCGGCGCGTTCGCCGGGCTGGACAAGATCGTCGAGCGGCGCGTGGGCAAGAAGGCCATCGGTTTCGGCAAGGAGGCGTCCGAGGACGCGCCAAAGGACATGACGGCATTGCTCGAGCTCGTGCAGCCGGAAGACCTGCTCAAGTTCGGCCTGATCCCCGAGTTCATCGGTCGCCTGCCGGTGCTCGCCACCCTCGGCGAGCTCAGCGAAGACGCGCTGATGCAGATCTTGGTCGAGCCGAAGAACGCGCTCAGCAAGCAGTACGCGCGCCTGTTCGAGATGGACGGCATCGACCTGAAGTTCACCAACGACGCCCTTCGTGCCGCCGCCCGCAAGGCGATCGAGCTCAAGACCGGCGCCCGTGGCCTCCGCGCGATCATGGAGACCGCGATGCTCGAGGTCATGTACGACCTGCCGGGCCGCGACAACGTGGAAGAGGTCGTCGTCGACGAAGAGACGATCACCCACGGCAAGTACCCGCTCGTCGGCCTGAAGTCCGAAGCGCAGACCGCTTGATCCGCACTCCAAAGCTCCGAAATCGTTTGCACGTCGATCGAATGGGCGGCTACGTCTTGCGCGTGGCCGGCAGCGTCCTTTCGTAGACGTGAGGTGCCGCGGTGTGCGGCGCTCGAGGAGAACGCATGGCCCCCAATCACGACGAGACCCATCCGCCGCCGCTGCCAGAACTGCTCCCCGTCCTGCCCCTGCGTGGGGTGGTGGTGTTCCCGCGCGCGGTCGCGCCGCTCTTCGTCGGCCGTGAGCGTTCGATCGCTGCGCTCGACGCCGCCATCGAGCGCGAGGACCGCGCCGTCGTCTTGGTGACGCAGGTCAATGCCCGCACCAACGAGCCCAGCGCTCGGGATCTCTACGACGTCGGCACGCTCGCAGGCGTGACGCAGGTCATGCGGATGCCCGACGAGACCGTCAAAGTCAGCGTCGAGGGCCGCGCGCGTGTGCGCGTGCTCGAGTTGATCGACGACGGAGGCTTCTTGCAGGCGCGGGTCGAGCGGGTGCCCGACGCCATCGCCGACGCCAGCGGCATCGAGGAGCTTTCGATTCGCGTCCGCACCGCCTTCGAGGCCTTCGCCGGTCTGCAGCGGCGGATCCCCGCCGACGTCGTGCAGAACGTCGTCGGCATCGAAGAGCCCGGCCACCTCGCCGATATGGTCGCCGCCCATCTGGGCCTGAAGGTGCCAGATCGGCAAGAGATCCTCGGCCTGCACGAGGTCGGTGCGCGGCTGGTGCGCTTGGCCGAGTTGATCGAGGCCGAGGCCGAGGTCGCTCGCGTCGAACGGCGCCTCCGTAAGAAGGTCGGTGCCGACACGCCCGCCGCCGAAGCCGCCGCGGATCAGAACGAGGGCGACGAGTTCAAGAACGAGCTCGACGAGCTCGGCCGCGCGATCACCGAGAAGGAACTGAGCGAGGAAGCGCGTGGCCGCCTCGACCGCGAATTCCGCAAGCTCAAGATGATGAACCCGATGTCGGCCGAAGCCGGCGTCGTGCGCACCTACATCGATTGGGTGCTCTCGCTGCCGTGGGCCGACCGCAGCGAGGACGTGCTCGACATCCCCGCCGCTCGCGAGGTGCTCGACGCCGATCACTACGGCCTCGAGAAGCCCAAGTCGCGCATCGTCGAGTACCTCGCGGTGCAGAAGCTCACGGGCGGTCTCGGCAAGGGCCCGATCCTCTGCTTGGTCGGCCCGCCCGGCGTCGGCAAGACCAGCCTGGCGAAGTCGGTGGCGCGCTCCACCGGCCGCAAGTTCGTGCGCATCAGCCTCGGTGGCGTGCGCGACGAGGCCGAGATTCGCGGCCACCGGCGCACCTACGTCGGTGCGCTGCCCGGCAAGATCATCCACGCGCTGAAGAAGGCCGGCACCAGCAACCCGGTGATCCTACTCGACGAGATCGACAAGATGACGATGGATTTCCGCGGAGATCCGGCATCGGCGCTGCTCGAGGTCCTCGATCCCGAGCAGAACGACAGCTTCGTCGACCACTACCTCGACCTGGACTACGACCTCTCGTCGGTGCTCTTCATCGCGACCGCGAATTTCCTGCAGAACATCCCGATCGCGCTCGCCGACCGCCTCGAGATCATCGAGCTCGGCGGCTACACCGAGCCCGAGAAGCTCGCCATCGCCAAGCGCTACCTGGTGCCGCGGCAACAGAAAGAGAACGGCCTCGCCGACGTGAAGCTGAACATCGAGGACACCGCCCTCGAGCTGCTCGTTCGCTCGTACACCCGTGAGGCGGGCGTGCGCAGCCTCGAGCGGCAGATCGGCGCGGTCTGCCGCAAGCTCGCGACCGAGCAACTCGAGGCCAAGCGCCCCAAGAAGCGCATGCGCGTCGATGTCGAGCGCGTCCGCGGCCTGCTCGGCGCCGAGCGCTTCAAGGACAAACGCGGCGAGGGCGAAGACCGCGTCGGTATCGTCAACGGCTTGGCCGTGACCAGCGTCGGCGGCGATCTGCTCGACGTCGAGGTCGCGGTCGTGCCCGGCTCGGGTCGGCTGACCTTCACCGGCAAGCTCGGCGACGTGATGCAGGAGTCGGTGCAGGCGGCGATGAGCTACGTCCGCTCGCGCGCCGAGGCCTTGGGCTTGGACCGCAGCTTCTACCAGAAGATCGACGTGCACGTGCACTTCCCCGAGGGTGCCATCGCCAAGGACGGCCCCTCCGCCGGTGTCGCGATCGCCACCGGCCTGGTCTCGGCGCTGACCGGCTTGCGGGTGCGCCACGACGTCGCGATGACCGGCGAGATCACGCTGCGTGGTCGCGTGCTCGCGATCGGCGGTCTGAAGGAGAAGGTCATCGCCGCGCATCGCGCGGGCCTGCGGCTGGTCCTCGCGCCCGAAGAGAATCGGCGCAACCTCGAGGACATCCCGGCCGAAGTGCAGGCGGGCATCGAGATCCGCTTCGTCTCGCACGCCGACGAGGCGCTGCGCGCGACCTTGGTCCTCCGCGAGCCGGACGCATTCCTCGCTTCGCCGGCGAGCTACGGCCGCGAGGCGCTCGGCATCGCCGCCGAAGGGGCCGCCCTCGCGCATTGACGCGCGGGCGCGGCGACGACCGACGGTTCAGCAGCTGCCGCTGACGTAGCTCCAGGCCAGCCGCGCCGCGAGGCGAGCCGTGGCTCCGTCGCGGTCGAAGCGCGGATTCAAGCCCCAGATCGAGAGGCCGGTCGGCGTGGCCACGGTACCGAGGGCGGCGGTCGCGGCCAGCACGCGCACCGGATCGACGCCCACCGCGACTGGTTCGCTCACACCCGGCGCAACCGACTGCGCGAAAGCGCCGAGGTCGACCGCCATCGCCAGCGCATCGACCGTGTCGCCCAGCCGGACTACGGCCTCGCGCAGAGCGTCGTCACCGGTCTCGTCGGGGCAGAATCGCAGGCTCGCGCTCTGAGTCCGCAGGTAGTCGAGTTGCGCCTGCGAGCACGCCGGACGCTGCAGCCCCCAGATCGAGAGATCGGGGCCTCGGACGCCCGTGGCCGGCTCGCGCAAGATCCGCGCGAGCGCGGTGCGATCGTGGGGCTCGCCTTCGAAGGTCGCCGCATCGGGCTGGGCATCGACGCTCACCAAGCCCAGGCGCGGCGACTCCATGTCCCTGCGGCGCCAGCGGGACAGTCCGAGCACGTCGCCGTAGAGCGCGTCCTGGCTGCCGCCCACCACGACCATGCGCGCGTTCGGGAAACGCCCGCGCAGCACCGTCACGACCTCGCTCAAGCGTGCGTGCGTCTCGTCGGTGCGGCCCGCGCTCACCAGGTCGCCGGCGTCGAGCAACGAGCCCGCGCCCCAACCCGCAGGCGCCATCAGACGCCAGAACGCGTCGCGGAACCGCATTGGGCCGTCCGCGCTGCCGATCCGCCCCGAGCCGAGCCCCACCCCGCGATCGCAAGCCACGCCGAGCAGAACGGCGCGAACGCTCGCGGCGTCGGGGTTGCCGTCGAGGTTGACGACACGGCTGCCCATCGCGTCGCCGCGTCCGCGCCTTTGGTCGCCCAGGCGCCGGGTCGTGTCGTGCCGGATGTAGCGCAGCGTCTCGTTGGTCATCGTCTCCCTCGTCAGCGCTTTCGGCGCCGCGCTCGCTCGGCGTTCTCACGCGCCTGCTCCTCGCGGCGCCGTGCGTTCTTCTCCTCGCGGTCGAGCAGCTCCTCCATCTTGGCGAGCGAGGCTTTGCTCTTGTCGACCCACTCACTGCCCACACCCATCCGCTGCGCGAGCTCGATGTTCTTGCGGTAGATGGTCACGGCGCGTCGGGCCAGCTTGCTCGTGTGCTTGAACAGCTCCTCGCGATAGACCTCGACCGTCTCCGCGTCGAGATCGGCCGGCACCTCGGCGCCGTAGATGTCCTCGATCAGCCGCTCGTAGAGCCCGCCGATGCGGAACCCCGAGGCCAGCGACCACTTGCGGTGGTGCAGGCGGACCGAGCGGAAATAGGCCGCCTGCGCCTTGAGGAAGAGGTTGGCCTTGTCTTCCAGGTCACGGGCCATCCGCTCGACCGGGAGCTTGAAGCGAATGCTCTCGAAGAGTTCACGGTAGATCTCGCCGCGCTCGTGAAAGCTCCGGACCACCCATTCGCTCTCCTCGACCAGCCGAACTTCCCGGTGGTCCTCGTAGAGACGCTGCACGCGCCGCAGCGATTTGTCGGCGCCGTGGACGTCGCCGGCCGCCTTGAGCGCGAGCCCGCAGCGCGCCATCGCCTCGAGGCGATCGAGCAGCCCGAGCCGGCCGCCCATGATCCGCTCGACCTCTTTATCGTCCAGCGCGGCGGCGTAGACGCGGGCGGCGGCGGCGTGCCGACCCGCGAGCTCGAGCGACTCGGCGAGCAGGAACACGGCGTCACGCGCGTCGCGGCTGCCCTGACCGAGCCGGATCGCGTCCCGGAAGCGCTTCGCCGCCTCGAGGGGCTTGCCGAGGCGCAACCACGCGAGGCCGCAGTTGAACGACGCGACGCCCGAGCCGTCGTGGTCCGGGAATTCCTGCGCCAACACGCCGAAGACCTCGACCGCCTTGGCCCACCGACCGGCGTCGTAGTGGCCCATGGCCTCGTCGTACAAGATCTTGAAATCCCGCACGTAGGCGCGAGGACCGGCCGGCGTCTGGCGCGCCTTGATGGTGACGGGGGCGAGCTCGATGCGCTCGACCTGTTGCGGTGCGCCACAGCCGACCAGCAGGGCGAACAGGATCCAGACGGGCGATGGCGCACAGCGCTTCATGCCCGCACTCTCCGCAGCGCGCGCGCTCCGGTCAAGCCAGCGCGGCGCGCACCGCGTCGACCAGGTCCGCCTGCCCGATGCGCTGCTGATCGCCGGTGTGCAGGTTCTTCAGCATGACCTCGCCGGCTTCCCGCTCGCTCGGCGCGACGACCACTGCGACGCGACAGCCTCGGCGATCGGCCGCCTTGAACTGCTTGCCAAGCTTGCCGCGCTCGGTGGCCAACTCGACCGAGAACCCGGCCTCGCGCAGCGTCGAGGCGAGCGCCATCGCGGTCGGTTCGTCCGATGGGTCGAACATCGCGAAGAAGACGTCGGCGCCGACCCGGCCGTCGCTCGCGAGGCCGAGCTCCCGCAGCGCCGCGAGCAGGCGATCCAGGCCGAGCGAGATTCCCACGGCCGGCACCTCGGTCTTGCCGAACATCCCGATCAGGTGGTCGTAGCGGCCACCGCTCATCACGGCGCCGATGCCGGCGACGCGCGGGTCGGTCAGGCGCGTCTCGTAGATGATGCCGGTGTAGTAGTCCAAGCCGCGGGCGATGCTGGCGTCGAAGCGCAGCTTGCCGACGAATCCGGCCGCTTCGACCAAGCCGAAGACCTCGCGCAGGCGACCGACGGAGCGCTCGCGCTTCTCGCCGCTGGTCCCGGCCTCGGCGAGCACGGCGTCGAGCGCGTCGAGATCGCTGGCTGCCTCGAAGACTTCGAGTACGCGGCCGGCGACGGCTTCGGAGACCTCGGCGACGCGGACGATCTCGGCCGCGACGCCGTCCGGGCCGATCTTGTCGAGCTTGTCGACGGCGCGGATGACGACGCCGGCGGCCGCTTCGGGCACACCGGCGGCCTCGATCAGGCCCGTCAGCACGAATCGGTGGTTGACGTGGATCTGTGCGTCCTCGACGCCGAGCGCCTTCAGCACGGCGAGTCCGACCGTCAAGATCTCGGCGTCGGCGACCGCCGAGTTGTGACCGCAGAGATCGGCGTCGCATTGCACGAATTCGCGGAAGCGCCCGCGCTGCGGCTTGTCGGCACGCCAGACCGTGCCGACGTGGTAGCGCCGGAAGGGCGAGGGCAGGGCGGCGCCGTGCTGCGCGACCACGCGCGCGAGCGGCACCGTCAGGTCGTACCGCAGCGCCACGTCGCGGTCGCCGTTGTCGCGGAAGCGGTAGAGCAGCTTGTCGCCTTCCTCACCGTATTTGCCGGTCAGCAGCTCGGCGTACTCGAGCGCGGGCGTATCGAGCGGAGCGAATCCGTGGCGGCGGAAGGTCGCCTCGATCGCGCCGATCATGTCGCGGCGCGGCGCCATCTCGGTCGGCAAGTAGTCGCGGAAGCCCTTGAGCGTTCGGGGCGTGAGCGTGGGCTTGGACATCGGAACTCCTCTCCCGTGCCGCCGACGTCGAGCGGCGGGCGCGCATCGAAACCGAGGTGTGCGGGGGCGTCAACCGGGCGGCGGTTGCAACGAACTGGCGACCAGCTCGGCGTACACCCCGCCGGCCTCCAACAAGGCCTCGTGGCGGCCCTGTTCGACGATTCGACCCCGCACCAGCACGACGATGCGGTCGGCCCGTCGGATCGTCGAGAGCCGGTGCGCGACCACCAGGACCGTACGGCGATCGAGCATCTGGTCGATCGCCGCGGTGACGTCGCGCTCGGTGATGGGGTCGACGTTGGCGGTGGCCTCGTCGAGCACCACGATCGGCGGATCGCGCACCAACACGCGCGCAATCGAGAGCAGTTGCCGCTCGCCGGCCGAGAGATTCGCGCCGTGTTCGGCGATGCGGGCGTCGAGGCCGCCCATGCGCTCGATGCGGGGGCCGAGGCGCGCGTCCCGCAGCGCGCTCCACACGCGGTCGTCGTCGATTTCCTCGCGGCCGAGGGTGACGTTGTCGCGGACGCTGCCGGAGAAGACCACGACGTCTTGCGCGACCACACCGATGGCGCTGCGCAGCGCGTCGCGTCGCCACGCCTCGACCGGCAAGTCGTCGATCGCGATGCTACCGGCGGGCGCCTCATAGAGCCGACAGAGCAGCTTGCCGACGGTCGACTTGCCCGAGCCGGTCGGGCCCACCAGCGCGACGACTTCGCCGGGGCGGATGTCGAGCGCGAGATCCTCGAGCACGGGGCCGTCCTCGGGCCGGTAGCGGAACGTCAGGTCCTTCAGACGAACGGCGCCGTGGACGCGTTCGGGGGAGTGCTCGCCTTCCGGGATGCTCTCGTCGACGTCGAGCAGATCGAAGATCCGGTCGAGCGAGGCGAGCGCCCGCTCGATGGTGGCGACCTTGCCCGAGAGCTCCCGCACCGGCACGAACAAGCGCTGGATGTATTGGATGAAGGCGACCAGCAACCCGAGGCTGACCGCCCCCCGCAGACTCTGGCCGGCGCCGTACCAGATCAGCGCGGCGACCGAGAGGCCGGCGACGCCGTCCATGATCGCGTAGAGCGAGGCGTCGTACCAGTTGGCGCGGTGGTAGGCGCGCAGGTAGCGGTGGTTCAGCGCCTTGTACTCTTGCAGCGTCTGCGCCTCGCGGCCGTATTGCTGCACGATCGAGCGGCCCGAGAGCGCCTCGGAGAAATAGCCCGCCGCGGCAGCGTTCGCGACGCGGATCTCGGCCGACCAATGCCGCAATCCGGCGCGGAATCGGTTGACCAAGAGCACGACGAAGGGGGCGACGACCAGGCTGACGAGCGTCAAATGCACGTCGAGCAGCAGCATGGCGCCGCCGATTGCCACGATGTCGACGACGTCGCCGACGATGCCGACGATGCCGAAGGCGAGCACCTCGCCGAGTGCCTCGACGTCGTTGGTCGAGCGCGAGAGCAGCGATCCGGTCGACCGGCGGTCGAAGAAGCCCAACCCCTGTCGGACGACGCCGACGAAAATGGCGCGGCGCAGCCGCTCCAGCGCGCGGTAGCCGAGGCGTTGCAGGGCGTAGAGCTGCGAGCCGCGCAGCAGGTACTCTCCGAGCACGGCGCCCAGAAAGGCGATCGAAATCCACTCGAGCGACCACGCATCGGCCTTGGCCTTGTTCGGGTCGATGGCCGCGAGAATCGGCCCGTCGATGGCTTCCTTGAGGAGCCACGGCTGGAGCAACCCGGCGAGGCTCATCAGGGGCACGGCGCACAAGCCGGCTACCAGCCACGCCGCGTCGTCACGCGCGTAGCGCCAGAGGCGGAGCAGGAGCGCGCGGTTGGTTCGGGAGCTGCCGCTCAGAACGGCCACCAGCCCTTGTCTTCCTTCTCTTCCTTCTTCTCGTCCTTCTTCTGCTCGGGCTCGACCCACATGATCTTGCGCTTGCTGAAGGGGACGGCGTGGAAGTAGTCCTTCTCGTAGAGGAACGAGCCTTTGATCTTCTGGTGGACGACCAGGACCATGGTCTTGCGGTCGGTGGTCCAGAAGATCGACTTCAACCGCGCCGTTGCCTTGGTCTTGGTCTCGGGGTCGAACTTCAGCATCACGTCCATGACCTTGCCGAGGCGCTTGTAGTCGGTCGCCGCGATGACGAGGTTGTCGCCCTTCTCGACGCCGAAGAAGACGATGGTCTCGTCGGCGGTCTTCATCGACTCGACGCCCTCGTCGACGATCTTGTAGCGCTTGCGGGCCTTCTTGATCATCGCGACTTCGTCACCTCGGGTGTACTCGATGAGGCGCGACTTCTTCAGCGGTTCGCCGGTCTCGACATCGTAGAGGCGAAGCGCCAGGCCGACGTTGATATCGTCGATCTTCACCAGCATCTGCTTGGCGTCCTTGGTGAAGCCGAGGATCGTCAGCTCGGTCTTGCTCTCCTGAGCGAGCGCCGGGGTCCCGCACAAGCCGAGCAACACGAGCGCCGGCAGCAGAGCGCGCAGCAGACCAAACGGGCGGGGACGGATCATGGTGGCCTCCAAGGCGGGGCGCACAGCGGGGCGCCCTACAGCGGGACGCAGGAACGCAGCAATCGATTCGCCCGCTGCTAGTTCACCACGCATTTGTAGTTGGTCTCGCGCTCCTGCAGACCGAACTTCTTGCGGCCCAGCTTGGAGAGCGCGCAGGCCGAGAGCGCGGCGTTGCGGCTACCGCCGACCATGGCGTCGACCTTGTCCACGCCGCCGGCGGTGTTGATGTGCACCATCGCGGTGAAGGGCGACTCGCCGGCGTGGGCGCGCGAGCAGGCGCGGAGGTCGGGGGCCGCGCTGCGGCACATGCCCGAGAGCTGGCTCGAGGTGACCTGCGAGGTGACCGCACCGCCGATGACCTTCTCGCTGCGCCCGCCGACCGAGCCGAGCTTCCGCGCGAGGGCCTCCTGCGCTGCCGCCTGCGCCGCCAGCATCTGCTCCTTGGTCAGCTTCATCGCCGGGGTGCCGCCATTGTTGGCGACCCGCACGGGCGCCTTGGCTGTGCCACCGCTGCCCGCCTTCTTGATGCGGGTCTCTTTGATTTTGCTGCGCAGCGCTTCGGCCAGCCGCGAGGTGGTGCGCGTGCCGGCCGGGGCTCCCTCGACCTTCTGGCCGGTCTTCTCGGCCTCTTCCTCGGCCTCGCGGGTCAGGTTGACCGTCACCGAGGTCTGGTAGTCGAGGCTGAACACCGCAAGGATCGTCTTGCTGTCGCGGATCAGCGCCTGCCGCTGCTGGCCCTGCAGGTAGAGGATCACGCCGAACGCGATGACGCCGACGACCAGGGTCGAGAGCACAACGGCGATCGCGACCTTCTGGCGCTTGCTCCGCTTGTCGAGGCGGAACATCACCGAGAACTCTTGCAGGAGGTTCTGGTACTCCTCCTTGGTCGGCTTGTGCTTGTTCGGATCCGGCAGCGCGAGCTCGACGTCGGCCAGCGAGTCGCCGGCGTCGAAGAACGATGCGGAGTGGGCCGCGGCACCCGGCGCCGCCTGCCCGCTGCTCGGGAACAGGCCGCCGCTCTGGTGTGCCGGATCCTTCTTGCGCTCGGGCGTCGCCGCGGGCTGCGCGGCAGCGGCGGGCTGCGGGGCCGGCTTGGCAGCGGCGGGCTGTGGCGCGGGCTTCGCGGCCGCGGGCTGTGGGGCAGGCTTGGCCGCCGCGGGCTGCGCGGCGGCCGCACCCTCGGCGAGCGCTGGGGCCGCCTTCCCGCGCGGCAACGCACTCCCGGTCTGGCGCGCCGCAGTCGGCTTCAGGGTCGAGGCTTGATGGAACTGATCCGGCTCGGGCTCACTCGGCACGACGTCCTGCATCACCGTGGGCGCGTCGCCTCCCGGATCCGGGGCCGCCCGGAGCTGGCCGGACAACTCCCCGATCTCGCTGAGCTTGGTCCAGTTCGCCATGCCCTTGCGCCAGCCGAGCGCGTCCAGGCCGATTTGGCCTTGGTCGATCAGCGCCTGCATCTGGGCCACGGTCATCGGGCCCTGCGCCGACTTGCCGACTGCGACGTGCCAGATCGGCGCGCTGCCGGCGCCGCCCGCGGGTCGCGGCGCCGGTCGCTGAGCGCCCGTGGCGCGTGCCGGGGCCGGCTCATGGGCACCCGATGCGGTCGCGGACGCCAGCTCGGCGTGCAGCGTATCGCCCTCCCCGAGACGGACGCGGACGATCGTCTGACAGTTCGGGCACTTGATCTTGGCCCCGCCCGATGCGCCGAGGTGTTCGCGCGTGAGGCGGTAGGACTTGGAGCAAGCAGGACACGTGAAGCGCATGGGCATCCTCGCGAGGGGTCGATGGCGGCCGGACGGGGAGCCCAGCCGCCCCGACGCTAGCATACCGATGCGCGGCTGCGAAGCCGTGACGGGTCGGCAACGGCGTGCATTGCAGCAACGCAAAAACGCCGCCGCGCAGAGAAGGCTTCCAAGCCGGAATTTCCTGCTACGCTCCGCCCTCGACCAGGACTCCGGTCGCCTTGATCGGGTTCTGACCGCGTGCTAGGTTCCGCGCCTTCCATTCGCCGGGGGCTCCCGGTGAGGCGAGATAAGGTCCGGAAAAAACACGAGAAATGCCTTGCCCAAGCGGGGCTCGGCGCGGCTCGTGGTCCCCTCTCGGGGGACCGGACAGACGACGGGAAAGTGCCATGACGACCGCCCATCGAGCCCAAGGCCCTCATTCGCCGCTGTCGCGGACGTTCCGCGCTGCCGGGGCGTTGCTCGCCGTAGCCGCCGTGACGGTCTCCGCCAGCGCCGTGTTCGCGCAGAGCGCGAGCGTCAAGGCCGAGCCGAAGAAGTGGCCGCTCGGCGGTCTGGTGACCCTCTCGGGCTCGGCCGGAATCGGCACCTTCGTGCCCGGTGAGCAGAATCGTCCCAACGTCGGCACATCGCTCAACCTGCTGGTCAACTTCCGCCCGGCGCCGGGACTGACCCTGATGGTCAGCCAGAACATCAACAAGACGCTGGTCGACAACGCCGGCGACGGCTTCGCTCCGCGCTCGCGCAACACCAACATCGACGATCTGCTGCTGGTAGCGTCCTGGTCTCCCATGGTCAAAGACGACTCGCCCAGGGAGGAGCTCAGCGAGGCCAAGAAGAAGGCGCTCGCCGCGGCCGCCGCGACCAACCCGACGCTGGTCACCGCGACCGGCGCCGGCAAGCCGCTCACGCTGCCCGGCAATATCCGCGTCTCGTTCCTCGGCATCGTCGGCCTGCCGACGAGCAAGGCCTCGCAGTTCCAGACGCGCTACCTGAACCTGATCGGCGCGGTGAACTTCACCAAGTCCTGGAAGTACCTGACGCTGACCTACCAGCCGCGCTTCCAGAAGCAGCTGCACCGCTACAGCAACTCGATGGTGCCGGCCGAGGTCGGCGGGTCGACGCTGGGCATCGCCCGTGAGGGCGGCGCCGAGGCAGTCGGCGAGGGCTTGGTCGCCACCGGCGCCAACAATATCTCCTGGGCCTTCCGCAACGCGTTGATCGCGAATATTCCGGGCCCGGGGAACCTCTCGTTCCAGGTCTTCTACTTCTTGCTGCACCAGTTCCGGTACTACGACGCGCCGAAGGACGAGTTCAGCAGCCAATTCGCGAAGGGCGGCACCGGCCGGCTGGATCTGCAGCTCGGTCAGATCGCCGCCAACTACGTCCTGCCGGGCGGCTGGTTCGCCAGCGCCTCGGTCAGCACCTTCTCGCAGCCCTGGTCGGCAGACAATCAGACGCTGCGATTCCCGTTCTTCGATCTGCGATCGGCCTCGGACAACATCACGACCGTCGGCCTCTCGCTCACGCGTGCGTTCTAGTCGGTTTTCCGCGGCGGGAAGGACCGTCGCTCCCTTCTGCATGCCCTTGGAGGCTCCAGCCATGAAGCCCGTCCGCATCCTCGCCCTCCTCGCAGCCCTGATGTTCGCCGGCTGTGTCGAGCAGCTCGGCGAGATCGACCGCACCCAGGCCAACGCGCTCGAGAAGAGCCAGTTCTATGGTGTGTGGTACCGCCTCGCCGTCATCACCGACATGCCCGCCTCGGCTGGCTTCGGCTTCGTCGGCCAGACCAACTTCGGTGGGGCTGGCGGCAAGGTGATCTTCGACATCCAAGAGAACCAGCTGGTTCTCTACCCGGTGACGGAGACCGTCCGCGACGGCGACGCCAAGTGGCATCGACGCAAGATCCGGACCTATTGGGTCGAGGGTCAGGAGGACAAGTTCATCGAGTTGCTCGTCGGCAACCCGGTGGCGTCCTACCCGATCATCTCGCACTTCGACATCCAGCGCGACTACTCGACCGCGACGGGTGCGCAGTCGAACGTGCTCGTGGAGAACACGACCGACCGCCCGTGGTGGAAGCGCAAGTACATCCGCGTGAACTGGATGGCCAATCAGTTCAGCGAGATCCTGTTCCCGCAGGGCTCGATGACCTACTCCTCGGCGGACTACTACCCGCAGGAGCACGAGGGCATCGACCCGAACCGCTTCCACATGGAGAAGGGCTACTTCCACTTCACGCGGCGTCTCTTCGGTCAGCCGATGTCGACCGGCGCCTGCTCGACCTACTCGCTCGCTTCGGGTGATTGCTCGGGCGCGACCTTCGACGTGCGCCTGGCCTTCCGCCGCGCCGACCCGAAGGTCATCAACGACTACGAGATCCGCGAGTACCACAACGAGCCCGACGCCGAGAAGTTCGGCTTCTTCCTCTCGGAGCGCCACACCTACGACGAGGACTACGGCCTCACCTACCGCGGCCAGGACTACAAGGCGCAGGTCTGGAACCTCTGGCAGAAGAGCGTCGAGCTGCAGCCGGTCACCGATGCCGACGGCAAGACCATCTCGTGCATCAGCAACGCCGACTGCGCCCGCCCGGCCGTCTGCGACCAGGACGATTGGTTCGTGAAGGGCACCTGCTCGGTCCCGAAGGGCATCGACTACAGCAAGCGCGGTTTCCGCCCGATCATCTACCACATCAGCGCCGACCACCCGACCTCGAGCCTGCCGGCGATCTACAAGGTCGCGGACAACTGGTCGGACGTCTTCCAGGAGACCGCCTCGTGGCTGCTCTTCTGGGAAGAGAAGTGGAGCAACGACGCCACCGAGGAGCAGAAGAACAGCGGCTCGGTCGCGTTCACCGAGGCCGGCGCCGTCTTCGGCCAGCGCTACTGTGAGAGCCACGCCGACTGCGCGCAGCACGCGCTCGCGCAGGGTGAGACCAAGCTCAAGGCGTCGGACAACGCGCTCGCCATCGGCACCACCGAGGGCGTCGTCTTCGCGATGGACGACACCACCTCCCGCCCGAGCATCGACGGCGGCGCGCTCATCATGTTCGTCAACGCGACGCCGAACAGCAGCGACGCCACGCTGACGGCCGGCGGCGTGACGATCGCCAACGTCCCGTTCGCCTCGGGCGTGGTCGACGCGCACAAGTACGCCGCGGTGATGGCCAAGTCCGCCACCAACCAGCGCTACCCGCTGCAGGTCAAGAGCGGCACCGCGACCGCCGAAACCATCAACGTCGAGATTCGCGCCAACCGCATCTACTTCGTCGTCTACTACGGCGGGAAGTCGATCGCCGTGGCCGAGAGCCAGCTCAGCAAGAAGGGCATCCGCCTGATGCACGGTGTGCAGGAAGGCACCGCCAAGTTCGGCCAGAGCGAGTTCCCGACCGGTCCGATCGCCGAGGCCGGCATCAACGGCAACCGCAGCAAGGCCAACCTGAACTTCGGCGACGTCTCGGAGTACATCCACGTCACCGACACAATGGCCCACGCCGTCTTCCTCGAGCGCGGCTCGCGCGCCGACGTCAGCTGCATGGCCGTCAACGGCGTCGACCAGTGCTTCGGCTGGAAGCAGACGATGACCGACGCGGACCGCAAGCGCCGTGAGGAGATCAAGGCCAAGCTGCCGCCGCTCTTCGTGCTCTGCGAGAACGTCTACTCCGGCAACAGCTGCAGCGCCGCGCAGAAGGGCAGCAAGGCAGAGATGAACGATTGCCGCTACTGGGGCGACTACAGCGTCGGCGGCAAGGCGGAGAACCCCTGCGAGACGATGGTCCCGCACCCGGAGCAGCCGAAGATCATCGGCGACGCGCGCTACAACTACGTCTACTGGGTCACCAACGTGCACGCCAGCTCGCCGCTGGGCTACGGCCCCTCGGCCGCCGATCCGGACACCGGCATGCTCTTCTGGGGTTCGGCCTACATCTACGGCGCGCCGCTGGTCAGCTACGCGCAGTGGGGCAAGGACCTGGTCGACCTGCTCAACGGTGACCTCGACGTCGCCAGCGTGGCGAGCGGCAAGTACATCAAGGACTACCTGCAGTCGCTGAACAAGGCGATCCTCGACGACTCGCTCTACGAGGGCGCGCAGCAGGAGCAGAGGGCCAAGCAGCTCGACACCGGCAACATCGAGGACGCTGCCAAGCGCGCCCGTCTCGACATCGCGCAGCTCGCTGGCGCCCCGATCGAGAAGGGTCTGCGCAACGAAGCCGAGAAGACGATGTTCGCGATGCAGGATCCGAAGGCGCTCGGCG
>JBEARB010000159.1:0-4963 GCA_041163625.1 Pseudomonadota bacterium | reverse complement strand
CGGCGTCTTCGTTCCCGTCTTCGTCCGCGTCGGCTTCGACGTCGGCGGTGACGTCCGGCGCGGCGTCCGCGTCGGCTTCGACGTCGAGCGTGACGTCCGGCGCGGCGTCCGCGTCGGCTTCGACGTCGAGCACGACGTCCTGCGCGGCGTCCGCGTCGGCGTCGACGTCGGCTTCGACGTCGGCGGTGACGTCCGGCGCGGCGTCCGCGTCGGCTTCGACGTCGAGCGTGACGTCCGGCGCGGCGTCCGCGTCGGCTTCGACGTCGGCCGTGACGTCCGGCGCGGCGTCCGCCTCCGGAACGTCATCCGCATCGGCGTCGGCCTCAGCGTCTGCGTCTGCGTCCGCCGCGACGTCCGCGATGGCGCCGGCGTCTACGGTGTCGGCGTCGGACGCCACGTCCGTGTCGGCCTCGACATCCGCCCCGACGGTGGCGTCGAGGGCGACGTCGGCCTCGACCGCGTCACCCTCGACCGACCCGAAGATGGTCTCGCCGCTCGAGACCTGCCCTTCCAGGACCGACTCCGCCGGGCGACAGCCCCACGCGATGCCAGCAACGATCAGGAACAGCAGGGCTCGCGCGCACCGCTGCATCAGAACTCCGTGGCTCGCAGCAGGCGGCCCGGGCGCGCTCCTGTGAGTTCCCCGTTCTCGGCGATGACGACGCCCGAGACCAGCGTGGCGCGGTAGCCGTGCGCCCGTTGCAGCAGGCGACGGCCGCCGGCGGGCAGATCTTGCACCAGGTGCGGCGGCTCGAGGCGCAGCGCGGCGTGGTCGATGACGTTGACGTCGGCCTTCTTGCCGACCTCGAGCGTGCCGCGGTCGTGCAGCCCGACGAAGGCGGCGGTATCGGCCGCTTGCATCTGCACCAGGCGCTGCACGGGGATGCGGTCGTGGTCGCGGTCGCGGCCCCAATGGGTCAGCAAA
The DNA here is from genome assembly GCA_041163625.1 of Pseudomonadota bacterium. Classification (GTDB taxonomy): domain Bacteria; phylum Myxococcota_A; class UBA9042; order UBA9042; family UBA9042; genus JACKFC01. The sequence continues at coordinate 4,038 of JBEARB010000159.1, read as the reverse complement.
AAGGTCGGGAAGCTCGCGTCGCAGATGGTGCCGACGTGCGCGCCGCCGTCCGAGAGACCGGGCAGGGCGGCGGGGTGCGTCAGCATCGTGTGCAGCTCGTCGAGGTTGCCGTGCTGGTAGTTGTAGAGCGGGAAGTAGACCAGCGCGCGGCCGTCGTCTTCGAGCATGGCGTCGTAGACCGCCGCGAGCACGGGGGTGCCGGTGGCGCGAGCGCGCGCGCCGATGCTGTCGCGCAGGCTCGGCTCGTAGTTCGGGCTCTCACCGAGCAGGAACATCCGCATCGCGATCATCTCGATCTGCGCGAGCAGCAGGTCCGCGAGCGGCGGCAGCGCCGAGCCGTCGCCGGCGACCTTGTCGGAGGTCTCGATGAGCAGCTGGGCGCGGAAGGCCGGATCCCGCATCCGGGCGACGCGCTCGGCGAGCGGAAGGTGGCTGATCGCCTTGTAGCTCGGGAAGCCCATGAAGGGGTGGAAGGTCGCCTCCAAGCCCAGCAACACGCCGATCGCGCGCGCACCGACCTGCACGCGCACGTCCATGCCGCCGGCGCGGGCGGCGTCGACGCGCTCGAGGATGCGGCGCCACTGGTCGGGCGCTTGGTCGCGCTGCATCAGCGAGATCGAGATCGGCCGACCGGCCGACTTCGCCATCTCCTGCAGCAGGTCGAACTCGCCGTCGAACTTGTCGGCGCCCTCGTACATGTCGAAGTCCGAGACGGCCTGCAGCACGCCGTGCGGCACGTCGCGGAAGGCCTCGGCGATGCCGCAGAGCTCGGTCATCTTTGCTTCGGCCGCCGGCGTGTGCTCGCCGCGGTTGCCGCGATGGTTGTCGCTGCGGCCGGTCGAGAAGCCGAAGGCGCCGGCACGCAGCGCGTCGGCCAGTACGGCGCGCATCTGCTCGATGTCGGCGGGCGTGGCCGCCTCGTCGTGCACGGCGCGATCGCCCATGACGTACACGCGCAGCGGGTCGTGGGTGACCTGCGCGGCGACGTCGATGGTGCGGTCCATCGCAGCGAGCGCGTCGAGGTACTCGGGGAACGACTCCCAGCGCCAGTTGATGCCCTCGCTGAGCGCGGTGCCGGGGATATCCTCGACGCCTTCCATCAGCGCGATCAGGCGGTCGCGATCACTCTTGCGCACCGGCGCGAAGCCGACGCCGCAGGAGCCCATCACCGCGGTCGTCACGCCGTGCACCGAGGAGGGCATCAGGTCCGGATCCCAGCTGACCTGGCCGTCGTAGTGGGTGTGGATGTCGACGAAGCCGGGCGTCACCAGCGCGCCGGCGGCGTCGATCTCGCGGGCGCCGGAGCCGAGGTTCGCGCCGATGGCGGCGATCTTGCCGTCTGCGATGGCGACGTCTGCCGCGAAGGGCTCGCCGCCCTTGCCATCGACCACCATGCCACCTCGGATCACTACGTCGAACGCCATCGTTGCCTCCTTCGGCCGGGGGATGCCGGGGCGGAGTTTGCCCGCTGCGCGGGCGTGCGTCCACGCCGGAGCGCGCTGCCGGGGCTTGCGGTCGCCCCGGATCGCTATCATCGACGTTGGCGTTCGTGCCCGCGGCGCGCCGGGCATCCGGCCTCCGCGGGGTGGTACCGCGACTTCGGAGCATGCCGCGCGCCTCGGCCAGCGGCGCGGCTCGACCTTCGTGACAACGATACCCTTTCCAGGACGAATCCGGCAGCATACGATCCCTCCCTTCCCGGGGGACTCTCTTCCCCGCTCGAACAGGACCGAATCATGAGACTGAGCCGCCGCGCGCTGCGCACCGTCGTTCTCTCCCTCGCTTTGGCCTTGCCGTTCTCGGCGTTCGCGCTCCCCGCGACCACCCAGGTCGAGGGCGTGCTGCTCTCGGCCGGCGGTGCCCCCGCCGCAGACGGCAGCTATGACGTGACCTTCTCACTCTATGCGGGCAAGGACGCGCAGGCCGCCGCCTGGACCGAGGGACCGCTCAAGGTCGCCGTCGCTGGTGGTCGCTTCCAGGTCGTCCTCGGGCAGGTCAAGCCGATCACGCCGGAGGCGCTGACCGCCGCCAATCTCTGGCTCGGCGTGCAGGTCGCGAGCGATCCCGAGCTGCCGCGCCAGCCGCTGCACGCGACGCCGTACGCGATCGCCGCGCACGTCGCGGCCGGCGTCGCCTGTGACGGCTGCATCGGCGGCAACCAGCTCGGCAACGGCGCTGTCGCCGCCGCCAAGATCGGCTTCAACTACGCCGGCAGCAACACCAAGGGCGGCCCCGCGCTGGATCTGGCCTGCACGGGCTGCGTCTCGGTCGCCGAGTTGAAGTTCGATGCCGACGTCGACCTCGGTGGCAACAGCCTCAAGGCCGGCGGGGCCACCTTCACCGGCGACGTCGCCGCCAAGACCGTCACCGCCACCAGCTTCGTCGGTGACGGCAGCAAGCTCACCGGCATCAAGACCCCGGCCGGCACCTGCAGCAAGGCCGGCGAAGTGGTCAAGGGCATCAAGGCCGACGGCACCCTCGAGTGCGTCGCCGCCATGGATCCGGCCGCGCTGCCCAAGGACGGCGTCGACGAGATCAGCAACGGTCTGCTCTTCAACCAGTTCCAGGACGTCATCGCCGCCGACGCGAAGAACGTCGCGATCCCCGACAACACCGGTGCCGAGGCCGTCAGCAACCTGACCTTCCCCGATATCGGTGTCGCGCAGAAGCTCACCGTCACGGTGAAGGTCAGCAACACCGACCTCTCGACCGTGGCGCTCGTCCTGCTGCCGCCCGACGACAAGAAGACCGGGCTGGTACTTTGCGATCCCTGCGGTCAGAAGGACGCCAAGTCGCTCGAGGTGACCTACCCGGTTCCGACCGCCACCAAGACCGGCGACCTGACCGCGTGGGTCGGCAAGAACCCCAAGGGCTTGTGGAACCTCAAGGCCAAGGACACCAGCTACTGCATCAAGCAGGCGCCTGGCAACGGCACGCTCTGCGATATCGACGGCAAATCCGACGGCTTCATTCTCGAATGGAACATGGCAATTCAGACACTCTCGACCAAGAAGGTCGGCGTCGGCGGCAACCTCGTCCTCGCGACCGAGACCGCGCCCTGCGACAAGTTCAGCGTCGGCGCGATCCGCTACAGCAGCCACCTCGCCGCCATCCAGGTCTGCGACGGCAAGGCGTGGTTCCCCGAGGTGCTCGGCCTGGACAAGGCCACCCCCGGCAAGACCTGCAAGGCGATCAAGGACCGCGCACCCGGCATCAAGAGCGGCACCTACTGGATCGACCCGGACGGCGAGGGCGGCAAAGACGCCTACCAAGCCTACTGTGACCAGGAGACCGGTGGCGGCGGCTGGACGCTGGTGGTCAAGGTCAAGGGCAACGACAAGACGATGAACCGCATCAACACTGCGCAGTGGCGCAACAAGACCCCGATCACCGGGCAGGACTGCACCACTACCAAGGACGAGAACGCGCTCTGCCCGGGCTACGACACCGTGCCCTTCTCGGACGTGATGATCCGCTCGCTCGCCAAGCCGCAGCGCAACCTCGCCTGGGGTCACCGTGACAGCTACGCGAGCATGTGGACCATCGTGAACGCCGGCTCGCGCATCATGACCCGCAACCGCCTGTTCGGCTCGGTCAACAACCTCGACTACAACGGTGACCCCCGCTACCACCGCGACTGCTCGATCTTGAACTACGGCTTCTTCACCGCGGACTGGAGCCAGAAGCACAACGGCATCGCCGGCCACTCGATCCAGGACGGCCATGCCGGTGGCGTCGTCGGCGCCTCGGCCTTCGACTGGGACGCCTGGGATGGCAACGTGTGGTACGGCTACCAGAACTACCAGAAGACCCGCTGCGTCACCGACTTCTCGGTCGGCGGCGGCTACGGCAACGCCAACGTCACCCACAACGACAGCTACGCGATCAACGCGCACTGGTGGGGCAACGGCAACGAGTACACCTGGAACTGGAACAGCCACGGCGTCTTCGTGCGCTGATTCCTCGATGAAGTCGCGACGGCGGGGTCAGGCGGAGAAGCCCGACTCCGCCGTCAGCGTTTTGGCCAGCGTATCGACG
>JBEARB010000158.1:0-18896 GCA_041163625.1 Pseudomonadota bacterium | reverse complement strand
ACAAGATCTCGATTTTGGGGACGACGTTCGAGATCGGCGCGCTGAGCCTACCGCTGACGCTGCTGTGGGTGGCGGCGCTGGTCAACGCGATGAACCTGATCGACGGCCTGGATGGGCTCGCGGCGGGCGTCGCCTTCTTTGCCTCGTTTTCCCTCTTCGTGATCGCGCTGGTCGACGGCAACGTGATGCTGGCGACCTTCACGGCCTCGTTGGCCGGCGCGGTGCTCGGCTTCTTGCTCTACAACTTCTCGCCGGCCCTGATCTTCATGGGCGACACCGGCAGCATGGTGCTGGGCTACGTCTTTGCAGCCTGCGGCTTGTGGGCGACCTCGAAGCGCTCGACCGCGCTCTCGTTGCTGTTGCCGGCGGTCGCGCTGGGCGTCCCCCTCTTCGACACCGCCTTCGCCTTCACCCGGCGCGCGCTCACCGGCCGCTCGCCGTTCAGCAGTGACCGGGGGCATATCCACCATCGCTTGCTCGACCTCGGCTTGACGCAGCGGCAGGTCGTGCTCGGGCTGTATCTGGTCTGCGTGGTCCTTGCGGCGACGGCGGTGATCATCCGCGTCACCGACGATCTGCGCTACGGCGCAGTGCTGGTCGCGCTCATCATCGCGATGGTCGGTGCTGGCCGCGCGCTTCGGAGCCGCGCTTCCCGCGTGCGCGAGCTCGAGATCGCCGCCGGCGAGCGTTCCAACGACAAGTGATCGCCGCCGACCGCCGACTCAGGCGCGTGGGTGGTGTCGATCGTAGATCTGCCGCAGCCGCCGGCGGTGCACGTGGGTGTAGATCTGGGTCGTACCGATGTCGGCGTGGCCCAGCAGCGCCTGGACGACCCGCAGATCGGCACCGCCAGCGAGCAGGTGCGTGGCGAACGAATGCCGCAGACGGTGCGGCGAGATCGGCTTGTCGATCCCGGCTGCCTCGGCGTGCCGCTTCACGACCTTCCAGAAGCCCTGGCGCGTCATCGCCTGCCCGCGACCGTTGACGAAGAGCTCGCCCTGCCCCGGATGACCGCCGAGCTCCGGCCGAGCGGACTCGAGGTAGCGCAAGATCGCCGAACGAGCCGCCTCGCCCATCGGCACGATGCGCTCCTTGCTGCCTTTGCCCATGGCGCGCACCACGCCACGTTCGAGATCGATGTCCTCGAGCTGTAGGCCGCAGAGCTCGCTGACGCGCAGGCCGCTCGCGTAGAGCGTCTCGAGCATCGCAGTGTCGCGCAGCGCGCGCGCATCCGCGTCGCCTGGCGCGGCGAGCAGGCGCTCGACCTCGGCCGGCGTCAGCACGTCCGGCAGACCACGCGGCTGGTTCGGCATGTCGACCAGCGCGGCCGGGCTCTCCTGGACGGCACCGCGATCGACCAGCCACCGCGAGAACCCGCGCAGCGAGGAGAGGTGCCGCGCCACGCTGCGGTCGTGCAGTCCGGCGTCGCGGAGGTCGACCAGGTACGCCAGCACGACCTCGCGGTCGATCCCGTCCGCGCGGTGCAAGCCGAGGCGTTCGTGACAGAAGGTGCGGAAGCGCTCGAGGTCGCGCCGATAGGCGGTGACGGTATTGCCGGAGAGGTTGCGCTCGAGCCGCGCGTGCCGAAGAAAGCCTTCGATGGCGTCGGCGAGGGCGTCGCGTTGGGCGGCAGCACGCTTCATGCGCGCATCGTCACTCCACGCCGTGACCTGTCCAATTTTCCAGCCGTTCGAGCGCACGCGCGGCGTCGCGCAGGGCGTAGAGACGCTCCAACGCGACGCGCGGGCTGAGCGCGTCGACATCGAGCTCGGCGAGCTCTGCGAGCAGCGCTGCGCGGCGTGGATCCGGCTTGGGCGCGGGCGGCGTGAACAGCCCGAGCTGACGTGGCGTGGCCGCGGCCGACGTCGCGCGAACCGCACCGAGCTCGAGCAACTCACGCGCCCGCTGCAGCACGCGGCTCGGCAAGCCCGCGAGGCGGGCCACCGACACACCGTGCGACCGCGAGGTCGGGCCCGGGGCGAGGGTGTGCACGAAGACCACGTCGTCGCCGACCTCACGCACGGTGACGTGCGCGTTCGCCAGATGCTCGAGTGAGCCCTCGAGCGCGGTCAGCTCGTGGTAATGCGTCGCGAAGAGCACGAGCGCGCGGCTGCGGTCGTGCAGGTGCTCGACCACGGCGCGCGCGATGGCGAGCCCGTCCTCGGTCGAGGTGCCGCGACCGACTTCGTCGAGCAAGACCAACGTGCCTGCGTCGGCGTCGCGGAGGATGGCGGCGGTCTCGCGCATCTCGACCATGAAGGTCGAAGCGCCACCGGCGAGGTCGTCCGAGGCCCCGATGCGCGTCAACACCCGCCGCAAGATCGGAAGCCGCGCGGCGTCGGCTGGCACGAAGCCGCCGGCCTGGGCGAGCACGCAGCACAGGGCGACCTGCCGCATCAACGTCGACTTGCCCGCCATGTTCGGGCCGGTCAGCAGCAGCACGCGCACGCCTTCGGCGTCGAGCGCGACGTCGTTGGCGACGAACCCTCCGTGCGGGAGCGCTTGCTCGACGACCGGATGGCGGGCGGCGACGAGCTCGAGCGCCTCGGCGTCGTGCAACTCGGGCCGAACGTAGGCGTGCTGCGCGGCGAGCTCGGCGAATCCGGCGTGGACATCGAGCTCGGCGAGGGCTGCGCCCACCTGCCGCAGCGCCTCGGCCTGCGCTCCCACCGAGGCGCAGAGCGCGTTCCAAAGCCGGATCTCCAACGCCTGCCGGTCGGCTGCGGCCGTCTGCAGTCGCGCGTCGAAGTCCGCCAGCTCCGGGGTGACGTAGCGCTCGACATGCTTGAGCGTCTGCACCCGGCGGAGCGAGTCGGGGACGGCGTCGGCGCGGGTGCGGCTGATCTCGATGCCCCAGCCGCTCATCCGGTTGTGGCGCACCTTCAGCGCGGGCAGACCGAGGCTCTCGCGCAGCTGCTCCTGGTAGGCCATCGCCCAACTCTCGCCGTCGTCGGCGAGGCTGACCAGGGCGTCGAGCTCGGGGTCGAAGCCCGGACGGATCACGCCGCCGTCGGCGAGCTGGTTGCGCGGCTCGTCGGCGAGAGTGGTGGCGAGCTCGGCCGCCACCCCGTCGGCGCGATCGAGCATGGCCAGCAGCGCCGCCAAGCGCGGGGCGGTGCCGACCGGGGCCAGCGCCTCGCGCAGCGCGGGCAGCCCGAGCAGCGTGTCGCGCATCGCCGCGAGCTCGCGTGGGACGCAGAGACGAGCGAGCGCCCGCCCGGCGGTGCGAGCGAGGTCGTTCGCGCCGCGCAGGAACGCGCGCAGCGCGGTGCGTCGCTCGCGGTCACCGAGCAGCGCCTGAACCGCCTCGTGGCGCTGCTGCACGGCCTCGCGGTCGGCCAGCGGAGCCAGGAGCAGGCCGCGAAGCAGCCGACCGCCCGCGACCGAGGCGGTGCGATCCACGGCCTCGAGCAGGGTCCCCTCGCGTCCACCGCTGCGGTTGCCCCGCAACAACTCGAGGTGGGCCACGGTCTCCGCACCGAGCGTGAGTGTGGGCAGCGCGTCGAGCGCTTGGGGCGCGCCGAGCAGGCCGAGGACGCCCGGTCGGACCTCGGCGAGATAGGCGCGCAGCAGCGAAACGGCCCGGTCGGCCGCCGCCACCGAGGCTCCCCGCGCCGCGGGCTCGAGCTCCCGCACCGTTCGGGGCAGTCCGGCGGCGCAGGGGGCCTGGTCGACCCAGCCGCCGAGGTTGGGCGTCAGCAGCAGCTCGCGCACCTCGAGCCGCGCGAGCATCGCGTCCAAGCTCGCGCCGTGGGGCAGGACGCCGGCCTGCAGGGCACCGGTGGAGACCTCGGCGACGGCCACGCCGACCTCGCCACGGCCGTGAGCGGCGACCGCGAGCAGGTGATAGGACGTCCGACCATCGAGGGCTTGCTGCTCGAGCACCACGCCGGGCGTGATGACGCGCGTGACGCCGCGCTTGACGATGCCACGGGCGCGCTTGGGGTCTTCGAGCTGCTCGACGACGGCGACCCTGAGCCCGGCAGCGACCAGGCGCTCGAGGTGGCCGTCGAGGCCGAAGTGCGGGAAGCCGCACATCGGGATCGGCCGCGCATCCTTCTTGTTGCGCGAGGTCAGGACCATGTCGAGCAGCGGCGCGATGAGCAGCGCGTCCTCGAAGAAGAGCTCGTAGAAATCGCCGAGCCGGAAGAAGACGACCGCGTCGGGATGCGCGCGCTTGGCTTCCAAGACCTGCCGCATCACGGGCGTGAGCTGCTGGGAATCACAATCGGCGGTGACGAGCCAGTGCGGCTCGGCGGCATCGGCGAGGGACACGCTCACTCTCCGCCGACGCAGTGCAGGATGCGGGTGATCGTCGGGCCGATGGTCTGACCCGCCTCGGGATCGGGACAGAAGACCTCCTCGGTCCACTTCCAACCCTTGTCGGCGCGCGCGTGCATGGTCACGGCTTGGCCTCGACCGATCGAGGCGCACGCGGTGACGGTATCCCCGGGTCGCCAGACGTGCGGCTCGAGCGTCTCACCCAGCATGATCTCGACCGCGCCGACCTTCCCTTCGCAGGACTCGGCCTCGACGCTGAGCCGCACGCCGCAGACGTCGACGGGGCAGACCTCGCCCTCGCAGCGGCAGTCGGTCGCGAGCGGTAGCGGCTCGAGCGTCGTCGACTCGACCGAGCAGCCGGCGGCGACCAGCCACAGCGCCGCGGTCCACACCGGCCGCAAGCCCGTACCGCGCCGCCATTGCTCGGTTGGCCGTTTCCGCATCGCACCTCCGGCGTCGCGCCTCGCGCAGAAGGATGCGGCGCGCCCGCATGCGCCGTCAACCGCGCGCCGGGGGGCAGCAGGGCACGATCGGCGGCTTGCCAGCGATCGATCCCCTGGTGCAGGCTGGACCCGGGAGGAGCCCATCATGCACGGAATTCAGGCCCGAATCGCGACGATCTTGCTCTTGGTCGCGGCCCTCGTGCCGGCCGGCTGCGGGGGCGGATACGAGATCCTCCGCGAGCGCCCGCTGGCCGAAGACGTGCGCGTGCCGGAGGGCGTGGTCGTGTTCCCGGTCGCGATGATGACGCACAAAGCCGACGCCCTCGAAGTGGCGATCCGGAGCAGTGAGGTCGCCGCGTGGCTGCTCGATCACACGGACGCTCCGGTGATCGGGCCGCTGGATTTTCGGATCTTCAAGCCGATCGACGAGATCCGCGTCGCCTCGACCGACACCGATCTCGCGACCCGGAGTGACGGTGAGCGCGTGAGCCTCGCCGGCTGGTGGTCGATCGCGGTGTTGGTGACGGAGAACCGCTCGGCGAGCGTCCAGAACGTGGTCGACACCCGCAAGGGCAAGGACGGCACCACGGTGAAGCAAGCGTTCGGCGTGGAGTCGGTGCTGCAGGTCGAGGTGACCATCGCCGATGCCCTGCGGGGCGGCGTGATCGCGACGGCCCAGGTCTCGGGCGTGGACCGGCACAACGACGCGGCGAGCGAAGGCGATCCGCGACCGCGAGTGGGCCAACTGATCCGCGCGGCGATGCGCATCGCGCTCGGCGACGCGCGCGAGCGCCTGGCCGCAGGCGGCAAGCGCAGGTTCCGCGGGCGCGAGGGCCTGACCTCGGTGACGGCACTGACCTCGAGCGCCTTTCCCGACCGACCGAGCTACGAGGAGCCGCTGAAGAACAAGGACGCGTTCACCCGTGAATCGGCGATCATGACGGTGTGGTACCGCCTGGACCCAAAGCTGCCGATGCGGCCGGCGCTGGCCTCGATGAACAATCCCGGCGTGATGATGCGCGCGTCCCGCGCGCCGCTGCAGCAATACGACATCATCACCCGCGTCGAGGGCGTGCCGGTGATCGAGCGCTACCAGGTCGACCGCGCCCTGCGGAACTGCGTCGCGGTCGGCTGCAAGGTCGAAGTCCTGCGTGCCGGCAAGTCGATCCACGAGACGCTGCGCTGGACCGAACCGCCGGCATCACCCGAGGGTGAGGATTGAGGCGCGCGTGAGCGAGGGGTCGGCCCAGACGCTGCTCCTGCACGTCGAGAAGACGCTCTTTCGCAGCGACGACGGCCGCTTCGGAATCCACGCCTGCATCGACGCCGACGGCCAGAAGGTCCGCATCAAGGGCCCGGTCGGCGGCTTGGTCGAAGGCGACGACGCCGAGGTCGAGGGCGTCTTCGTCGAAGACCCGCGCTACGGCAAGACGTTCCGAGCGGCCTCGGCGCGGCCACGGCTGCCGGCGACGCGAGAGGGCGTCGCGCGGCTGATCGCACATCTGGGGGTTCCAGGCGTGGGACCGCGGCGCGCGGAAGCGGTCGCCGACGCGCTCGGAGACGATCCCCTGCGGGTGCTACGAGAATCACCCGAGCGAATGCTGAAGGTCCGAGGCCTCGGCCGCGCGACCGCAGAGGTGTTGCTCGAGACGGTCCAGGCGCGCCTGCAGTCGATGACCGACGAGGCGACCCTGCACGACCTCGGCTTGGGGCCCGCCGCCATCGCTCGCCTGACCGCCCGCTACCCCGAGGGCGTGGTCCTGCAGCTGCGCGCCGACCCGTACCGCGCCATCGCCTGCGTCCCCGGGCTCGGCTTCCGAACCGCCGACGCCGTCGCGAGGAGCCTCGGCCACGGGACGCTCTCACCGGTCCGGCTGGTCGCCGGGCTGCGCGCTGCCGCCGAGGCCTTGAGCCGTCGCGGCCACACGGCGCCGCCCGAGGCGCTGCTGGTCGAGCGTGCGACCGAGTTGCTGGAGTTGGCACCGGAGCAAGTCGCCGAGGCCATTCCCGCGGCCGAAGCGGCGGGCGCCCTGCTCTCGGCCCGGATCGACGACGACGCACACCCGCAGCGGCTCGGCGCCGCGACGTTGATGCGCGCGGAGCTCACGCTCGCCGCAGCGTTGCGCGCGTTGGCGCGGAGTCCGGCGCGGGAGCTCGACTCGGACGCGCTGCAGGCCCGGATCGCGCTGGCCGAAGCGGCCGTCGGCCATCCGCTCGCGAGGCCCCAGCGCGACGCGATCGCGACCAGCCTGGTCGCCTCACTGCACGTGGTCACCGGCGGGCCCGGCACCGGCAAGACCACGATCGTTCGTGGGCTGGTGGCCGCCCTCGGTGCCGATGGGGTCCGCATCGGCCTGGCCGCGCCAACCGGCCGGGCTGCGCGTCGCCTGACCGAGGCGACCGGGAGCCCGGCGCAGACGTTGCATCGCCTGCTCGAGTTCGAGCCCCACAAAGGCGGCTTCGCGCGCAACGCCGAACAGCCGCTCGAGTTGGATGTGCTGATCGTCGACGAGGCCTCGATGATCGACGTTCCGTTGGCCCACGCGCTGCTCGCCGCGGTGCCGACCGGGGCGAGGCTGGTGCTGATCGGCGACGCCGACCAGCTGCCGAGCGTCGGTCCGGGCGCGGTCTTGGACGATCTGATCCGCGCCGGCGCCGCACCGCTGAGCCGCTTGCACCGGGTGTACCGACAAGGCGCGCGGTCGGGGATCGTCGACGCCGCGCACGATATCCTCGAGGGCGTCTCACCGACCGGCGCGCGCGACGAGCGCGGTGACTTCTTCGTGATCTTGCGCTCGGACGCCGATGCCGTGGCGCAGACGATCGAGGAGATCGTGGCCGAGCGGCTGCCCGGACGCTTCGGCCTCGACCCGATCGACGACGTCGCCGTGCTGGTCCCGATGCATCGTGGTCCGGTCGGGACGCGGGAGTTGAACGAGCGTCTGGGCGCGCGGCTCAACCCGATGGGCGCTCCGCTGGGCGGCGGGCTGCGCGCGGGGGACAAGGTCCTGCAGACGCGCAACAACTACGATCTCGACGTTTTCAACGGCGATATCGGCGAGGCGAAGGGCCGCTCGGGCAGCGATCTCCTGGTGCGATTCGGCGAGCGCGAGGTGCGCTACCCGGACGACGCGGTCGGTGAGCTCGAGCCCGCCTTCGCGATGACGGTGCACAAATCCCAGGGCAGCGAGATGCCTGCGGTGGTGGTGGGCCTCGAAGACGCGCACCACGTACTCCTCGAGCGCAATCTGCTGTACACCGCGGTGACGCGCGCGCGGCGGGTGGCGGTGATCGTCGCCACGCCGCGTGCGTTGCAGCGTGCCGTCCACAATACGGCGCCTCGGTGGCGAGCGACGTTGCTCGGAGCCGCACTTTGCGGTCAGGTCCACGTTCGAGGGCAGCTACTGCCCGAGGGAGCAGGATGAACCTGACCACCGAGCTCGCCGGTCTGCGGCGCGCCTTGGCGACCTATGGCCGCGCGAACGCCGCACCGAGTGAGGCGCTCTGCGAAGCGCTCGCGGCGGTCGCGGCGGGCCACCCGCCGCCGGACGACGGTTGGTTGCGGGTGTTGGGTGGCCGTCGGCGATCGCGCCTCTCGATGCGGGAGGCCGCCGCGAGCCTGCTGACCCAGCTCGGCGTCTGGGACGGTCACGAGGACATCGAGGCGCTCGCGAGTGGCCTGCTGATGTCGCCGCCGCCCCTGGCGCGACCGTGGAGGATGTACACCGAGCCGGAGCTCGACGCGACCGACGTGCCGCTGGTCGCCATCGACAGCGCGGATCCACACGAGATCGACGACGCCCTCTACGCCGAACGCGAGGGCGAGAGCATCCGACTGTGGATCGCGATTGCGGCCCCTGGATGCTGGATCGCGCCGGGCGATCCCATCGATCTGGACGCCCGGAGTCGCGGCGCGTCGCTGTATCACCCGCGCTACCACGTGCCGATGCTCGACGCGGCGTTCTGCCGAGACGCGTGTTCGCTGGTCCCCGCGCAGCGGCGCCCTGCCCTCCTGTTGCGGCTGCGTATCGATGCCGCCGGCGACGCCGTGACCGAGGCCGTGGACTTGGCCTGGGTCCGCGTCGCCGAGTCGTGGACCTACGACGACGCAGGCCGCGCGCTCGACGACGGCTCCGCCCCGCCGTGGCTCGCCGCCGCTGCCGAGGCCGCCCAACGCAGCGAGACCGCCCGCATCGCTCGCGGCGCGTACCTACTCTATCGACCGGACGTCGAGCTGCGCGCCCCTCCGTTCGCGACGCCGACGCTCCGCCCGGCCCCGCAGGCGGCCTTGGCACGACGCGTCGTCAGCGAGGCGATGGTACGCGCGGGTATCGCCGTCGCCGGCTGGCTCGACGTCCGCGGCCTGCCGGCGCCGTTCCGCGGTCATACCGCCGTGCGGCCACCGCCCCTGCCGCCGGGCTGCTACACCGACCCGGCGGACGTCGGCGCCGTGTTGCGCTCGATGGGACCGGCGCGGGTGCAAGCGCGCTCGCTGCGACACGACATCCTCGGGGCCGCCGCCTACGTGCAAGCGGGCTCGCCACTGCGGCGCTACGGCGACCTATTGGTCCAGCATCAGGTGCTGGCGGCGATGCGGCAGCGGCCGACGCCGTTCGATGCGGGCCCCTTGCTCGAGGCGCTCTCGGCCTCGGAAGAGCGGCGTCGCGCGATGCGGCGCTTGGAGCGTCGCGGCCGTCGCTACTTCCAGCTCTTGCACCTGGCCGGCCACGGCCTCGGAACCACGCTCCGCGGGCAGGTCCTCGCCGGCAACGGTCGACTGCCACCACGGGCGCAAGTCCCCGAGCTGGGTTTGGAGATCGAGCTCCCGAGCTACGCCGGCGGCGAAGGCGAGTGGGTGCGCTTGGTCGTCGACGCCATCGACCCGATGCGTGGGCGCATCGATGTCCACATCGCCGGCTGAGCGCCCGCGGATCGCCGAGACCCGAGCGGTTCAGATCTCGGGCATGGTACGTTGGGAGCGGTTGCGCTACCGTGTGGCAGGGCGCCGAACGCGGAGCCGCGAGGGAGCCGACGTGAGCAAGCGCAGCGCGACCGAAGGCAGGCCGAGCAAGACGCGCACGGACGAGTTGGCGCCGGGGCTGCTGATCGCGACCCCCACCGTGCGGGACCCCTTCTTCGCGCGCACCGTGATCCTCCTGGTCGATCACGACGAGGAAGGGTCGTTCGGCGTGGTGCTGAATCGGCGCGCCGACCCGTCACTCGGCGATCTCCTCGAGCGACTGGAACTGCCCTCGCCGACTTCCACCAAGACCGCCTCGGTGTGGTGGGGAGGGCCCGTCCAGCCCGAGGCCGGGATGGTGCTGTACCTCGAGGAGCCGGAACTCGGGGGCTACGAGCCTTCGATGCCGGTCGCGCAGGGTCTGCGTGCCAGCTGGTCGATGGATCTGCTGCGGGATATCGCGCACGGACGCGGCCCGACGGTCTACGCGCTCTACCTCGGCCGAGCGGGCTGGGGACCGGGGCAGCTCGAAGACGAACTGCAGCAGGGCGCCTGGATTCCTGCCGATCTCCAGCGCTCGCTGCTCTTCGCCGAGGACGACGGTGAGCTGTGGCGCGAGGCGCTGCGCGAGATCGGCGTCGATCCGGCAGCCATCGCGCTCGGCGACGCGGCGCAAGCCTAGTTCGCCGGCGCGTCTGCGCCTGACCGGTGTCCGAGTGGGAATCGATTGGCCGTGGCGCGGGTTCGTGGATCCCGCCGCGATCCGCGCGAGACAATCGAGCGCGGATGCGCTACAACGCGCGCCCCTCACCGACCCGGAGCCACCGTTGAGCCCCAGCGAATCGCCGCCTGCGAGCCTTGTCCGCTTCCGCTTCGAGCCCGACTTGCTCGCGAGCGTGGTCGGCGGCAAGTCGGCGATCGACCTGCCGCAGCTGCGGGTCTCGAGTCGTGAGGAGGCCGCGAGCTTTCTGGGTCGCTACGGCTTCGACGTGAACGTGCCGACGCACGTCGCCGCCGTCGAGCGCCTGCGCGCGGATGCCTTGGGCTTCATCCGCGGCGTGCTGCTCGCGCAGGTCGAGGTCGGCGTCCCGGAGCGATTCGACCAGATCGACATCCTCGACATGATGGTGCTCGCCGGCTGCCGTGGGCCGGGCTTGGACCACGGCGTCCGCGTCGACGCCGCCTGGGCGTGCTCGATCCTTCGCGTGATGCACACCTTCGCGCACGCGGAAAACTACTTCCAGCAGAGCTACTACCCGCAGATTCGGTCGGCGATCCTCGAGCGTTTCATCGATCAGGTGCGAACCCTGGAGGACGGATCGCAGGTGCTGGTCGGCCGCACCTGCGACGTCCCGCTCTACCGGTTCGAGGTCAAGGAAGCCAAGCCGATCCGGTCGGTGGTGCTGAAACTGCTGCACAAGGAAGAGAACGTCGCCGCCGACCTCTTCGACCACATCGGGGTGCGCATCATCGTGGAGCGGCCCGTCGACGCGCTCTTCGCCGTACGCGCCTTGGTCGAGGAACACACGGTCATCTTCGCGAACATCAAGCCGACACGCTCGCGCAATACGCTGGTCGACACAGCGGCGTTCGGAGCGCACGTCGACGCGTTGATCGAGTCGTGGCGCGCCGGCGCGATCTCGGAAGCGGAAGCCGCGCAGCACCTCGCGACCTTCGAGGAGCGGCCCAGCAACGGCGCACAGCTGCAATGGAACCGCCACTCCAGCGAGCGCTACAACTCGATCCAGTTCACCTGTCGGCAGCTCATCCGGATGCCGAACCCGCTCTACGAGCGACTCGAGGCGGCCGAAGCGGTGGCGCGCGCGACGCTCGACGGCGCCGAGCTCGGGGCCATGGAAGCGGCCCTGGACCGGATCGGCATCGAGCGCGAGATCCAGTTCTTCTTTCCGTACGAGGTCCAATTGATGGACGTCGCGAGCTTCGAAGCGGCGACGCGCGGCCGGGCGAGCTACCGCGAATACAAGAGTCGGCAGGTCGCGACGGTCCGCCGCCGCGTACTCGGCCGCGTGCTCGAGTTGATGGGCGTCGACGATCAGGACCTCGAGTCCAAGCGCGCGCTGCGCACGACCGCCGAGCTGCGGCCGCTGCGTGAGATGCTGCGCGGCCGCTAGCCGATGACGACGCCACGCGTCGAGCGCCTCGACGGCCCCCTGCACGACGGGCGCCCCCTGTGCCCGTACCCCGACGCGCTGGCGCGGATGGATGCGCTGACGGCGCGCCCGCGCGACGCTGATGACGTGCTCTTGGTCGCGGAGCATCCACCGACGATTACCGTCGGGCGCAAGGGGGGCCACGCGCTGATCCACGGGCGCAGCCTCCGCGGGCGCGACGGCACCACGCGAGCGGTCGAGGTCTACGACGTGGCGCGCGGCGGCTCGTTGACCTACCACGGGCCGGGTCAACTGGTGATCTATCCCATCGTGCAGCTGCCGGCGCTGCAGGGGCCGATCGGCCGCGGTCCGCTCGGTGACCTGCCGCGCTTGGTGCGCGAGCTCGAGGCCGCGATGCAGGCGAGTTGCGCCGAGTTTTCGCTGCCGACGGTCGTCCGCGAGGGCTTCTCGGGGGTCTGGATCGACGACCGCACCAAGCTCGCGAGCATCGGCCTGGGGGTCCGCAACGGCTGGACCTTTCACGGGTTGGCGCTGAATGTGGAGCCCCGACTCGAGGCGTTCGAGCTGATCACCCCGTGCGCGCTGGACGGGGTCCGCATGACGTCGATGCGTCGCGAACTCGAACGACGTGGCCTGCCGGTTCCCACGTACGATGCGGTGCGCGAGCACCTGGTGGCAGAGCTCGGGCGCAGGCTGCGGCGCGCGATCGCCTAGTCGAGCGGCTCGTCCGGGGACGGCGGCCCGGTGCGCTCGGTCGCGTCGGCACCGACCGGGATGCGGTAGTCCTCGTCGATCCAAGCGCCGAGGTCGATCAACTTGCAGCGCTCGGAACAGAACGGCCAAGCCGAATTCTCGGCCCGCGGCGGGGCCGGCGCGCGACACTGCGGACAGGCGACGCGAGGGGCGGCGGACTGATCGGACATGACGCCTCCGACGCTCCCGGGCCGTGGGAGCGGCTGCCACGGTGCCGCGCGTGACCGACCGGATCAAGCGCACGTCGAGCAGCGGGAATGCCCGCAACGAACGACGGGTTGCAGTCGCCGGGCATGGATCGCTGCGTTGACCATGCCCGAGGTCGCCCCTATACTCCTCGGCCTTGTGCGACGGCAGTAGCCCCAGAGCCAAGTTCAACAGCCCGGCGCGACGCGTAGGACGGGCGACCACGGAGACCCACAACCATGAACCAGTTCCACAAGTTCCTGGCCGCCCTCGCGGTCGGTGGTGTGGCCCTCGCCGGCTGCGGCAAGTCCGCCGAGAAGCCGGCCGAAGGTGCCGCCCCGACGCAGGAGGCCGCTCCGGCCAAGCCCGTCGAGGCCGCCAAGTCGTTCATTCCCGAGACGATGCCGGTCAAGGGTGCGCAGGACGCGCTCGTGACGATCGTGGAGATCTCGGACTTCCAGTGCCCCTTCTGCAGCCGCGTCGGGCCGACGATCAAGAAGATCGTCGAGACCTACCCGAACGACGTGCGCGTGGTCTGGGCGAACAACCCGCTCGGCTTCCACCCGCGTGCGAAGCCGGCCGCCACCGCGGCGATGGCTGCGCACCGCCAGGGCAAGTTCTGGGAGATGCACGACAAGCTCTTCGCCAACCAGCGTGAGCTGACCGACGAGAACTTCAAGAAGTGGGCCGGCGAGCTCGGTCTGGACATGGCCAAGTTCGAGGCCGACATGAAGGACGCCGCCATCGGCGCCCAGATCGACCGCGAGCAGCAGGCTGCCAACGCCACCGGCGCCCGCGGCACCCCGGGCTTCTTCATCAACGGCAAGCTGCTCTCGGGCGCGCAGCCGTTCGAGGCCTTCGACGCCGAGATCAAGGACGCCCTCGCCAAGGCCAAGGCCCTGAAGGACGGCGGCAAGTCCGGTGAGGAGCTCGCCGCGGCGGCCTTCGCCGAGCGCGACGCCAACGTCGGCAAGAAGGTCCACGGCTACTTCTTCAAGGGAGAGAAGATCGAGATGCCGGCCCCGCAGCAGCAGGCCCAGCAGGACACCGGTCCGGCCAAGCCGCCGCGTGACTCGTACGAGATCTGGAACGTCCCGGTCGACATCAAGACCGACGCCGTCCAGGGCAACAACGACACCGCGCTGGTCACCATCGTCGAGTTCTCCGACTTCGAGTGCCCCTTCTGCTCGCGCGGCAAGAATACCGTCGACGAGATCCGTAAGGAGTACGGCGACAAGGTCCGCGTCGTCTTCAAGCACCACCCGCTGCCCTTCCACCGCAACGCGCGCCCGGCACACGCCGCGGCCATCGCTGCGCAGGCCCAGGGCAAGTTCTGGGAGTTCCACGACAAGGCCTTCGAGAATGCGCGCGCCCTGACCCCCGAGAACTTCGAGGCCTGGGCCAAGGAGCTCGGCCTCGACGTCGAGAAGTTCAAGAAGGACGCCGCTGACGCCGCGGCCGACAAGCGCATCACCGCCGACATGGAGCTCGCCGGCACCGTCGCCGTCCGTGGCACCCCGAACTTCGTGATCAACGGCCGCAAGGTCGTCGGCGCCCAGCCGCTGCCGGTCTTCAAGGCCGTCATCGACGAGGAGCTCGAGAAGGCCGGCAAGCAGGCGCTCAAGGGCCAAGCCTACTACGACTCGATCGTCAGCAAGGGCAAGGTCTTCTCGGAGCTCGACGACAAGGTCAACGAGTTCGACGTGAGCAAGCTCCCCTACAAGGGTGGCAAGAACGCGAAGGTCACCATCGTCGAGTTCTCGGACTTCCAGTGCCCCTTCTGCTCGCGCGTCGGCCCGCCCCTGATGGAGGTGGTCAAGAACTACGGCGACAAGGTCAAGGTCGTCTTCGGCCACTACCCGCTCTCGTTCCACCAGCAGGCGATGCCCGCCTCGATCATGGCCCAGGAGGCCTTCGAGCAGGGCGGCCCCGACCTGTTCTGGAAGGTGCACGACGACCTCTTCGCCGCGCAGCGTGAGCTGAGCCCGGAGAAGATCGCCGAAGTGGCCAAGAAGCACGGCGTCGACATGGCCAAGGTCGAAGCCAACAAGGCCAAGCACGAGGCGACCATCAAGGCAGCGATGGAGATGGGCAACAAGGGCGGCGTCCAGGGCACGCCCACCGTCTTCATCAACGGTCGCAAGTACGAGCCGTCCGCTGGCTACAGCCCGCAGTCGCTCGGCAAGACCATCGACAAGCTGCTCGCCGGCAAATAAGCCGTCCGCAGTTCGCGATCGCGCCGCGGGCCGCCGTCCTCCGGGGAGGCGGCCCGCGGTCGTTTTGGCAGCGGGCGAGCGCTCAGGCGGGAGCGAGCCGCAGACGGCGCAGCAGATAGACCAACACGCCCGGCGATCCGAGCAGCGCGGTTGCGATCGCCCACGGCCAGCCGGACTCGCCGCGTTGGCGCGCGTCCCGCCACGTCCAGCCAACCGCGACTGCGAGCGCGAGGGTGAGGTCGAAGGCCGTGGCGATGCCGGCGGGCGTCGACAGCAGCGTCTCGAACAGGCCGACGAAGCCGTGCTCCGCAATGGCCCAGCCGGTGACGCCGACAAAGTCCAAGGTGATGGCGAGAACGCCGAATTGACGCAGGTTCATCGGCTCCTCCTGGCGCGCGGACAGCACGCGCCGCCCTTCCTCCGGTTGCGGCTTGCGTGCCAGCGCCCGCGCCAACAACGCCAAGCGGCTATCTTCACGTATGTTTTCCGGCCCGCAGTGCGCACGATCTTGCCTGCGCGACGTTGCAGGCCCACCACACGCGTGTTGCGAACCTGCGACACCGAGGCGGAGCGCGGCACCTCGCCTTCGCCCCGAATCGCGCGACTGCGCCCGGGTGTGCGGTCTGGCCCACGCGTTGCGTGCTGATTGGACGACCCGCGACGTCGTCGCGGGCTCGGAGGACCATGCGACCGTTGCTCTCTTGGCGCCCCGTCGCCTTCGCCCCCCTGGGTGCCGCCACCGGCCTGCTCGACACCTGGGCGCTCGGGTGGCTCGGCGTCGAGATGACCGTGCGCGGCGAGCCGACGCGCTGGCCGGCTGCCCTGCTCTTCGGCGCGACCTATGCCGTCATGGGCGGGCTGCTGGGCCATCTGCTCGACGTTCGACGTGCGCTCCTCGAGCAGGCCGAGACCCTGCGTGGGCAGCAGGCGCGCCTCCTCGAACAGCAGGACCGGCTCGTGCAGGCGGAGAAGCTCGCCGCGCTGGGTCGTGTGACCGCGGGCGTCGCCCACGAGGTCCGCAACCCGCTAGCCGTGATCCGCGCCTCCGCCGGCTTGGTCGACGACGCCCTGCTGCTGCAGGCGCTGTTGGGACTGCGCGTCAACGCGGCGCAGGCCACGCCGGAAGACGGAGAGATCACCCTGCGCGCCGTCGCCGACCCCGCCGGCGGCGCCCGCATCGAGGTCGAGGACGACGGCGCAGGGCTGCCCGACGGCGATCCGGCGCGCCTGTTCGAGCTCGGCCACGAGCGCGGCGCTTTCACCGGGGCGGCGCGCGCCCGCCAAGGGCTCTTCGAGCGCGCGCACGGCGGCACCGTCTTCTTGGACGAGATCGGCGAGGTCGATGGCGATTTCCAGGGCAAGTTGCTGCGTGTGCTGCAGGAAGGGGAGGTCCAACGCGTCGGCGCGGACCGCAGCACTCCGGTCGATGTGCGCGTCTTGGCGGCGACCAACCGCGACCTCCGCGCCGAGATCGACGCTGGTCGCTTCCGCGAGGACCTCTTCTTCCGGCTCGCCGTCGTCCCGCTGCACTTGCCGCCGCTGCGCGAGCGCAGCGACGACGTCCTGCCGCTGGCGTGTCGCTTGTTCCGGCGGGTTGGTCGCCCGAGGTCGAGGCCTACCTGCTGCGGCACGATTGGCCGGGCAACGTCCGCGGGCTCGAGAACGTGGTCGAGCGCGGCGTGGTACTCGCACGCGGTGAGCGGATCGAACTCGACGACGCCTTGCTCGGCGCGGCGCCGCCGGACCGTGTGCACGGCGACGGCGCGACGCTCGGGCTGCACGCGTTCCTGGACCGGCCGGCGGCGCGCCGGATCGAGCAGGCCCTCCGAGCCAGCGGCGGCGCGCGCGGCGCGGCAGCCGATGCGCTCGGCATCGATCGCACCACGCTCTACCGCTGGATGCGGAAATACGGCCTCGACGAGCCGGGCAGCGACTGAGGTTCAGTTCGCGGCGAAGAAGGTCTCGAGTCGAATCGCCGGGTAGCTCGCGACGGCGTTGGTGAGCAGCAGCGTCGCGCTCAGGCAGAGCAGGAAGACGGCGAAGAAGCCGACGACGTGCTCGTCCCAGCGGCGGCCCCGGAACCAGACGGCGAGGACGATGACGGCGACCGCAGCGGAGAACACTCCCGAAGCGGCCAGCAGGCGCACGTCGACCAGGAGCCAGCCAGCGTAGCGGAATGCCAGGTCGTTCACGGGCGCTCCTCCATCGCGAGCCGCCCGAGTCTACGGAGATTCACCGCGTTGACAACGACATGCGCGACGGCGGCCGGCCAGATGCTGGCGTAGGCCTCGGCGAGCAGGCCGAAGCTCAGGCCGGCCACGAGGGCGAAGGTGCTCCAGGCGATCATCTTGCGCGAGATGCCGCCGTGCAGCAGCGCGAAGACCAACGAGGCCGCGACGTAGCCGACGGCGTGCTGGGCGAAGCCGCGGAACAGCGCCTCCTCGGCAACACCGCTCGCCAACGCCCACAAGCCGGCCTGGAGGCTACCGACGGGGCCCAGCGTCTCGGAGAGCAGCGCGGCCAGTCGGCGCATCGGCGGCCAGAGGCGCTCGGCGAGCGCGGAGCCGAGGACCAGGGCGACACCGACGCCGACGCCGGCGGCCCACCACGGCACCGGCAGCGCCGCGGGGTGTCGCAGCAGCAACATCGGGCCGGGCTCGGTGAAGGCGAGCAGCACCAGCGCGACGAAGAGCATGCCGGCGTAGAACGACAGCACCATCGGCGTCGTCAGGGCGGGCTCGGGGCGGTCGGGCTGCACGGGCGCGTTTCAAGCACGAAAAAGTTGAAAGCGCAACACGAGGGGCCATTCTCCGACCGTCGGGAGGTTCCACCATGCGCTCCGTGTCTTGCTTCGCCGTGCTCACCGCGACCGTCGCGCTGCTCGCGGGCTGCGACGACATGCGGGAGATCTTGAAGCACCCGACGCTGCAGCCGAGCCACACGGTCGCTGTGAGGCCGAGCGCGCCGCCGACCGAGCTGCTCGAGCTCGTCATCGCCGGAGAGCGCGAGGTCGGGCCGCTCGCGCGCAGCCTGCACACCACGGTCGAAGATCTGGTCCGCGACAATGGCTTGGTCGCCGGCACGCCGCTCCACGATCAGCAGGTCCTGCGGGTGCGTGCCTCCCGCCAAGACCTCGACCGCTACGTCCTGCGCCGCGCCGAACGCGCCGAGCGCCGGGCGCGTGCCCAGGCCGAGCGCGCTGCCAAGCGCGCGGCGATGGACGCGGCGAAGAAGCCGCACAAGCGCCGCAAGCATCGGCGACGCAAGCCCGCCCCCGCCTCTACGCGCTAGTCCGCTGTTCCCGCCCAAAACGCGCGAACCCGGCCTCCCATCACGAGAGGCCGGGTCCGCTACGATTCGCAGACGCGTACGTGGGACTACGGCCCACCGTCCGAGCAGTAGCCGCCGCCCACGCCGGGCGTGCTGCCGCCGCCGCCCATCATCGCGGTGAGGCAGCTCATGTCGAGGCAGGTCTTGCCGCCGAAGCAGGCCGGGTCGGGCTTGCCGCCCTGCAGGGCCGACATGCAGGCGAGCAGGCTGAGCGGGTTGCCGCCACCGCCACCGCCGGTCTGCTGGCAGCACGAGCCGAGGCCGAGCGGGTCGCACGCCTTGCCGGTGGGATCCTTGCTGCAATCGCACGTCGACATGTTGAGCGCCTTGCAGATCGAGTCGTCCCAGCCGCTGCCCGAGCCGCTGCTGGTGGAGCCGCAGCTGCAGACGCCGGCGCCCGAGGTCGCGGGCGCGCTGCCGCCGCCGCCCGGCAGGCCCGGGATCTGCGGCAGACCGCCGCCACCGAGGCCGAGCGCGTCGAAGGGCTTGCAGACGCTGCCGGCCGCGGCGTTGCAGAACGCGGCGAGGTTGTCGCATTGGCCGTTCTTGTCGTAGCAGAGGCCGCTGGCGACGTCACAGGCGAGGTCGAAGCCGG
>JBEARB010000157.1:0-5707 GCA_041163625.1 Pseudomonadota bacterium | reverse complement strand
GGCCGGGTCGCCGATGTGGACGTCGCCCCAATCGATGATGCCGGTCAGCGCGAAGGTTTCGGCGTCGCAGAGGACGTGGCGCAGGTGCAGATCGCCGTGGCAGAGCGCGGTCGGCCGAGGGCGCAGCCCGGCGCAGGCGTCGGCGTCGATGCCGAGCGCCGCTTCGAGCACACCCGCTTCGCCGAGCCCGGGAACGCCGGCCGCGCGCGCCTGCGCCAGCCGCTGCTCGCTCGCCTCGCGGTAGCGCCGCACCTCCAGCCGTCGCAAGCGGTCCGGCGGTGCGCCGAGCGCCTCGGCCATCGCCGCGTCGATGCTGTGCAGCCGGCGCAGGAAGCGCCCCAGCGACTCGGCCCATGCCGCCCGCGCCGCGTCGGGCACCGCGAGCCGCGCGACCTCCTCGCCCGGCACCGGCTGTACCAACAAGATCGGCCACGGGAAGCCGTCGCCCTCGGTCGGTTCGAGCAGGCGCACCCCGCCGGGAACCCGCAAATCCGCCGGCGCCGCGACGTGCGCCTCGACGTAGGGCAGCACCGCGGCCTCGTAGCGCGGCAAGTCGGCGGCGATGGCACGGCGCGGGACCCGGATAGATTGGGGCGGTCGCGAGTGCGGCGCATTCGGGAACTCGATTTGCCAGACCGTGTTATCCCGGGGCCGGTCCAACGCCGCCTGTGAGGTCGAATCGGGAGCTACCGGGCGCGAGTGCGGCAAGTCCGGGAAGTCGATCTCCCAGACGTCGTTATCCCGGGACCGGTCCAACGCCGCCTGTGAGGTCGAATCGGGAACTACCGGGCGCGAGTGCGGCACATTCGGGAACTCGATCTCCCAGACGTCATTGTCCCATCCGCACCCAACCGATTTCAGCCCCACCCCCAAAAACCCCGCCTCCCGCGCTACCAACACCGCCAACGTCTCCGCCGCATCGAGGCTGCGCTCGGCCACCCAACCGGGCAGCGGCACCTCGGTAGCGGTCGTCGTCTCGGCGTCGGGATGCGGCTCGCTCATCGCTCGGAACGCTGCGCGGGCAGCCGGCCATCGTCAAGACCGAACGACGGGGCGCTCGCACCTCGGCGCCGACCGGCCCGCTTTGTGGCCGCGCGGGGTTGCGGTAGCTTCCCGCCGATGCGCGCCGTCTCCAGCCACCACCGCCAGCCTTCGCTGCCGCCGCCCGAGCGCCAGACCTTCGAGGCGGCGTTGCGCGCCTCCGAGCTCGAAGACGCGCTGCTGACCAGCACACCGCGCACGCCGACCGCCTCGCTGCCCCGACGCACGACGATGCCGGGTGCATCGACCTCGGCGGCCCCTGCCGCCGCGTCGGCGCCTGGATCTCCGACCGCCGCCCGCGTCGCCGCGCTGCCCCGCCTGCTGCATCCGCAGGACGACCGGCCGCCCGAGCTCGTCCTCGGTGCGGTGCTCGGCGAGGGCGGCATGGGCGTGGTGCGGCGCGCACGACAGCTCGCGCTCGGCCGCGAGGTCGCGGTCAAGCAGGTGCGGCCCGAGCTGCATCGGCAGGGCAAGGGCGCGCACGCGGACGCGGTCGGCAAGCTGCTCGACGAGGCGATGATCGCCGGCCACCTGGAGCATCCGGACGTGCTGCCGGTCTACGCGCTCGGGCAGGACGAATCCGGTTCGCCGTTGCTGGTGATGAAGCGCGTCGAGGGCACCTCCTGGGCCGAGATCTTGCAGGAGGAGCAGCATCCGGCGCTCGAGGGCAAGGAGCCGATCGTCTGGCACCTCGAGGTGCTGATGCGCGTCTGCCGCGCCGTCCACTACGCGCACAGCCGCGGCGTGCTGCACCGCGACCTGAAGAGCGAGAACGTGATGATCGGCCGCTTCGGCGAGGTCTACGTGCTCGATTGGGGCATCGCGGTCGCGCGCAGCGACGACGGCTCGGGCGCGCTGCCGCTCGCGACGCAGAGTCGGGAGATCGTGGGCACGCCCTCGGCGATGGCGCCCGAGATGGTGATGGGCCGCGGCGAGCTACTCTCCGAGCGCACCGACGTCTTCCTGCTCGGCGGCATCCTGCACGAGATCTTGACCGGCAACCCCCGCCACGTCGGTCGCGACGTCCGCGCCGTGCTCTGGGCCGCCTTCGAATGCCGGCCGCCGAGCTACGACGCCATCGTCCCGCTCGAGCTCGCCGCCATCAGCCACCGCGCCGGCGCCCGCCTGCCAGAAGACCGCTACGCGAACGCCGACGAACTGCGCATCGCGCTCGCCACCTTCCTCGAACATCGCGAGTCGATGCGCCTGCTGCACACCGCCCGCGCCCGCATCGACCAGCACGCCGAAGCCCTCGCCACCGGCCGCGCCGCCCTCGCCGCCGCCGTCGCCCACCAGCACGCCGAGGCCACCCGCCTGCGCCGCCGCCCGCCCGACACCGTCGAGGCCATCGCCGCCGCGCGCCAGGACGAAGCCCTGCAGCACGCCGTGCTCCACGTGGAACGTCTGTTCGCCGAGGGTCGCCTCGCGCTCTCGGAGGCCCTGCGCGCCTGGCCCGGCAACGACGACGCCGAACGGGAGCGCATCGGCTTGGTCGAGCGGATGGTCGAGTGGTTGGCCGAGATCCACGAGCCGGTGGCGGCGGCGGGCGTCGTGACGCGCCTACCCGATCCACACCCCGCATTGCTCGGGCGGATCGAACAGGTCGCGGCCGACGTGCGGGCGCACCGCCTGGAACTCGAGCGCCTGCGCGACGACGCCGACACCACCATCGGCGCCCGCACCCGCGCCTTCATCGCGCTGATCTTCGGGGCAGGCTGGTTCTTGCTGCCGCTGACCGGGCTCTGGGTGCAACGCTGCTGGGGGCTGACCTTCACACCGGGGCAGCTCGTGCTCTCGACGCTGATCTTCGCCGCGTTCGTCGGTGGCGTCGCGCTCTGGGCGCGCGAGACGCTGAGTCGAACGCGGCTGAACCGGATGGTGGTCGCGGTCGGTGTGGCGTGCGTGCTCGCGGTCTTCGGCTTCCGCTTGCTCGGCTGGCAGCTCGGGCTCTCGTTCGAGCAGGTGCTGACCTTCGACCTCGGCGCCTTCGGCATGACGGTGGCGATGCTGGCGGCGACGGCGTGGCCGCGGATGTGGCTGGCATCGCTGGTGTTCTTCACCGGCGCGGCGGCGGCGGCGACCTTCCCGCAGGATGCCGTGGTCGCGGTTGCCGTCAGCAACCTCGTGGCGATGGCGCAGATCGCCTTGGCGTGGCGGCCGGCCGATTACGACGAGCACCCGCTCGTGCGCTGGCTGGTCTGGAACCCGTTCCGCCGCCCCGACCGCCGCTGACGCGCGCTCAATCCGCCGCGACGTCCGGCCAAGCGAGCCGGAACTTGCTGAACACCCACGGGTAGTGGCGCCGGTACCAGTTGCGGAAGCCGGGTCGCAGCAGCGAACGCTCGGTGGCCCAGGAGCCGCCGAAGACGACGCGGTGCTCGCCGTCGAAGAAATCGGCTGCGTAGCCGGGGTAGGTGCGCGCCCAGGCCGAGAATCCGGGCAGCGGCGCGAAGGGCGTGCGCGTCCACTCCCAGCCGTTGCCGACCAGCTCGGCCAAGCGACCGGGCAAGGCGGGGCGGACGGGGCGCGGCGCGACGGAGGCGAAGTCGACGGCGTCGTCGCGCAGGGCGCGGGCGGGCGCGGCGACGGTGCAGGCGCGGTGCAGCTCGGCCTCGCTGGGCAGGCGGGCGCCGTGGTCGGCGGCGAAGGCCTCGGCCTCGGCCTGCGAGACGCGGACGGGCCAGGCGCCGACGGCGTCGCGGTCGAGCCAGCCGAAGAGCCAGCGCACGGCGACGCCGCTCGGCATCGTCGGGTCGAGGCGCCAGCCCTCGGGCAGCGGACGGCTCGGATCGCGGGCGAGCCAGGCGGCGTAGCGGGCGATGGTGACGGGCTCGGCGTCGAGCGAGAACGCCGGCACGTCGACGCGGGTGGCGGGCAGCTCGGCGTCCCAGGCGAAGGGCACCGACGCCCACGCAGTACCGATCTCCGCCGGCCCCGCCGGGATCGAACAGCGCGGTGGCGCGGCGCCGTCGTGTCGACCGAGCTCGGGCTCGGCGGCGAAGGGGCCGGCGCTCGGCCGCCGCAGCTGCTCGGGCGGCAGCGCGTGCAGCAGGTAGAGCAGCGTCTCGTGGTGCATCAGCTCGTGCTCGGCGACCAGGTGCAGCACCCGGCTCTGCTCACGCAGCGGGTCTCCGGCGCTCGGCGCGGCGGCGAGCTCGGCGGCGGCTTCGCGGACGGCTTCGCGGGCGCGGTCGCGGTAGGCGAGGACTTCGGTCGGCGATGGCCACACCGCCGGGGCGCTGGCGTCGGGGGCGGCGTCCTCGGGCGGGTCGATGCCGCGCTCGAACAGGCGGTCGAGGTGGGCGTCGAGCGGGGCGTGGCCGAGTACGCCGGCGCCGAGTTGATTCCACGCGAACGCCGGCAGGTGGCCGAGGTAGAAGATCGGCGGGTGTCGCAGTGGGATGCCGCGCGCTTCCCAGGCGTCGTCGCCGAGCAGGTCGAAGAGCGCGTCGCTGCTGGCCCAGGCGCGCTCGACGCGTTGCAGCGGCGCCGGCGCCGCGCCGATCAGCGCCAGCGCGAACAAGCCCTCGTCGTCGGTCAGCCAGCGCTGCAACGCCAGCCCGGCGGCGTCGAGGCGTTGTTGCAGCCCGCGTCGCGTGTACTTGCAGGAGAGCTCGGTGCGCAGGCCGTCGCCGGCGTCGAAGGCGAGCTCGACGCCGGCGGCGTCGACGCGCGCGGCGGTCGGTCGGGTCGCCTCCAGCCACATCTCGATGCGCGAAGCTTCGGCGTTCCAGCGCGCGCGGTGGCGGAAGGCGTCGGTCTCGAAGGTGCCGCCGAAGCGCTCGTTGACGACCGAGAGGATGTGGCGGTTGAAGCGGGCGGTGATGCCGGCGGCGTCGTCGTAGGCGGCGAGCAGGCGCGGTTCGGCCTTGACCAGGTCGACGCCGAGCAGGAGCGCGTCGCCGGGGCGCAGCAGGCGCGCGACGTCGCGGAAGAAGCGGGCGGCGGCGGTCTCGTCGAGGTTGCCGACGGTGCCGGCGAGGAAGACCAGCAGGCGGCGTCCGGGGGCGTCGCCGAGGCGATCGAGGTCGCGGGTGAAGTCGCCGACGACCGGATGCAGCTCGAGCTCGGGCCAGCGTGCGGCCATGCGGTCGGCCGAGGCGTGCAGGAAGTCGGCGGCGACGTCGAGCAAGGCGACGCGGCGGAGGGTGCCGGCGCGGCGGCCGGCGTCGACGAGGAGCTCGGATTTGCGGCCCGAGCCCGAGCCGAGCTCGGCGATCTCGACCGGGCCGAATTCGGCGAGCAGCGCCTCGGCGTGGCGTTCGAGTAGGCCGATCTCGGTCCGCGTCGGGTAGTATTCGGGGGTCTCGGTGATCTGCTCGAAGAGCGCGCTTCCCTCGCCCTCGTAGAAATATTTGCTCGGGATCTGCGGCGGATCGGCCAGAAGGCTGTGTCGTAGCTCGGCAATGGCGGATTTCATCGTTCCCTCCAGGGTTCCTCGTGGGGTCGCGCGAGCGCGCGGAGCGTTGCACAATGGCGCGCGTGGACCGGAGTTCCCCCGACCGCCTGGAGTCTTGCATGGCACGTCCGTCGATCCCACCACGTCGCCGTCGCTTTGCTGCCATCGCCGTGGCAGTAGGCTGCGCGCTCGCCGCGCCGGCGCACGCGGTCGACAAGGGCCGCGCGCTGCAGACGATGACGGCCGAAGCCGGCCGTGCCTACGAAG
>JBEARB010000156.1:0-45376 GCA_041163625.1 Pseudomonadota bacterium | reverse complement strand
GTCCGGATCGGACGTGGCGGCGCTGCCGCATGCAGCGACGCGCGCGCCCCCGGTCGGCTTCTTGCTCCGGTCCCCGGTCTCTGCGAGGCTTCGCCCATGAGCGACTCCGCCCCGCACGCTGCGCCGCCCTCGCTCGCCGTCGTCATCGTCGGCGACGACGCCGTCACTGCCGGCATGCTCGCGCTCGAGCTCGTCCAAGCCGGGATGCGCGCGCAAGCGGCCAGCGACGAGTTCGCCGTACTCGACATCGCCGTCGCAGCGCGCGACAACGGCACCCTCAACGAGCTCGCGGTCGTCGCCGCCTTCGACGATATCGGCCGCATCACCAGCCTCTGGCAGCGCCTGCAGGGTGAGCGCTTGGCGTTGCGTTTCATCGCCGCCGTGCAGCAGCGTGACGTCGCCCTCGCCGAGCACGAGTCCGTGCGCTCGGGCTGGCTCGGCGTCCTGCAGCGGCCGCTCGATCCCCGCTCGGTCCTCGAGACCCTGCGTCGCCCGCCCCGTTCTGCACAGCGCCGCGAAGAGCAAGACGGCGAGGCCGGTGACCTGCTGCAGCAGCCGCTCGGCGCCGTGCTCGATCAACTGCTCTACGAGTCCACGCGCGGCGGCCACAAGGACGCCGTCGTCCGGCTCGAGAGCGACGGCCGCAAGGGCGAGGTCGCCATCGTCGACGGAGAGCTCGTCCACGCGGCCGCCGAAGCCGACCACGGGCGCCACGCGCTCGAGCGGATGTTCTGCTGGCGGAGCGGCACGTGGCGCCTGATCTGGGGCCGCCACGTCGGAGCGCGTACGCTCGGCGGCGCGTGGCGCGGGGTCATCGCCGCCGCCCACGAATACGCCCGCCGCGTCGAGGAAGCGCGCCTCTCGGTGCCCTTCCAATACGAGGTCTGCCAGGTCCGTTGGGAGCGGGTCCGCCCGTTGCCGCCGGTGGCCGAGGCGATGTTCCGCCGCGTCGCCGCGGGAATGCCGCTCGGCGATGCGCTCAACGGAGAGGGCGACGACGAGCTCGAGGCCTACGCCGCCCTGCTCAGCCGCCTCGGCCGCGGCGCCGTCTTGCCGCGCGATCAGAACCGCACGGCCTCGCAGGCGATGGCGCGACAGTCCGGGGCAGGGCTGAGCGGTGCGTTTCGACCGCAGCGCAGCGCACGTCCGACGATGATCGGCGGAGGCACGCCCTCGGGCTGGGCCGCGCCGACCCCGATGGACAATCACGTCGTCGACGGCAGCGTCGTCGCCGCTCCGGCCTTTCCCGCCGGAGGGCATCGGCACAGCGCGACCAGCGCCTATCGCCCCGAATCCAACGGCACCGAGCCCGCCAGCGTCCTACCGAACCGCCTGCCGTCACAAGAGATGCACGCCGCGGACGCCGACGATCTCCCGAATGGCACAGACGACGGCCCGGACCGGGGACCACGCGCCACCGCGGGTGCCTATCGCAGCGCCGGTTGGTTCGGCGTGCCGGTGCATCAGGGCGCGCAAGAGGGCCAAGCCCGCCTCGAGGCGCTCGGTCAGCGTCTGGTCGCCGGGACGGTCGAACCCACGGCGCCCGCCGCGGCGCCGATCACGACCACGACCGCGCCGTCCGGCATGCAGATTCGCAGCTTCGATGTGGCTGCTCTCGACGCGTGGGCCGAGCAGCAAGGCGAGCGCGAGGATGCGAGAGAGCAAGACGACGACGATCTCGACTCCTATGCCTTGCCCGATGCAGCGCACAGGCCGCCGCGAACCATGCTCTGGCTCCTCGTCGGCGTGCTCGCGTTCTCCCTCGCCGTGCTCGTGCTCTATCCTGGCTCGCCGCTGGTCCAGATGATGGCCGAGGAGGGCGACGCGCCGGTGGTCCAGACGCATCGCCGCGCCGTCGCGCTGGTCGATCTGGGCCGGCTCGACGAGGCTCTGCCGATGTTGCGTGCCGTCGCCGATCGACCCGGGGTCAGCCCCGAGGCGACGCTCGATCTCGCTATTCTCGAGCTGGAACGAGGCGATCGAGAGGCCGGTCGGCGACTGCTGCGGCAGTACACGTTGGCCCCTGGCGCGACGCACGCCGACCAAGCGCGACAGCTCTATGCCCGACTCTTCGCCGGCGAGCTGGCGCCCCGTTGATGAGGTCCGAGGCGCACGACGATGACCTGTTCCTCGAGGGCCCGGTGCTCGGCATCGAGACGTCGTGCGACGAGACCGCGGTCGGTATCGTCGCGGGCGGTCGCGTGCTAGCGGCCTGTTTCTCTACGCAGATCCCGCTGCATCGACGCTTCGGCGGAGTCGTCCCCGAGGTCGCTTCGCGCAACCACCTGCTCTCGCTCGTGCCGACGCTCGAGGCGGCGCTCGAACAAGCCGGCTTGCACCTCGGTGACCTGGTCGGCGTCGCCGTCACCGCCCGTCCGGGCTTGCTCGGCGCGCTGCTCGTGGGCGTGCAGAGCGCAGCGACCCTGGCCTGGCGGCGTGGCCTGCCGCTGGTCGGCGTGCACCACATCGAAGCGCATTGCTGGGCCGCCATGCTCGACGGGGCCGCCGGGGACGGAGCGCGGCCGCGTCTGCCGGCGCTCGCGTTGGCCGTCTCCGGCGGCCATACCAGCCTGTTCCGGATGGACGGCCCGGGCGAAGTCGCGCTGCTCGGCCAGACGCTGGACGACGCGGCCGGTGAAGCGCTCGACAAATTCGGCAAGATCATCGGCCTGCCTTATCCCGCCGGCCCGATCATCGATCGCCTCGCCGAGCGCGGTGATCGCGAACGGTTCCCGCTCCCGCGCGGGATGCGCGGGCGTGACGACCTCGCGATGAGCTTCTCGGGCCTGAAGACCGCCGGTCGACAGCTCGCCGAAGCCCTCGCCGCCGAAGGCGAAGACGTGCTCGCCGCCGCCCGCGACGACCTCTGCGCCTCGTACCAGGAGGCCGCCGTCGCGCAGTTGGTCGACACCACGATGCGCGCGCTGGACCGCACCCGATTGAAGGACCTCGTCATCGCCGGCGGCGTCGCGGCCAACAGCCGACTGCGTGAGCGCATGGCGGAGGCGTGCGCCGCCCGCGGGGTCGCGTTCTGGCCGGTCGCACCGCGCCTGTGTACCGACAACGGCGCGATGGTCGCCGGTCTGGGCAGCAGCCTGCTCGCACGCGGCGTCCGCGACGACCCGCTGCTGCTCGACGCTGCGCCGACCGCGCGTCCCGCCATCGCCGAGGTTCGCGCTTCGGCCCGAGGAGCCCGCCGATGACCGTCGCGCCGCGCAAATCGCTCGGCCAGCACTTCCTGCACGATCAGGGGGTGCTCTCTCGCATCGCCGTGCTGGCGGCGCCGGAGCCGGAGAGTGGTCTCGTCGAGGTCGGCCCGGGGCCCGGTGCGCTGACCGAACACCTCCTCGACCACGGGGTGCCACTGCTCGCCATCGAGCGCGACGACCGCCTGCCCGAGGTGCTCGCCGAGCGCTTCGCGGAGCCGAGCGCCACCGGCCGCTTCCGCTTGCTGCACGGCGACGCCACGCGCGTCGATTGGTCCGAGATCTTGGCCGATCCGCAGCTCGGGCCGCGGCCGGTCGTGGTCGGCAACCTGCCGTACAACGTCGGCGCCGCCATCCTGATGCGGATCTTGGAGCAGGGCCAGGCCGCCGCACGGGTCGTGGTGATGCTGCAGCGTGAAGTCGCCGAGCGCATCTGCGCGGCGCCAGGCAACAAGAGCTACGGCCTGCTCGCGGTCCACAGCCAGTGGCGCGCCGAGCCGCGGATGGCGATGCGGGTCGGACCCGGCGCCTTCCGGCCTCCGCCCAAGGTCGACAGCGCCGTCGTCGTGCTCAAGCCGCGTCCCGCGCCGCCCTACGAGATCCCCGACCAAGCCGCCTTCGACCGGGTCGTCGGCGCCGGTTTCGCCCAGCGCCGAAAGACCTTGGTCCGCGCTCTGCAGAACGGTCTCCGCGCGGACCGGGAGCTGGTTCAGGCGACGCTCGAATCGCTCGGCCTGCCGACCGACGCTCGCGCCGAGCGCCTCGATCTGGCAGCCTGGGCGGCTCTGACCCGCGCGCTCGCGCCGACGCTCGGCCGAGCCGGAGCCCACTGATGTCCCAAGCCTCGTTCGGTCTGCGCTACGAGCGCCGCATCTTCGTCAACCGCGCCACGCTACTCGACGAGATCGAAGCCATCGGCTTCGACATGGACTACACCCTCTGTCCGTACAAGCCCGAACTCGAGGTCTTGGCGACCGAACTCGCGATCGGCCACCTGGTCCGCCGCGGCTACCCCGAGGCGCTGCGCGAGGTCCGCTTCGACCCGACCTTCGGCATCCGCGGCCTAGTCATCGACACCGCCCGCGGCAACGTCGTCAAGATGGACGCCCATCGCCACGTCACCCGTGCTTGGCACGGCAAGCGCGTGTTGCCCGACGAGGAGCGCCGCGCCCTGTACCACGCCGACCCACCGCGCCTCTCCGCCGAGCGATGGGCGATGACCGACACGCTGTTCTCCACGCCCGAGAGCTACCTGTTCTGCGTGTTGGTCGACATGATCGAGCGCGACACCGGCAAGCCCATGGACAGCCCGGAGACACGGCGCCTGTACGCCGACATCCGCTACTGCATCGACCTCGTGCACCGCGACGATTCCCTCAAGAGCGCCGTCCGGGCCGACCTGCCGCGCTACATCGACCTGGACCCCGAGCTGCCCTTCGCGCTGCACCGCCTGCGCTCGGCGGGCAAGCGGCTGTTCATCCTCACCAACTCGGACATGAGCTACACCGAAGCGGTGATGAGCTACCTGCTCGACGGCAAGCTGCCCGACTACAAGAACTGGCAGGACTACTTCCACCTCGTCTGGGTCACGGCGCGCAAGCCCTCGTTCTTCGAGAGCCTGGCCGAGCCGTTCAAGATCAGCGAGAAAGTCTTCGATCAGGGCAGCCGGCCGTGGCTCGAGAAGGCGCTCGGCGCATCGGGTGACCGAATCCTCTACGTCGGTGACCACATCTACGGCGACGTGCTCAAGTCCAAGAGCACGACGGGCTGGCGGACGGCGCTGATCGTGCCCGAACTCGAGGCCGAGTTGGCGTCGTTGGCGGCAGAGACCGCGGCCATCGCCGAGCGCAGCGAGCTCGAAGACTGGCGCTTCGATCTCGAGACCGCGCTTGCGTCGGCAGAGATGAGCCTGCGGGCGGCGCGCCGAGCGGAGCGTCGTGGCGACGACGACGCACCCGAGCCGGCTCAGAAATCCGGCAACGGCGGCAACGTCTACCGCGACACCTTGCGCGCGCTGGTCATCGACCTGCGCGCCCAACTCGAGCACAACGCCAGCCGCGTGGCGGCGCTGACGGCGCAGATCGAGCAGCACCACAATCCGCGTTGGGGCCAGCTGCTCAAGGAGCGGCACAAGCACTCGCTCTTCGGGGCACAGATGGCGAGCTACGCCTGCCTGTACACCAGCCGGGTGTCGAACTTCGCGACCTATTCGCCGCACCATGCCTTCGAGCCGCCGCGCGACCTGCTGCCGCACGAGCGCGTGCTGCGGCTCTCGGACACCGGGTCCTCGGAACGCCCGGCGGGCGCGTCCGTCGAGTCGTGACGCGCCGCGGCTTGCGCCGACTCGCACTCGGCCCTAGCCTCGCAGCATTCCAACCGCTCGCACCCCGACGAGCGGACAGCGGACGTTCGGCGTCCTCGGAGCCGTGATGGCGAACCCTCCCCCGCCGAAGGACAAGGACCGTCGCAAGTCGGGCTACATGCCCGTACCGGTCCGCCAGATGGGCGATATCCTCCTGCGCGAGAAGCTCGTCTCGCCGGAGCAGCTCAAGAACGCGACCGAGACGGCACAGAAGACCGGCCAGCGGCTGCACGACGCGTTGGCCGACCTCGGCTACCTCGACGGCACCCAGCTCGTCGACTTCCTGAGCCGCCAGTACCAGGTTCCGTCGATCGACCTCGGCAGCGTCGACATCCCCGACGATATCGTGCGCTTGGTGCCGCGTGAGGTCTGCGAGCGTCACGACCTGATCCCGGTCGCGCTGCACGGCAGCACGATCGTGGTCGCGATGGTCGACCCCGGCAACTACCACGCCATCGACGACCTCAAGTTCCTCACCGGCTTGAACGTCGAGGTCGTGGTCGCTGCCGCCGAAGACATCATCAAGAGCCGGGAGCGCGTCTACGGTGCGCAAGACCAGCTCGCCCTGCTCGACGACATGAACGAGCAGATCGAGTTCCTCCAGGAGGAGGACGACGCCGACACCGAGGAGCTGGCCCGCTCTTCGGAAGAGGCGCCGGTCGTTCGCTTGGTGAACCTGATCCTGGTCGATGCCATCCGCCGCAAAGCGTCGGACATCCACATCGAGAGCTACGAGAAGAGCTTCCGCGTCCGCTACCGCATGGACGGCGTGCTGCACGAGATCATGCGCCCGCCGATGAAGCTGCGGAACGCGATCATCTCGCGTATCAAGATCATGAGCCAACTCGACATCGCCGAGCGCCGCTTGCCGCAGGACGGTCGTATCAAGCTCAAGCTCGCCGACGGCAAGGAGTGCGACTTCCGCGTCTCGGTGCTGCCGACGCTCTTCGGCGAGAAGGTCGTGCTCCGACTGCTCGACAAGTCGAACCTGCAGCTCGACATGACCAAGCTCGGTTTCGACACCGAGGAGCTGGCCAAGTTCAAGCACGCCATCCACCAGCCCTTCGGCATGGTGTTGGTGACCGGCCCCACGGGTTCGGGCAAGACGACGACGCTGTACTCCGGCCTCGCCGACCTCAACAAGGTGACCGAGAACCTCAGCACCGCGGAAGATCCGGTCGAGTTCAACCTCGACGGCATCAACCAGGTGCAGATGCACGAGTCGATCGGCCTGAACTTCGCGAGCGTGCTGCGTTCGTTCTTGCGTCAGGACCCCGACATCATCCTCGTCGGCGAGATTCGTGACTTCGAGACCTGCGAGATCGCGATCAAGGCCGCGTTGACGGGCCACTTGGTGCTCTCGACGCTGCACACCAACGACGCGCCGTCGACCATCAACCGTATGCTCAACATGGGCGTCGAGCCCTTCATGGTGACCGCGGCGCTCAACCTGATCGCGGCCCAGCGCCTCGCCCGTCGCCTGTGCAACGAGTGCAAGCAGCCCTTCGAGTACGACAAGCAGGGCTGTCTCGACGCCGGCATGCTGCTCGAAGAGTACGAGGCCGGCGGCCAGATGAAGGGCACCGGCTGTCGCATCTGCGGCGATACCGGCTACAAGGGGCGCGTCGCGCTCTACGAGATCATGCCGATCAGCGACCGCCTCAAGGACGCCGTCTTGCAGGGCTACTCGGCCGGCGAGCTGAAGAAGGTCGCGATCGACGACGGCCTGCAGACGCTGCGTCGCTCGGGCCTGCGCAAGATCAGCCAGGGCATGACGTCCCTCGAGGAAGTGTTGCGCGTGACGCGTGCGGACAACGTCTGACGTCGCACGGAGAGGTGAGCGATGGCGATCTTCGTCTACGAAGGCAACTCCCCCGACGGTGAGTTCCGACAAGGTGAGATCGAGGCCGAGAGCAAGGAAGAGGCCCGCACCAAACTCACCGCGCAGGGCGTCAAGCCGTTCAAGCTCACGAAAAAGCAACAAGAGATCGAGATCAACATCCCGGGCATCACCGACCGGGTGCCGCTCAAGTCGATGGTCGTCTTCACCCGCCAGATGGCGACGATGATCGACGCGGGTCTACCGCTCATCAAGTGCTTGGAGCTGCTCGGCAATCAGGAGCCGAACCCGACGCTCCGCAAGACGCTGATGGGCATCAAGGCGTCGGTCGAAAGCGGCCAGAGCTTCTCCGACGCGCTCCGCAAATATCCCAAGGTCTTCGAGGAGCTCTACGTCAACTTGGTCGCCGCCGGTGAGCTCGGCGGTATTCTCGACACCATCATGAACCGCCTCGCGGAGTACATCGAGAAGTCCGCCGAGACGCAGGCGAAGGTCAAGGGCGCGATGAAGTACCCGGCGACGGTTCTCGCCGCCGCCATGCTCATCACCGCGGGTCTGCTCTGGAAGGTCGTGCCGACTTTCGCGGACACGTTCCGATCGATGGGCAAGAGCTCGCTGCCCGCCATCACCGAGATGCTGGTGACGATCTCCAACAACTTCGTGTCCTACATGCCGCTCATCGGCGCTGGCTTGGTCGGCCTGTGGATCGGCTACAAGGCGCTGATGAAGCTGCCGAACGGGCCGTACTATCGCGACCTGATGCTCTACAAGAGCCCGGTCATCGGCAATGTGCTACGGAAGTCGGCGGTGGCGCGCTTCACCCGCACGCTCGGTACGCTCGTCGCCGCTGGTGTGCCGATCCTCGACGCGCTCGAGGTCGTCGGCAAGACCGCCGGCAACGTCGTCATCGAGCGCGCCATCGGCTTCACCCGCGGCAAGATCGCCGAGGGCAAGAACATGACCGGCCCGCTGATGGAAACGCAGGTCTTCCCGAACATGGTCGTGCAGATGATCGCCGTCGGTGAGGCCACCGGTGCCATGGACGTGATGCTCGCCAAGATCGCCGACTTCTACGACGCCGAGGTGGACGAAGCCGTAGACGGTATGTCCGCGGTGATGGAGCCGATCATCATGGTCGTCCTCGGTGGCATCATCGGTACGGTCATGCTCGGCATGTACATGCCGATCTTCACCCTCGCGGACCACTAGACTTGCCCGCGCGCAGCGACCTCTCGTTCAGCGCGCCCTTGCCCTCGGCGCAGGCGGCCCGCGACCTGGGCTTGGTCGACCGCATCAAGTGGACGACGTTCGCTCGTACGGTGGGACTCTCCGGCCTGCTGATGCTCACGATCGCGATGGATCTCGGGCTCGGCCCGCAGCCGATCGCGCAATCGCCCGAGGTCTTGCTCTACAAGCTCGAGACGACGTTCTTCGTCCTCACATTCTTCGCACTTTTGCTGACGTATCTGGTCGGCCCGCAGCATTTGACCCGGGTGGCGTGGCTGTCGCTGGCGATCGACGTTGCGCTGGCGGGCGCGTTGGTGGGCGTCACCGAGCGCACGCAGTCGGTTTTCGTCTTCGTGTTGCCGCTGGCCGTGCTCTCGGCCGCCGCGCTACTGGAGCGCCGCGGCGCGTTCGTCGCGGCGTCCGTCGCCGGCGTCTGGCTTGGCCTGCTGGCGCTCTACGACGGTGGCGTCGTGTCGTCGACCGACCTCGGCTTCGAGCCGGCCGAACTCACGGCGAGTTGGCTGCGGGCGCTCGGCAACTCTCGCCTGCCCGAGCCCGGTGAAGTCTTCGTCGCGGTCGGGGTGCAGGTCGCGGCGCTCTACGCCACGGCGTTGCTCTCGAGCAAGCTCGTGGTCGAGCTCGGTCGCGCGCGGGAACAGCATCTGAGCGAGCGGCGCGAGCTCGCCGCCTTGCGCCAGCGCTACGAGGACGTGTTCTCGTCGCTGCCCGACGGTCTGATGACCGTCTCGGAAGACGGGGTCGTGCGCTCGGCCAACCCGACGCTGGCCCGGATCTTGGGGCGGGAACGCGACCACCTCGTCGGGCGAGCCTTGGTCGACGTGCTCCCCGAGCTCGAAACGCAGTCTCAAGATCTCGGCGGAACCCAGGAGATTGCTCGTGGTCAGGAGCCGACCGGCGAGCTCTGGCGCGCATCGACCGACGGTGAGCGTCAGATCTTGGCGGTGCGCGGAGAGCTGTTGCGTGGCCGCTTGAGTGCGCTCCGCGGCCAGCGTGAGACGCTCTACGTGGTCCGCGACATCACCGAGCTGCGGGCACGCGAACTCGAGCACCGCAACCGCGAGCGCCTCGCGAGCGTCGGCGCGATGGCCATGGCGGTCGCGCACGAGATCCGCAACCCGCTCGCGTCCATCGCGGGCTCGGTGCAGATGCTCCGCGAACAGCACGACGACGCGACGATGCGCGACGCGCTCATGGATATCGTCAACCGCGAGACGGTCCAGCTCTCGAACTGGATCGGCGAGTTCCTCGAATTCGCGCGCCCCTCGGAGCCACGCTTCGAACGCCTCGACCTTGCGCAACTTCTGCGGGAGAAGACCGAGGCTTGGCGATGCGACCCGCGGGTCGTCGACGCAGCCTTCGAGGTCGACGTGCGCATCCCCGACGGCGGCGACACCTCGCTGCTCGGCGACGCCTACGGACTCGCCAGCGTCATCTGGAACCTGCTCGTCAATGCACAGCAGGCTGCGCTCGAAGGCGACGCGCCGCGCGTCCGCATCACCCTGCACGCAGGCGACACCTTCCTCGAGTTGCTGGTCGAAGACTCGGGACCAGGTGTGCCGCCGGAAGACCGCGCTCACCTGTTCG
This sequence comes from Pseudomonadota bacterium, assembly GCA_041163625.1. Classification (GTDB taxonomy): domain Bacteria; phylum Myxococcota_A; class UBA9042; order UBA9042; family UBA9042; genus JACKFC01. The sequence goes on along the minus strand of JBEARB010000156.1, from coordinate 35,136 downwards.
AACCCTTCTACACTACCCGCAGCGGCGGTTCGGGCCTCGGTCTCGCGACCGTCGCACGCGTCGTCAACATGCACCACGGCGCCATCCGCCTCGAGGACGGTGTGCTCGGTGGTGCCCGATTCCACGTCCGGCTGCCGCGCGATCTCCGCCGCCACGCCGTGACCCCGATCTGATCCGGAGGCTTTCCGATGGCCCGCGTGCTCGTCGTCGACGATGAACTCTCGCTCCGCGAACTCCTGACCATCTTCCTGCGCCGCGAGGGCCACGACGTCGAGGTCGCGCACAACGGCTTGCAGGCGCTGGAGATCTTGCAGCAGCGGGCGTTCGACCTCGTCATCACCGACGTGCGCATGCCGCGGATGAGCGGCTTGGACCTGCTCGCCGAGCTGCGCGAGCGCGGGATCGACGTTCAGGTCATCGTGATGACCGCCTACTCGACCACCGAGACCGCGCTCGAGGCGATGCGGCGCGGTGCTTACGACTATGTGATCAAGCCCTTCCAACTCGACGAGGTCCGTCTCGTCATCAGCAAGTGCCTCGAGAAGGGCGCGCTGGTAGCGGAGAACCAGCGGCTGCGCAGCGAGCTCGATGCCTCGGGGCGCCGCACGGTCGAGCTGACTTATCACAGCGAGGCGATGGCCGCCGTCGACGCGATGGTCGACCGGGTCGCGCCGACGCCGTCGAACGTCTTGCTCTTCGGCGAGAGTGGCACCGGCAAGGAGGTCGTGGCCCGGATGCTGCACGCCCGCAGCACGCGCGCGCGGCGGCCCTTCGTCGCCATCAACTGCGGGGCGATCCCAGAATCGTTGATGGAGTCCGAGCTCTTCGGTCACGCCAAGGGTGCCTTTACCGGCGCCACCAAGGACAAGAAGGGTCTGTTCGAAGCCTCGGCCGGCGGCACCATCTTCCTCGACGAGATCGGTGAGCTCAGCCTGAGCCTGCAGGTGAAGTTGCTGCGCGTCCTGCAAGAGCGGGTCGTGACGCCGGTCGGCGCTACGCGTGAGGTGCCGATCGACGTGCGCGTCGTCGCGGCCACGCACGTCGATCTGCGCGACGCCGTCCGCGAGGGTCGCTTCCGCGCCGACCTCTACTATCGACTGAACGTGATCGAGATCCGGCTTCCGCCGCTGCGCGAGCGCCGCGACGACATCCTGCCCCTCGCCGAGACCTTCCTGCTCCGAATGAATCGCCGCATGGGGCGAGACGTGCAGGGCTTCGACGACGACGCGCTGCAGGTGCTGCTCTCCTTGCCCTATCCAGGCAACGTGCGCGAGCTCGAGAACATCATCGAGCGCGCCGTCGCTCTCGAGCCCAGCGATCGAATCACGGCGAACTGGCTCCCCGACCCCGGCACCACCGCGAACGCCGCGCCGGCGACCGCCGCCGCACCCGAAACACTCGGCCCCGCGGTGGACCCGGACGCGCTGCGGCTGCAGTTCGTCACGGGCCTGGACCGCTGGCTCGATGACCACGCCGCCGACGGATTGCCGATCGAGGAACTCCTCGGGCGTTTGGAGCACGAGATCCTACGCGTCGCGATGCGCCACACAGGTCAGAACAAGACCGACGCCGCCGCGCTCCTCGGCATCAGCTTCCGCTCGTTCCGCTACAAAATCGCGAAGTATGAGGGTAGCGACAGCGGCGGTTCGGAGGTTGGTGACGCTTGACGTCGGTGAGTGACGTTTTTCGTCACCACCGTCGACACGGATCGACACGATTCGTCACCGACCGCAATCCTCGCGATCTCCCGGAACGACAAAAAACATATTTAGAACAGTTTGTTGTAAAAAGATCTCCGAAGTTGGCATCGGCCTTGCTCTTAAGTCTGGTGCGGGTCACGAGGCACGACGAGCCAGACCCGATTGGGGCACACGTCGTGCCTTTCGCAACAGGAGGCTTCCGATGTTCAAGAACATTCGTGACAACAAGGGCTTCACGCTCATCGAGCTGATGATCGTGGTCGCCATCATCGCCATCCTCGCGGTGGTCGCCGTCCCGCAGTTCACCAAGTACATGCGTTCGGCGAAGACGGCTGAGGCCAACGAGATGCTCGACATCATCAAGAAGGGCTCGGCCGCGTACTACACCACGCCGCGCACCACCAAGGGCACGATGACCAAGGTCGAGTGCCAGTTCCCGGCCTTCGTCGGCACCACGCCGACCGGCTCGGGCTGCTGCAACATCGACAAGAACAACGACGATCGCTGCGATCCGTCGCTCTCGTCGTGGAACAACACCACCTGGTCGGCCCTGAAGTTCTCGCTGACCGACGAGCACTACTTCCAGTACACCTACAACAGCGCCGGCACCCTCTCGACCGCGAAGTACACCGCGACCGCGAATGCCGACCTCGACTGCGACGGCGTCTTCTCGACCTTCGAGATCGTCGGTACGGGTGACCCGAACGCCCGTAAGTCCGAGTGCAACGCCGTTGGCGCCCCGGCCATCTTCCGCGACAACGAGACCGAGTAAGCGCTCGGATCCTCTGCGAGAGCTGACGCGCGGGGGGCCCTTCGGGGCCCCCCGTAGCGTTTTTGGCGTTTTTGCGGGCCAGCGCGAGGCGCCCACTCGCGACGCGGCTGGCGTGGCCGTGCTGTGCCGAGGGCTCGAGTCCGCACCACATCGTCTGGCGCCGCCGCAGGTGCCGCCGCAGGGCCATGGTCAGGGGCGACCCCGCCGAAGCGAGCGGCCCAGCGGCGAGGCGCACCGGCGCACCGGCGCACCGGCGCACTGTCGACAGGCTGCTGGACCCTCCTCGCGCCGCAATGCCGCGAGAGGGAGGACGCCGTACCGCTCCACGATCCCGGATCGTGCGGGGTGGGCGTTCGCTACTTCGCGGGCTGGGCGGGTTGCGGCGGCGTGGCGGACGCAGCGCCGTTACCAGGGCCGGCGGCGGCGCGGGGCTCGGCCACGGCGGGGCGCTCGCCCGGCAGCTCGGCAGGGAAGGCGACCGCGATGCGGAAGGGATCGCCGTCCTCGTCGGCCAGATCGACGCGTCCCTCGTAGCGGACCAAGCCGCCGCTGACCGCGTCGAGCTCGAAGTGGAGCTGGCCCGCGACGGCGCGCAGCAGCGGGTTGCTCGGCTCGAGCACGAAGGCCACCGCGTCGTGGCTGCCGCGCTTGCGGGTGCCGACCTTGCGGATGCGGAAGTGATACCAGTCGAGCCGCTCCGGCACGATCAGCGCGATGTCGACGCGGCCGCCGGCCATCAGGCGACCCCAATGCGCGCGGATCGCCTCGACCACGCCCGCGCCGTTGACCGGCGGCAGATCGGGCTTGAAGGACTTGCGATCGAGGTCTTCGCCCTTGGCGCTGCGGAAGACGACCTCGACGCGACCGTTGCGAAGCGGGCGGCTCTCGGCCCGCATGCCGGTGCGCAGGTCTTCGAAGATCTCTTCGGGCATCAGTGGCGTACCGCGCATCCGGACTTCGCGGAAGCCGATCTTGTTGCCCTTGGCGTCCCTGTAGTCGACACGGGTCGCGACGCGCTTGCCTTCCTGCCAGCGCTCGACCTCACGTTGGGTATAGGCGACGCCCTTGCCGCCTTTGGCGTGTGCGACACCGCGAACCACACGCCGCGTCGGCGTCTCGGCACCGGCGACCCCCGCCGCCAACGTCGCGACACAGAGCGCAGCGATCGCGACCCTGCCCAAGGCTCTCCGCATCATCCCCTCCCCATTGCACTTTCGTACTGTACCCTCGCCGCGACCCGTCGCAAAGGGCAGATTCGCGAGGATGCGTAACGAGGTGCCGGGCTGTCGCGTCCTGGAGGACGAGGGCGCACTCGGCGCACACCTGCCTCACGCTTGCGCACCACAGGAGACGAAGATGAGCACCCACAACCTCGACATCGACAACCTCGAGCCCACGATCTTCGGTCACGACACCGTGTTGATCGACTTCTGGGCGTCCTGGTGTGGTCCGTGCCGCATGTTCGCCCCGATCTACGACAAGGCCTCGACGCGACACGACAACGTCGTCTTCGCCAAGGTCGACACCGAAGCCGAGCCGCAGGTCGCGGCCGCCTTCGGGATCCAGGCGATCCCCACCCTCGTGGCATTCCGCGGTGGTGTGATGGTCTTCCGTCAGTCCGGCGTGCTGCCCGCCGACGCGCTGGACGAACTGGCCGGCAAGCTGCAAGAGCTCGACATCGAAGAGGTCCGCAAGATGGCCGCCGAGCAGGCGCAGGGCGAGGCCGCCCAGGCCTGAGGCCGGCCCCCTCCGCCAAGATCGCCGTTCGATCGCCGCCGAACCTGCCGAAACGATCGGGTTCTGCTTGACACCCGGGCAAGCCCTCGGCATGGTTCGCGCCCCGCTGCGGCCTCTGCGCCGTAGCCCGGGCTGAACGCCGGCAAATGCCACGCCGGCCTCGTACCGGAAGCGCCGCACCCGCGGCATGGAGCGCAAGATGGCGACCTACGCAATCATTCAGTGTGGCGGCAAGCAGTACCGCGCCGATCCGGGCGCGCAGTTGACCGTCGATCGCCTCCCAGGCGAGCGCGGCGAGTCGATCGTGTTCGACCGCGTCCTCTTCGTCCGCGACGGCGAGGCCGTTCGCATCGGCGCCCCGGTCGTCGAGGGTGTCTCGGTCAAGGGCACCATCGTCGAGCAGCGCCGCGACAAGAAGATCCGCATCTTCAAGTACCGTCGTCGCAAGAAGTCGCGTCGCACGATCGGCCACCGCCAGCCGATCACCCGCGTCCGCATCGACGAGATCCTCGCCTAAGCAGCGCAGCCGACAGGAGTCCAGTCATGGCACACAAAAAGGGTCAAGGTAGCTCGCGGAACGGCCGCGATTCCAACGCGCAGCGCCGCGGTGTCAAGCGCTACGGCGGCCAGCAGGTCGTCTCGGGCAACATCCTGGTGCGTCAGGTCGGTTCGACCTTCCACGCCGGTGCGAACGTCCTCACGGGCAAGGACTACACGCTCTTCGCCTCGGCGGACGGCGTCGTCTCGTTCCGCACGCGCCGCGGTCGCAAGTTCATCGACGTGCTGCCCGCCTAAGGACGCACCGATCGACCACGATCTGCGACGCCGTCCGGCCTTCCAGCCGGGCGGCGTCGCTGTTTTTGGCCGGTCCGACACAACGCTGGTACCAATTCGGATACGTCACCGGAGTCGGCCTGCGCGGCCAACCCCGTGACCGGACGGCCGACAGCGCCCCCGTGGCATTGTTGGACACCCCGATCTATGCTACGTCCGCGGCGTTCGGAGCGCTCGCGTACGAGAGGAAGTGATGGTCAACGATAGGCGACGTGGGATCGGTTTCGGCGACGATAGTCGCGTCGATGGCGGCCGTGGCGGCTACGACGACGTATTCGACGACGAGGTCGAGGCCACCCGGGCGATGGAGGTCGTTGACGGTCTCGACATGCCGACCGCCGCCCCGCGTGGTGCACCTCCGCCGCCCTCGCGTCCGGCGCCGCGTCCGCGCCCGGCGGCAGCGCCTGCGCGTCCGGCCCCGCCACCGCCCGGTCCGCCCGCGACGTTGCACGATCCCGACGCTTTCCAGGACGCCGGCGGTGGTGCCGAGGACGCCACCCGCATGCTCGACGCCGACGCGCTCGCGGACATGGGCATGGCCCCGGCGCCCGCCGAGACCGGTACGCCGATGGAGCTGCGTGTGGTTTCCGGCCCGGATCGCGGCAAGATCCATCGCCTCGACGACGGTGAGTACCTCGTCGGCCGTGGTCTCGATTGCCACATCGTGCTCGCGGACCCGGCGGTCTCGCGCAAGCACTTCCGCGTCGTCCGCCGCGGCGAGACCTGCGAAGTCATCGACATGGGCGGCGCGAACGGCACCAACATCAATGGTTCCCGTGCCTCGCGGCACGCGCTGCAGCCGGGCGATCAAATCGAGGTCGGCACCACCGTGCTCGAGTTCGCGATCCAGGGTGTCGTGCCCGAGCGCGCGCGGGAGTTCCCGCAGCCCGAGCCGGCGCCGCGTCGCAGCCCGGCCATCCCGCAGAAGCAGAAGTCCAACACCGGCTTGATCATCGCCGCGGCGGCGGCCGGTGTGCTCGTCCTCGGCGGTGGCGCGGTGGCAGCGTGGTTGGTGATGAGCGGCGACGACAAGCCGCAGCCGACCGAAGAGGCCAAGCCCGAGAAGGACGTGGCCAAGATGATCGAGCGCGCCAAGGGCCTGCTCGAGGACCGGGACTGGGCTGGCGCGGTCGACCAGCTCAAGGAGGCCCGCGAGGCCGCTCCCGACGACGCCGAGGTCAAGGGGCTGCTCGCCAAGGCGCATGACGAGGTCGAGGCCGAAGAGGTCATCACCGAGGGCAAGGAGCTCGCGCGCAAGGGCGAATTCAAGGCCGCCATCGGCCGATTCAAGGAGGTCGCCCAGACTTCCGAGCAATACGCCGACGCTCGAGAGGAGCTCAACGCCGCGCGCGAGGACTTCTTCCGCGATCGCCTCGGTGCCGCGAAGAAGGCGTGGGGCGATGGCGACAAGGAGGCCGCGAGCAAGGCGGTCGACGAGGTGCTCGAGCTCGACGAGAAGAACGCCGAGGCGCGCTTGCTCAAGGAGCAGATCGCCTCGGGCGCCGCCCCGGAGAAGGACGACGGCGGCGACAAGGGCGACGACAAGGGCGAAAAAGCCGAGGCCAAGGACGACGACAAGGGCGGCGACAAGGGCGGCGGCGGCGGCGCGGTCGGTGCCAGCGCCAAGAGCCTGATGGCGAGCGGTCTGCGCGCCTACCACAACCGCGAGTGGAGCGCCGCCGAGGCCGCGTTCTCACAGATCGCCAACGGCGGATTCTCGCGCAAGGACAAGTCCAAGGCATCCGACTTCGCGGCCGCGGTCAAGGAAGTCGGTGACTCGAACCAGGCGGCGACCAGCGCGTCGAGCCCGATCAAGGCGGCGCGGGCGTGGCAGAAGGCCTACAAGGCTGACCGGCGCGTCGACGGTCACCACGGTCCGTGGTTGGTCAAGCAGCTGACGGCTGCGTGGGTCTCGGCTGCCGATCAGCTGTACAAGGCCAAGCGCTACCCGGAGGCGGCCGAGGCGGCTCGCGAGGCGATGAACTTCGACCCCGAGAACGTCAAGGCGATGGACATCGACGACAAGTGCCGCGAGGCGGCCAAGGGCATGTTGCAGAAGGCCCAGCAGCACCTCGACCAGAAGAACTACGCGACGGCGCGGGACATGGCCCGCAAGGTGATGCAGATCCTCGGCATGATGGATCCCGCATCGCAAAAGGCCCGCGAAATCGCTATCAAGGCGCAAGAGGCTTCGTCGGGCGGTGACGAGGACTGAGCGGGCACTGCCCGCGCGAGCGAGGAACGCATGAGTGGACAGGCAGCGGCGGGGCTCAAGGTGCTGGTCGCCGAGGACGATCTCGAGATCGCCGACATGCTGCGCGCGACGCTCGGTGGCGCCGGCTACGACGTGACGCTCGTCCACGACGGCGAGGAGGCGCTTCGAGCCGCGCTCTCGAACCGGCCGGATCTGGTCATCCTCGACGTGATGATGCCGCAGATGAACGGTTGGGAAGTCTGCAAGGCGCTGCGCGCGCGTTCCGAGATGGCCGGCGTCGGTATCATGATGCTGACGGCCATCGGCCCGAACCTGAACGAGATGACTGCGCCGCTCTACGGTGCGGACGATCACCTCGACAAGCCCTTCGTGATCACCGAGCTGCTCGAGCGCGTCGCCGCCCTCGGTGAGAAGGTCGCGGGCGGCCGCGACACCGCCACGGTCTAGTCGCCCATCCCTTCGGAGGAAACGCCATGCGTGGCGCCCGCTTGATCGCCCTCGCGCTGACGGTGGCGGTCCCGCTGACCAGCTTTGCCGACGATCGCACCATCGTCACGCTCATCGATCTCTCGCGAGAGGGAACGCCCGAGCGTGAGATCGCGCACGACGTGGCTCGCGCGCTCCGCGTGGCCGACAAGCTGCGCTACCGCGACCCCGACGAGGTGTTGAACGTCGGCGGCGAAGACGCCCACGCGACCAATATCCGCAGCGGTCGCAGCTTGCTCCGGTCCGCACGCAAGGCGTTGGCGGGCAAGGAGTGGCGCGACGCCGCCGACGAGCTCGAGAGCGCCGTCACCGCTTACGTCGGTAGTTTCTCGCACGCCGGCGACGAGGACGCGATCGAAGAGGTGATGGCGCTGCAGGGTGCCGCGCTCTTCCTCGCGGGCGACAAGGCCGGTGCCGAGCGCGCCTTCACCCGCTCGGTCGAGTTCCGGCCGCGCGCCAAGATCGATCTCTCGGGCTACGGAGCGCCGGTCGTGGCGGCCTACGACAAGGCGCGCGAGGCGGTGCTGCTGCGTGGCGACGTGACCTTCGAGGTCCGCACCTCGGTGCCGAACGCCGAAGTCTGGGTCAACGGTCGCTACTTCGGTCTCTCGCCCAGCTTCGTGAAGTCGTTGGCCGGTCCGCAATACATCCGGATCAGCAAGCACGGCTACGCGCGCGCCGGTCGGCTGCAGGTCATCAAGAGCGACAACGCGGTCGTGACGTTCGAGCTCGCGGCCGCGCATCGCAAGCCCGCGTGGGACGCGCTGCGCGAGCGCCTTGGCGAGATCTTCGACGGCGCCGTCGAGCCCAACGACCTCTCGGTGGCGCAGGGTCTGCTCAACGCCGGCATGGCCGTCATCGTCCACTGCACCGGCACTCGCGAGAAGATGCAGATTCGGCTCGCGCTCGCCAACCTCGCGGGTCGTCAGGTGATCAAGCGCCTCTCGCGCGACGTCTCCTGGTTGCGGCGCGACAAGAAGGTGCTCGAGGAGATGGTGCGCGAGCTCTTCGCCGCGCCGGATCTGCCGCCAGCCGCCGAGGGACCCGAGGTTCGCACCGAGTCGGTGTTCTCCAAGTGGTGGTTCTGGGGCTTGGTCGGTGGCGTGGTCGCCGGCTCGGTCACCGCTGCGGTGCTGCTCGGCGACACCGAGCCGGTGGCGCCGAAGTACAAGGCCGGCACCGGCGGACTCGTCCTCAAGTTCTGAAGTCGGCCCCCGGCCCGCGATCGCCCTCAGCGCTGCGGCGGGCTGTCGAGCAGGGCGTCGCCACGGATCGCGGCGGCGGCTTGTCCCAATCGATCGTAGAGTTGGGCACGCGCTGTCCACCGCGGGAGGTCTGCGGCGGAGAGCAGCACCGCGCGGATATCGGGCGCGAGTTCGCGGCCGGCGGCGACGGCGGCGGCGAGTTCGGCGTAGCCGGGCAGGGCGCGCGTGGTGGCCGCGTCGGGGTCGTGGCCGGCAGCGCGCAGCCAATCGGCGAGCGGCGGCCAGTCCAGCTGGACCTTCGGCGGCTCCAACGTGCGCTCGAAATAGGCCTCCCCGAGCAGGACCGTGGTGCCGTCGGAGCCGGGACGATGGCCGCGCAGCAGGACCAGGCGTTCGACGCGGTGCGGCAGCTTCTCGATGAAGTCGACGAGCGCGCCGCGTTCGCCGCGGACGTGGAGTTCGAGCTCCAGGCGCCCGAGCAGGGCCTCACGGTCGGGCGTCCAGCGTTCGCCGGGGCGGAGCTCCGGGCCCGGGACCGGCTCGTTGCCACGGGGATCGTCGGTGATCTCGAGTTTGCTCAGCACCACGCCGGCCTGTTGCGCTGCGGCCTGCAGGTTCGAGCGCAACGCCGCGGGCGTCGGATGGCTGGGGATCCGGCGAAAATAGCCGGCGCGCTGCAGGCGCCGATTCGATTCGCCGAGTCGGACGCCGCCGAGGCGGGCGTCGTTGCCGATCGCTTGCATCGCCGTGACCTCTTCGGTCACCCGAGTACGAATCGCCGCCAGCGCCAAGGGAGTCACGGCCGGCGCGGCGGGCGGCGCGGCGGGCGGCGCGGCGGCCGGGGGGGCCGGCGTTGACGGTGGCGCCGTGGTGCAGCCCAGCAGGCCCGCGAGCAAGGCGCCGGGACCGACCGTGAATCGAAGGGCGTGGTGGCGTTCGGGCATGGTGCGCTCCGAGCCGGTCGCGCGTTGACCGGCACGCCCCGAGCGGACTACGCTCGCGCCGCAGCGTCAAGCCGCACGCATCTGGCGTTGCCACGGCACCCTTCTATCGGAGTATGCGACATGGCACGGAATCACGAGGACATCGAGCGCTACATCCTCGGCAGTGGGATCGCCCACGACGAGGCGGCCCCTGGCACCTGGATCTTGCACGACCCCGATTGGGGCGGCGCGCAGATCGTCGTCCAGCACACCGACCCGCTGGTGGTGTTCCGCTGCAAGCTCTTCGACTTGCCGGCCATGGCCGGCGACGCCCAGGCGACGCTGTTCCGCCGCATGCTGGAGCTGAACGCCACCGAGATGGTGCAAGGCGCGTACGCCCTCGAGGACGGCGCGGTCGTGGCCGTCGAGGTCATGCAGTCCGAGAACCTCGACGAGAACGAATTCCTCGCCGCGGTCGACTCGCTGACGCTCGCCATCGTCGAGCATCACGACGAGCTGGCTGCCCTGCTGCCCAACGCCTAGCCGCCCATCCGGGCAACGCGCCGCCCGCTGGGCGCGCGAGGAGCGAGACCATGAGCCTGTTCAACCGTATCGGCCTGCTGCTTCGGTCCAACATCAACTCGATGGTGAGCAAGGCCGAGGATCCGGAGAAGATCCTCAACCAGCTGCTCATCGACATGCGTGAGCAGTTCATCACCGCCAAGAAGCAGGTGGCCGTCGCGATCGCCGACGAGAAGCGCCTGTACGCCAAGTACACCGAGGCCAAGAAGACCTCGGCGGATTGGGAGAAGAAGGCGATGCTGGCCCTGCAGAAGGGCGACGAGGGCCTGGCCCGCGAGGCGCTCGCTCGCAAGACCGAGAGCGACGGCCTGGCCGAGCAGTGGCAGAGCCAGTGGGTCGCGCAGAAGCAGGCCACCGAGCAGCTGCGCACGGCGCTGAATCAACTCAACCAGAAGATCGGCGAGGCCAAGCGCAAGAAGGACCTGCTCATCGCCCGCGCCAAGCGCGCCGAAGCGCAGAAGACCATCCAGTCGACGATGGGTGGCCTGAACGACAACTCGGCCTTCGACGCCTTCGAACGGATGACCGAGAAGGTCGAGCAGAACGAGGCCGAGGCCGCCGCTGCCGGCGATCTCGCGGCCGAGCTCTCGGGCCAGAACCTCGAGGACAAGTTCAAGGCGCTGCAGCAGGACTCGGGCACCGACGACGCACTCGCCGCGCTCAAGGCCAAGATGGGCATGGCGCCGGCGGTCGTGGCGCCAGCCGCGCTGGACTTCGAGGAGGAGTTCCCGGTGCCGGACATCGGCGTGACGGCCGACGAGAAGACCACCGCCTGATCGGATGACGCGGTATCGACTCCGGGCTGGGCTTCGGCTCGGCACCGACGCGAATGGGCGCGCCGTGCTGCAAGACCCGCAGCTACGGCGCGCCTTGCGTCTGGGGCCCGACGACGCGCGCCTGGTCCGCGCCATCGGCGGCAAAGGCGAGCGGTTCGACGCCCTGGTCGGGCGCCACGGTGACGCCGAAGCGCTCTCTGCGCGGCTGTCGGGCCTCGCGCGCCTGTTCCTGCTCGACGGCCCCCGTAGCGCCCTGCGCCTGCGCTTGGGCCATCGCGAGGAGCCCCCCTTGGCCTCCGTCGCCCCCGACGTCCCGCTGCATTGGCCGCGTGGCGTCGATCCGCCCCGCCACCGCTGCGTGGAGCGCGGGGCGTGTTGTTCGTCGTCGTTCTTGGGGCCGATGACCGCCGCGGACCGGGTGCGCGTCGAGGGGCTGACGATGGGCCGGCGCAGTCGCGTCCCGCACGGCGTCGACGCGATCGAGCTGCTCGAGCACGCGGGTCGCGAGTTCGTCGGCATGGCCCGGGTCGGCGGCCAGTGCGTCGCGCAGGGCGACGACGGGCTGTGCGATGTCCACGACGAGCACGGCTACGACGTCAAGCCGGTCCCGTGCCGACAATTTCCCCTCCGCTTCCATCGCTCACCTGCGGGCGTCCACGTGTCGCTCTTGCTCGCCTGTGAAGGCTACGCGGAGGGCCGCGCGGCGCAGACCGACGCTTGGCCGAGCCGCGAGGCCGAGGTGCGCGGCCTGCTCGCCGAGGGCGCGGTGGCGGTCCCGTTGGCGTGGCCGCCGGCGTGGAGCGGCGGCGTTCCGGCCGAGGCCGACGTCCTGCTCGCCGCCTTGAACGCTGCGTTCGAGGCCAGCGAGGCCGAGCCCGTGGCGGAAGCGGCGTTGCGTTCGGCCGCGTCGACGTTGGCCGCGGCCGCGACGAGGGCGTGCGACGCGCTGCGCGAGGGGCCGGAGATCGCGACTCCAGCGCGGTTCTCGGCCGCGCTCACGCCCCTCGACCCCGCGGCGTGGCGGCGGGACGTGCTGCGGGCGCAGGCCGAAGCGCTGCGCGTCCGCTCACGTGATCTCGCCGGCCGCGACGAGCCGGCTGACGCGACCCGCCTCGAGCGCCTCGCGGCGGTCGTCGAGACCTTGCCCGGTCGCGACGACCAGTCGGGGTTGCCGTGTGACTCCGTCGCCGAACGCTTACTGCGCGATGTGGTCGCCAACGATCTGCCGGCCGCCGTCGCCGTCGGGCCCCTCGACGAGGGCGTCGCGGCGCTCGCGCGGCGGGTGGTGGTCGCCCGGGCCGCGTCTCGCTGGTTCGCCGAGCAGGCCGGCCTCGACCACGTCGGCGGTCAGGAGGCGACCCTCGGCCTGAAATTGGTCACCAGGAGCGAGCACGACGTCGCCGCTCTCGCCGACGCGTTGCGGGACTGACGACTCGAAGTCGTTCGCTTCCTTGCGCCACCCACCCGGCATGACCTACCCTTACCGCTTCGCAGGACCCGCCAGGAGGCAGCGATGATCGCTCAGTTCGGAACTTCGCATGGGCGCGACACGCGCGCCACCACCGCGCAGGCAGGCTCCCTCGTATGGGCCATGGCCGCGTTGCTCGTCCTCGCTGCCTGCGGCTCCGAGGAAAAGCCGACGGACAACAAGGACTCGGTGACGATCGACTACGACGCGCTCGACTCCAACAACGGCAGCACCGACGCCGGCAACCCGGACACTGGGAATCCGGATACGGGCATCGACAGCAGCGGCGGCCAGACCGACGCCGCCGATCCCGACGGCGACGATCCCGACGTTCAGGAGGTCGAGCAGGACGTGCCCGACACGGTCGACCCCGACGTCACGCCGGACGCCGATGCCGAGGAGCCCGACGTCTACAACCCCGACAGCTGCATCGGCCGCTGCGGCATCTACAAGTTCGGCGCCAACTGTCAGTGCCACGAGTTCTGCGTCGACGATCAGAGCTGCTGCACGGACTACACGACGCTCTGCAGCGGCGGCGGCGGCGACGCGGATGCGGGTACCGTCGAGGACACCGACGGTGGCGGCGGCGGAGGCTCTTGCGTCGGCAAGTGCGGCGAATACGACAGCAACGCCAGCTGCCAATGCGACAACAGCTGCGAGCAGTACGGTGATTGCTGCACCGACAAGCCGCAGGTCTGCAGCGGCGGCGACGACGCCGACGCGTCCGAGACGCAGGAAGACGGCGACGCCGGCGCGCCCGACGTGCCCGACACCGGCTTCGACATCGGCTGCCAGCAGGTCGATCCGGGGCTACAGCCCGGCGCGTTGGTGATCTCCGAGATCATGATGAACCCCAAGGCGGTGTTCGACGATTTCGGCGAGTGGATCGAGATCTACAACCCGGGCGACAAGCCGGTGCCGGTCGGCGGACTCGAGATCTTCGAGCCGACGACGAACAAGGCACACAAGATCGCGGGCTGCACCCTCTTCGTCGCGCCCAAGGGCTATCTGGTGCTCGGCGCCTCGGACAACAAGGCGCAGAACGGCGGCGTCGACGTCGACTATGTCTACGATATCGGCACGCTGAAGAACTATGACGGCGCGATCGCGCTGCGCGTCGGTTCGACCGTGATCGACGTGGTGAGCTGGTCGCCGACGCAGTGGCCCTCGCCGGTGGAGTTCGACGGCAAGGCGGCGAGCCTGGACCCGTTCAAGCTCGACGCGACCAAGAACGACAAGTACGAGTTCACCTGGTGTCCGGCCAAGGACGCGATGGGCTCGGGCGATTTCGGCACGCCGGGTCAGCCCAACCCCGAGTGCCCCAAGCCCCCGGACGCGGACAAGGACGAGATCGAGGACGCAAAGGACAACTGCATCAACGCGCCGAACCCCGACCAGAAGGACACCGACAAGGACGGCCTCGGCGACGCCTGCGACAACTGCCCGGACATCAGCAATCCGCAGCAGGAAAACGCCGACGGTGACCTGAGCGGCGACGCCTGCGACCCGGCCCAATGCGGCGACGGCGAGCTCGATGCTGGCGAGCAATGCGACGATGGCAACGACGCCAAGAACGACGGCTGCGAGGCCTGCCAGATCGTGAAGATCGTGCCGGCGAAGGTGTTCATCACCGAGATCTTCGTGAAGACCGAGGACTTCCCGCTCGGCGAGTGGATCGAGCTGCACTCGACCGACGACAAGGAGGTCGTGCTCAACGGTTGGGTGTTGACGACCGGCAAGGGCGGGACCTTCACCTTCCCGCCGCAGCCGAAGATCGCGATCCAGCCCGACGCCACCCTCGTGATCGGCGCGAGCAAGAGCCCGATCCTCAACGGCAAGGCGCCGGTCAACGTGACCTGGACCGACGCCGACGGGAAGATCGTCCTCGCGCTCGACGACGTCAGCGACACGATCGAGCTCAGCAACAACGGCACCGTCATCGACAAGGTCGTCTACGGTGGCCAGAACCCGCAGCCCAAGACCGGCAAGTCGCTGCAGCTCGACCCGGCCTTCTACGGCCCCGCGCAGAACGACAAGGGCGTGGTCTGGTGCGACGCCTACACCAAGTGGCAGGGCGGCAGCGTCGGCGACAGCGGAACGCCCGGCACGAAGAACCCGACTTGCGTCCCGCAGGGTGCCGACAAGGACGGCGACGGCGTCGACAACGAGAAGGACAACTGCCCGTACGTCTCCAACGCCGGCCAGGCCGACACCGACAAGGACGGCGTGGGCGACGCCTGCGACAACTGCTCGGCCATTTCGAACGCCGACCAGCTCGACGGCGACGGTGACGACGTCGGCAACCTTTGCGACAACTGCCCGGCCTTCCCCAACCCGGACCAGAAGGACAGCGATGGTGATGGCTTCGGTGATTTCTGCGACTCGCTCACCTGCGGTAACGGCACGGTCGACGCCTACGAGGAGTGCGACGACGGCGGCACGGTGCCGGGCGACGGCTGTTCGCAGAATTGCCTGATCGAGCTCGTCGAGCCCGGCGACGTCATCGTCACCGAGGTGATGGTCAACCCGGACAAGGCCGAGGACGCTGTCGGTGAGTGGATCGAGCTGTTCAACACCAGCGACAGCAAGATCGACATCAACGGCTGGACCCTTCGCGACAAGGCGATCGACAAGCACAAGATCGCCAACGGCAAGCCGCTGTGGATCGCGCCCAAGGGCTACCTGCTGCTCGCTCGGAGCGCTGACAAGACCAAGAACGGCGGTCTGACTGCGGCCTACGCTTACGGCAATGAGTTCGTGCTGGCGAACCAGGTCGACGACGTCATTCTCGAGTGGAACGGCAAGACCATCGACGCTGTCAGCTACTACCAGAAGGGCTTGCTCTGCGATCCGGTCAAGCCCGCGCCGGGCTGCGAGGACGAGGGCTTCGAGCTCTCCGCGGGCAAGAGCGTGGCGCTCGATCCGACCCAATACGACCCGAAGTTCAACGACGACGGCGCCAACTGGTGCCCGGGCAAGAAGAGCTACGGCGACGGTGACCTCGGCTCCCCTGGTGCGGCCAACCCGAGCTGCATCAACCCGTGCAAGGAAGCCGACAAGAAGACCGACAAGCCGGACAAGACACCCTGCGGTACCGAGGTGTGGTGCATCGCGGGCGAGTGCGTGGTCAAGCCCAAGTGCGGTGACGGGCAGATCAACCAGAGCACCGAGCAATGTGACGACGGCAATCTGATTCCGGGTGATGGGTGCGACGCGCTCTGCCAGAAGGAGCCCGAGCCGCAGCCGGACGGCACCGTCATCGTCAGCGAGGTGATGGCCAACCCGGACGCGGACTCCGGCAGCGACGTGGGCGAGTGGTTCGAGCTGCACAATCCGACCGGCAAGGCGGTCGACTTGACCGGTTGGACCATCCGCGACGAGCCGGTGCAGAAGCCAGGTACGTGCAACGCCAATGGCTCGACGAGCTGCACGAGCAACGCCGACTGCGCGGCCGGGGATACGTGCAAGCTGGTCGCCAAGCCACCGATGGAACAGCACAAGTTGGTCGCGGTCTGCGGCAACGGGCGGGTCGAGCCGTCCGAGCTCTGCGACGACGGTAATACCAAGGCCGGCGACGGCTGCGGCGCGGCCTGCTCGGTCGAGGGCTCCTGCGCTTCGCTCAACCTCGGCGGCAACGCGTCGATCGTGGTGGACTTCAAGAACAACGCAGCCACCGGGCTGAAGAAGATGGCGCTCTCCACTTGGCTGCTGCTCTCGGCCAACCCGCAGGCGACCGGCGGCTGCACCAGCAACGGCCAATCGGTCGCGTGCATGGACCTGCTCAGCCTGGGTGCTGCCGACGATTGGCACGCCGTCGTGCGCTACCACAGCCAGAAGCTGTGGCTGGTGGTCGGCAACGTGAACGAGACCGAGATCGAGATCGGTCCGGTCAAGGCCGGCAAGTGGAACCACATTGCGTTCAGCATCCGTGCCGACGGCGAGGGCCGGACCTTCAACGACGGGCGTGTCGCCAAGAGCGCGCAGATCGGCGCGTGGCCGCCTCCGACGGGTTGGGTGCAGTCCATCGTGGTCGGCGGCAGCCGGACGACGGGCGGCCAGATCGTGCGCCCGGCCGTCGCGCGCTACCGTGCGGTGAACATGTTCTCGACCGATCGCTACCTGCGGACCTTCGGCCCGCAGGTCGGCTGGGCTGGCCCCTGGGCCGGTGATCTGGTGCAGCTCCGCCTGGACGAGGGCCAGGGCGGCGTGGTGGCCGATTCGACCGGTCTGGGTCACGTCGTCAACGGCACCAACCTCGCGTGGGGCGACGATCAGGGCAAGCCGAGCGGTCCGTACTGCAGCAGCAACGCGGCGGAGACCACCCCGATCACGGCGGGCTTCGACGCCTTCCAGATCGCACCGGGTGGCTTCGCGGTGTTCGCCAAGACCGCGGATCGCGCCAAGAACAACGATCTGGACGTCTTCTACGGTTGGGGCGATGCGCCGACCAACGGCGCCTTCACGCTCGACAACGTCAACGACCAGATCGTGTTGGTGAACAAGGACGGCAAGGTCGTCGACAAGGTCGTCTACGACGAGGATTGGCCGTGGAACAGCGGCGCGTCGATGCTCCTGCTGCCGACGTGTCTCGACCCCAAGAGCAACGACGAGAAGAACTGCTGGCAGAAGTCGACCAGTGCCTGCATCTACGGACCGGGCATCGGCTTCAACTCGCTGATGTGGGATTGCAGCAAGAGCAGTTGCCTGAACTCGAACGTCTGCGTCCCGGCGAGTGATGCCGGCAAGACCTGCAACTTCGAGAAGTGCTGCGTCTCCAAGGATGCCGGTACTCCCGGCACCGCCAACGAGTGCAAGTAGCCCCTCACCGGATCGCCCCAACGGCCGGCGTCGCTGCGCGTCGGCGAGGTGCCGCATGATTCCCAACGATATCCGTCTGCCCGAGGCACACGCGCAGCTGGCCGTCCTGCCGGCGACCGGCGAGGACTGGATCGATCGCCTGGCTGCGGCGCTGCAGGAGCGCGGCTACGAGACGCAGCTCGAGGCCCCGACCGACATCGCGTTCAGCGCGTTCGCAGCCGGTGCGGCGATCGTGGTGTGGCGGCTCGAAGATGGACTGGACTTGGCCGAGGCGTGGCTGCGGATGTGCGAGCGCGCGCCGCGGCGGATGCCCGCGGTCGCGGTGTTGATGCCCGACTCCACGCCGGGTGAGGTGGAGGCCTGCCTCGCGGCGGGCTTCGACGAGGTGTTCAGCCTGCGCAGCGATCCGGCGCGCGCCGCGGCGCGCTTGATCGGTCGGGCCCGGAGCCGTGACGTCCATCACTCGCTCGCGGCGCGCGATCCGCTCACCGGCCTGGTGACGCGCGGCGTCTTCTTCTCGCGGCTCGACCCGACCGTGCGATTGAGCTCGCGCGCAAGCATGCCGATGGCGGTAGCGGTGCTCGATCTCGATGGGTTCCGCGCGCTGGAGTCGCGCGTCGGACGCGCCATCGTACGCGACCTGCTGCGCGACGTGGCCGATCATCTCCAACGCGTCCTGCGCCGCTCGGACACCGTCGCTCGCCTGGGCGACGATCGGTTCGGCCTGATCTTGCACCACATCACGGCCTTCGAAGCGCGCAAGCTGGTCTACCAGATCTGGCGCAGCCTGACGGTGCGTCCCGAGACGCTCGAGCGCCTCGGACCGGGGCAGGGCCGCATCACCTTCACGGCTGGCGTGGCCGTGTTCCCCGGCGACTCCGCCGACGGCGGCGAGCTCTACACGCGCGCCGAGATCGCGCTCGACGTGGCCCGCGCGAGCGGACACCGCCGCGTGCTGCTCTACTCCGAGACCGCGGGCGACGACGGACAGGCGTCTTCGGGCAGCAGCGATCTGCGCTACCACCGCACGGGCGCGGGCGGTCGCGAAGACCCCGAGTAGCGCAGCGCGTCAATTTCGGGGGCGAAGCCTTGTGAAGGCCTTTCCGTCGCGCTTCTCAGGGGGCGGAATTTGCCCTCGCGCTACTGGACTTGCTTCACGTTCTCTGGAATAACCCCGCCCGTCGTAGGCCCCTCTCGGCCTCGACTTGCTCTCAAGTCGGCGTGGTCGCAGGGAAGCGCGCCGACATCGCCGGGCGGCCGTCCCCAGCGGGCGCACCGGGAACGGAAGACCCATGAAGGCAACCCTCGCTTCGGTCCTCGTCGCGCTCGCCGCGCTGGCGCTCTCGGGCTGCGATCAAGTCGACCCGCAGATCCCGAGCTACCACAAGGGCTACCAACCCACGCAGCCGATCGCGTATTCCCACAAGCTGCACGCGGGTGATCTCGGCATCGACTGCAAGTACTGCCACTTCGGCGCCGAGAAGAGCCGGCACGCGGGCATCCCGCCGGTCAACGTCTGCTTGAACTGTCACAAGATGGTCAAGCCGGACTCGCCCGAGATCAAGAAGATCCACGAGGCCTACAACAGCGGGAAGTCGATCGAGTGGATTCGCATCCACAAGCTGCCCGACTTCGTCGCCTTCGATCACAGCCGCCACGTCAACCGCGGCGTCGCCTGCCAGACCTGCCACGGCAACATCCAGGAGATGGAAGTCGTCAAGCAGGAGAACACGTTGGCGATGGGCTGGTGCGTGAACTGCCACCGCGAGTACACGCGCCACCCGCCGGCCCACATGGCCGACAAGAACATCAACGCCACGCTGGACTGCTCGGGCTGCCACCACTAGGCAACCCCGACTCGGCAGCGCGATGACGAGCGCTGCGCGCATCCGAACCCCCGCACATCGGGGGGCCCACGTCGCAAGCGAGGAGCCCATGGACGGCAACCACAGCATCAAGGACGGCAAGCCCACGCCGGCGCGTCGCTACTGGCAGACGGTCGAGGAGCGGGTCGGTGACCCGCGCGCGCTCGCCGAGGCGGATATCGAGTTCGGACCCGCGCCCCGCGAGGGGGACGGCAGCGAGCTCGCGCGCCGCGACTTTCTCAAGGTGCTCGGCACGACCTTCGCCGCCGCGTCGGTGACGGCCGGCTGCGCGCGTCGCCCGGTCGAGAAGGTCATCCCGTACGTCCAGAAGCCCGAGCAGATCACGCCCGGCGCCCCGGCCTACTACGCCACCACGTGTGCGGGTTGCCAGGCTGCGTGTGGTCTGCTGGTGAAGGCCCGCGACGGTCGCCCGATCAAGATCGAGGGCAACGCCGACCATCCGTACTCCGGTGGCGGTGTGTGCGCCCGCGGTCAGGCCACCGTCATCGACCTCTACGACGGTGACCGCCTGCGCAAGCCGGTGGTCGCTGGCGCCGAGGCCGAGTGGGCCGCCTTCGACAAGGCCGCCCTCGAGGCGCTCGCCGGCTTCAAGAGCAACGGCGCCGGTCTTGCCATCCTCACCCCCTCGTTCTCCGGCGCCGCGACGCGCGCCGCTGCTGCCGCGCTGGTCGCCGCCTACCCGGGCGCCCGCCACGTCGTCATCGACGAGAACGACCACAGCGCCATCCGCGCCGCCCACAAGCAGACGCACGGCGTCGCCGGCGTGCCGCTGCTCGACTTCGCCAAGGCCGAGTACGTGGTCTCCCTCGGTGCGGACTGGGCCGGTACCTGGATCGCGCCGGTGTGGTGGAGCCGTCAGGCTGCGCCGGGCCGCCGCCTGAGCAAGGACAAGCAGACCCTCAGCTACCACGTGGCCGTCGAGTCGCAGATGTCGCTGACCGGTGCCAACGCCGACGAGCGCGTCCGTGTGCTGCCGTCCGAGCTGCGCAACCTGACGATGGCCCTCGCCGCCTCGGTGGCCAAGGCTGCCGGTAGCAGCGTGACCGTCCCGACCGCCGAGACGGCGTACGGCGCGCAGGTCGAGAAGTGGACCGCCGCGCTGGTCGCCAACAAGGGCAAGTCGCTCGTCGTCAGCGCCAGCGACGACGTCGCGGTGCAGACCGCCGTCAACGTGATCAACGAAGCGCTCGGCAACTACGGCAAGACCCTCGACGCCAACCGCCCGCTGGGCAACTTCGCCGCCGACGGCGCAGCGCAGCAGGCCGCTCTGGCCGACTTCGAGGCCGGCAAGCTCACCGGCGTGCTCGCCATCGGCGTCAACCCGGCGTTCATCGGCAAGGACGCCGCCCGTTGGCAGAAGGCGATCTCGGGCGCCGCGACCAGCATCGCGCTGGCCGACCGCCTCGACGAGACCGCCAGCCTGGCCAAGCTCGCCGCGCCGCTCTCGCACTTCCTCGAGGCGTGGGGCGACCATGAGGCGATGCCCGGTCTGGCGGGCATCCAGCAGCCGCTGGTGCGCCCGATCTTCGGCACCCGCTCGGTGATCGAGTCGATGCTCGCGCTGGCCGGCAAGCCGCAGGACGGCCTCGCCTTCATCCGCGAGACCTGGAAGACCAGCGTCCACCCGCGTCAGGAGAAGAAGACTGGCTTCACGGCCTTCTGGGACCAGGCGGTGCACGATGGCTTCGCCTTGGTCGCGCCGGCGGCGATCGCCGCTGGCGGCCCCGCCGAGGCGCCGACGCCGGCCGCCGCGCCGACCGTCAGGGCCGAGGGTGCCGCTCCGGCCGCCGAGGGTGCCGCTCCGGCCGCCGAGGGCGCCGCTCCGGCCGCCGAGGCCGCTGCAGCGCTGCCCGCCGCCGCTACGGTCGCCGCCGCTGCCGCCGACGACAGCGCCGCCACCGCCCCCGCCGCCTTCGCTGCGGACGCCGCCGCCAAGGCGATGGTGCTCGGCGAGGTCAAGGCCACCGCGGGAGCGTTCGAGCTGGTCGCGTACCAGTCGGTCGCGCTCGGCAGCGGTCGCGCCGCCAACAACCCGTTCCTGCAGGAGCTGCCCGATCCGCTGAGCAAGTGCACGTGGGACAACTACGCTGCGCTCTCGCCGCGGACCGCCAAGGAGCTCGGCGTCGAGCAGGGCGATATCGTCAAGGTCAGCAGCGGCGTGGTCAGCGTCGAGGTGCCGGTGGTCTACCAGCCCGGTCTGCACGACAAGGCGGTCGCCATCGCCGTCGGCTACGGTCGCAAGAAGGCCGGCCGCGTGGCCGAGCTCGCGGGCGGTGCCGACATCTTCCCGTTCCTCGCGCTGGGCGACGTGGTCAAGGTCGACGTGGCCAAGACCGGCGAGCACCGCAAGCTCGGTTTTTCGCAGACGCACCCGAGCTACGAGCACCGCAACATCGTCCGCGAGACGACGCTCGAGGCGTGGAAGAAGAATCCGCGCAGCAACAACCCCGAGCTCGACGAGAAGCTCAGCGGCAAGGGCCATGCCGGCCAGACCCGCGAGAAGCCGCTCTCGGTGTGGAAGGCCCACGAGTACGAAGGCAAGTACAAGTGGGAGATGGCGATCGACCTGAACGCCTGCAACGGCTGCTCGGCCTGCGTCATCGCCTGCAACATCGAGAACAACATCCCGGTGGTCGGGCGCCTCGAGGTCTCTCGCAAGCGCGACATGCACTGGATGCGTATCGACCGCTACTACGCCGAGCCGGCTTCGGCCACCCCGGCGCCGGGTGAGTACGATTGGGATCCGGTCGAGGACGACTGGATGCAGCTCGCGGAGAACCCGCAGGTCGTCTTCCAGCCGGTGATGTGCCAGCACTGCGAGGTTGCGGGCTGCGAGACGGTCTGCCCGGTGCTGGCGACCGTGCACACCACCGAGGGCCTGAACTCGATGGCGTACAACCGCTGCATCGGCACCCGCTACTGCGCCAACAACTGCGCGTACAAGGTCCGCCGGTTCAACTGGTTCCAGTACCCGCAGGGCGAGATGGAGGGCAAGATCGACTACGATCTCCTCAGCCTCTCGCTCAACCCCGACGTCACCGTCCGTAGCCGCGGCGTGATGGAGAAGTGCTCGATGTGCGTGCAGCGCATCCAGCTCGCGAAGAGCGAGGTGCTGCGTCAGGGGCGCGACACCGTCGCCGACGGCGACGTGCAGACCGCCTGCCAGCAGACCTGCCCGACCGATGCGATCACCTTCGGCAACATCAACGACGCGAGCAGCGCCGTCAGCGCGGCGATGCAGGATCCGCGTCGCTTCAAGATGCTCGAGGAGATCAACTCGCGCCCGGCGATCGGCTACCTCACCAAGGTCCGTCATCAGTTCGACATGATGCCGGCCGAGGATCCGGCTGCTGCTGCCCCGGCCCACGGTGGCGGACACGGCGGGGGCGAGCACGGCGATGAGCACGGTGGCGACGGCCACGGCGCCGGCGGCAACGCCGAGAAGAAGGAGGGCTAGCATGTCGGCAACCGCATCCCATTTGCGTGAGCCGCTGGTCACCGGCGGCAACCCGCAGCTCGGGGACATCACCGACGCGATCGTCGCGCCGATGGAGAACAAGCCCTCCGGTCTCTGGTGGGCGGCCTTCATCCCGGCGGTGACGCTCTTCGTCGCTGGCTTCACGACGATCGGCTACCAGATCTCCGAAGGCATCGGCACTTGGGGTCTGAACAAGACCGTCGGCTGGGGCTGGGACATCACCAACTTCGTTTGGTGGGTCGGCATCGGTCACGCGGGCACCGCGATCTCCGCCATTCTCTTCCTGTTCCGGCAGAAGTGGCGGACCGCGATCAACCGCTCGGCCGAGGCGATGACGATCCTCGCCGTCATCTGCGCCGCGCTCTACCCGCTGATCCACATGGGTCGTCCGTGGTTCGGCGCGTGGTGGTTCGCGCCGCTGCCGAACATGCGTGGCCCGCTGTGGGTGAACTTCCGCTCGCCGCTGCTCTGGGACTTCTTCGCGATCTCGACGTACTTCTCGATTTCGTGCGTGTTCTGGTACTTCGGCCTGATCCCGGATCTGGCGACGTTCCGCGATCGCACCAACAAGAAGCTGAAGAAGACCATCTACGGCATCCTCAGCTTCGGCTGGACGGGCAGCAACCGCGACTGGAGCCACTACGAGATCGTCTACACGATCCTCGCGGCGCTCGCGGCTCCGCTGGTCCTCTCGGTGCACACCATCGTTTCGATGGACTTCGCGACCTCGGTGATCCCGGGCTGGCACACCACCATCTTCCCGCCCTACTTCGTCGCAGGCGCCTTGTTCTCGGGCTTCGCGATGGTGCTGACGCTGCTCATCATCGCGCGCAAGACGCAGAAGCTCGAGCACATCATCACCATCGGCCATATCGACAACATGGCGAAGGTCGTTCTGGCCACCGGCATGTTGGTCGGCTTGGCGTACTCGACCGAGTTCCTGATCGGTTGGTACTCGGGCAGCAACTACGAGGGCTTCATCTTCTTCAGTTCGCGCATGAAGGGGCCCTACGCCTGGGCGTACTGGACGATGATCTCCTGCAACGTCATCAGCCCCCAGATCTTCTGGTACGGCCCGATGCGTCGGAACCTGGTGGTCGTCTTCATCATGTCGATCTTCGTGAACATCGGCATGTGGTTCGAGCGCTTCGTCATCATCGTGACGTCGCTCAACCGGGACTACCTGCCCTCGAGCTGGTCGCGCTACTCGCCGACGTGGGTCGAGGTCATGGAGTACCTCGGGACCATCGGCTTCTTCTTCACCGCGTACCTGCTCTTCGTCCGCTTCCTGCCGACCGTCTCCATCGCCGAGGTGAAGATGGTCGCGTCGTGGGCGCAGAAGGACGCGCACGGCTCCCACCACCACGCTGCTTCCGGCGCCGCCGCCGCGGGTCTGAACCCCGTGCCTGCTTCGCCGAAGGAGGAGGTGCACCATGGCTAGCGCTGCGCACGCCGAGACCGCTGCGACCAGCGACGTTCGGCCGTTCTTCGTCGGCACCTTCCGCGAGGAGCATCAGATCCTCGAGGTGACCACCGAAGCCCGCGAGTCCGGTCTGCCGATCCACGACTGCTACACCCCCTACCCGGTGCACGGTCTGGACGGTGCGATGGGGCTGAAGCGCTCGTGGATCCCGTACGCCTCGTTCGCGTTCGGCTGCTTCGGCTTCTTCCTGGCTTTCAGCCTGCAGACGCACACCCAGTTCGTCGACTTCGACTGGGTGCCGATCTGGAAGGGCTGGCCGATCATCATCGGTGGCAAGCCGTTCCTGCCCTGGCCCGCGTTCGTGCCGGTGTTCTTCGAGCTCACCGTGCTCTGCACCGGCCACCTGACGGTGCTGACCTACCTGATCTACCGGCGCATCCTTCCGGGCATGAAGCCGAAGATCCACATCGACGGCGTGACCGACGACCGGTTCGCGCTCGCGCTCGATCCCTCGGCCGAAGGCTTCGACGAGGAGAAGGCTCGCGCCCTCTTCGCCAAGTACGGCGTGGTCGACGTCCTCACCGTGGAGGGCAAGGCATGAAGCTCTTTCCGCTGCTCACCAAGCTCGCGCTCACCGGCGCGTGCGGCCTGATGGCCGCCGGCTGCACCGTTCGCGATCAGCCGAACTACATGATCTACCCGCAGATCAACCACATGGCGTTCTCGCGTGCGCAGGAGTCGCAGGGGATCATGTACTCGCCGAAGTACAACCCCACGATCACCGACCGCGACCAGGCCGAGGACGGCATCATCAAGCTCGCGCACGGTGACGGCCGCTCGCTCTGGATGCCGCCCGAGGGCACGATCCGTCGTGGCTT
Source organism: Pseudomonadota bacterium (assembly GCA_041163625.1). GTDB lineage: Bacteria > Myxococcota_A > UBA9042 > UBA9042 > UBA9042 > JACKFC01. Next base: position 9,955 of record JBEARB010000156.1, on the reverse strand, counting down.
TACGCCGGTGCACTACGACGTCACCGAGGACGGCGCCAAGGCTGCCGGCTTCGTCGACGACAAGGGCAACGCCAAGCTCACCGACTTCGCGACCGCGCAGGCCAAGAAGGCCGGCGAGGAGTTGACCAACCCGTTCGCCGGCAAGGCGGACGAGACGGTCATGGCGCGCGCCGAGATGGTCTACACGACCTTCTGCTCGCCCTGCCACGGCACCACGGGTATGGGCGATGGCCCCGTCAGCAAGCGTGGCGTGCCGGGCTTCCCGCTGTCGCCCAAGGATGCGCCGCCGACCTCGTACAAGGACGGCCACATCTACCACATCATCACCTACGGCCGCGGCATGATGGGCAGCTACGCTACCCAGGTGGCACCGGAAGATCGCTGGAAGGCGATCCTGTGGGTGCGTGAGCTGCAGAAGAAGGCCGCCGCTGGCGGGCAGGGAGGCTAGTCATGGGTCATCACGCGCACGCGCCCGTCGACGATCGCCCGTACGAGGTGCCCAAAAAGGTGCAGCAGCTCGCGATCGGCTTGCTCGTGCTCGGGCTCGCCGGACTCGGTTTCGCGTTCACCGGTGACGCCTGGCGCGCCTGGTCGAACGTCCTGATCGGCGGCTACTACTTCACCGGTGTCGCCCTCGGAGCCTCCTTCATCTTCGCGGTCTTCTCGATGGTGAACGCCGGCTGGTGGGTCGTGGTCAAGCGCCCGGTCGAGGCCTTCACCACCTACCTGCCGATCGGCTTGGTGACCTTCTTGGCCATCGGTCTGTTCGGCATGCACCACCTCTACGAGTGGAGCATCCCCGAGATTGCGCAGCACGATCATCTGATCCAGCGCAAGGCGCCGCTGCTCAACGAGACCGGCTGGCTCGTCCGCGTGCTGATCTACTTCGGCCTGTGGATGGCGACGACCTTCCTCATGCGGAAGAACAGCCGCGCGCAGGATACCGAGGCCGGCGATGGTCATACCCTGACCAACGTTCGCGTCGGCGCGATCCATATCGTCATCTTCGCCCTGACCATCACCTTCTCGGGTCTGGACTGGATGTCGAGCCTGGAACCGCACTGGTTTTCGACGATGTTCGGTGTCTACCAGTTCATCGGCATGTTCGTGGCCGCGATCGCGTGGCTGACCCTGTTCGTGCTCGGCATGAAGAAGGCCGGCTACCTCGCCTGGGTCAACGAGAACCACTACCACGATCTCGGCAAGATGATGTTCGCGTTCGCGACGTTCTGGGCCTACATCTGGATCTCGCAGTACCTGCTCATCTGGTACTCGAACATGCCGGAAGAGACGATCTACTACGTCACCCGTCAGTCGCATGGTTGGCAGGTGCTGTGGGGGCTGAACCCGCTCGTGCGCTGGTTCCTGCCCTTCCTCATCCTGCTGCCGCGCGAGAACAAGCGGAACCCGAAGATCTTGACGCTCGTCGCCGGCATCCTCGTGTTCGGCCACTGGCTCGACATCTACCTGCAGGTGATGCCGGCGACCAGCCACTTCGCGGCGCACCACGCCGGTGCCGACGTGCACGGCCCGGTCTTTGGTCTGCAGGAGCTCGGCGGCGCGGCGTTCTTCGCCGGTCTGTTCCTGCTCATCGTCCCGAAGATGATGGCCAAGGCGCCGCTGCTCGCGAAGAACGATCCCTACCTGGAAGAGGCCCTGCACCACGACCAGTAGGCCTTCGCGGCGACTCGGACACGCGGCGCGCGTCGGGGCTTCCCGGCGCGCGCCGCTGCCGTTTTGACCGCGATCCGGGGCATGCCGACCCTGGTGCCGGCGCGGCCCGCGCCGATCTTGTCGCGCGCACGGGCGACTGTGCTAGCCTCCGATCCAGAACCCTCCCCGGGCAGCCCGGTCGGCGCCCACGGAGTCCGCGATGCCTGGTCCTCCGCAGAGCCGCCTCGGCGACAAGAGCCTCGTCCCCGCCGATGCCCACGGCTGCCCGGCCTGCCCGCATACCTGCGTCGGTCCCGCGGTGGCCGGCTCGCCGGACGTGATGGTCAACGGGCGTCCGGCGCTGCGCGTCGGGGATCCGGGCGTACACGCGGGCTGCTGCGGCCCCAACACCTGGACCGCGCAAGCTGGCTCGGGGACGGTGCTCATCAACAACAAGGCCGCGCATCGCCTCGGCGACGCCGACTCGCACTGCGGCGGGATGGGCAAGATGATCGAGGGCAGCGGCGACGTCTTCACCGGCGGCTAGCCGCCCGCGCCTGCACACGCCCAGGCACGCATCGAAACGGGGCCGGTCCGGCGGGTCGGGGCACGACCACGCCAGACACGGCCCCGCGTCGATCCGCGGGCTAGATCGCCGCCATCGCGGCGTCGTAGTCGGGCTCCTGGCCGATCTCCGGCACGAGCTCGCGGTAGATGACCTTGCCGTTCTCGTCGAGCACGACGACCGAGCGCGCGAGCAGGCCGGCCATGCCGCCCTCCATCAGGCGCACGCCGTAGGCCTCACCGAAGCTCAGCGCGCGCAGCTCCGAGAGCGACTTCACGTTCTCGATGCCCTCGGTGGTGCAGAAGCGGCGGTGCGCGAAGGGCATGTCGCGGCTGATGCACAGGCACGCCGCGCCGGTGCCGGCGATGCGCGTGTTGAACTGGCGCACGCTCATCGCGCAGACGCCGGTGTCCAGGCTCGGGAAGATGTTGAGCACCACCTTCTGACCGGCGAAATCGGCGAGCGAGACGTCCTTCAGGTCGGTGCCGGTGAGCGTGAAGTCGGGCGCCGCGGTGCCGACGGCCGGCAGGTCGCCGCTGATCTGGAGCGGGTTGCCGCGAAGGGTGACGGTGGTCATCGGAGCTCCTTGCTGCGGGGGTCTCGCCCGCGTCGTGGGGCGCGGAGGCTAGGGGCCGGCGCGCAGGTTGCGAAGGGCGAGGCGCCCAAGCACGGGGGACGACGAAGGATTGGCCGTCCGTCGCCGACGATTCAGCGGTTGACGGCGTGGATGGCCTCGCCGAGCGCGGCCTTGGCGGCTTCCATGACGCCCTCGGCCATGGTCGGGTGCGCGTGTACCGTCAGCGAGAGGTCGTCGAGCTCGGCACCCATCTCGAGCGCGAGGCCGGCCTCGGCGACGAGCTCGCTGGCCTCGGCGCCGACGAGGTGGATGGCGAGGACCTCGCCGGTCTCGGCGTCGCCGACGACGCGGGCGAAGCCGTCGGTGGCGTCCGAGGTCATCGCGCGGCCGAGCGCGCCGAAGCCGAATTTTCCGACCTTCAGCGCACGCCCGCTCTGCTGCAGCTCTTCGAGGCTCGGGCCGACCGAGGCGATCTCCGGATCGGTGTAGACCACGTTCGGGATTGCGCGGACGTCCATGGCGGCGGGGTGGCCTGCGCAGACCTCGGCGGCGACCTCGCCTTCCTTGCTGGCCTTGTGCGCGAGCATCGGGTTGCCGGCCAGGTCGCCGATGGCGAAGACGCCCGGCGCGCCGGTGCGCAGCTGCGCGTCGACCGTGAGGAAGCCGCGCGCGTCGGGGGTCATGCCGACCGTCTCGAGGCCGAGGCCGGCGCTGTTCGGACGACGACCGACGGCGACCAGGACCTTGTCGAAGCGGCCCTCGCCGGCGTTCTTGCCACTCCAGCGCAGGGTGACGCCCTCGGCGTCGATGTCGGCACCTTCGACGCGGGTGTCGACGAGGTGCTTCATGCCGAGCTTGCGCTTCTGCTTCTGCTCGAGCGGGCGCACGACGTCGGCGTCGAAGGCGGCGAGCAGGCGCGGCAACGCCTCGATGACGGTGACCTCGCTGCCGAGGCGGGCGTAGACCTCGCCGAGCTCCATGCCGATGACGCCGCCGCCGACCACCGCGAGCCGGCCGGGGACGTCGCGCAGCGCGAGCGCGCCGGTCGAGTCGAGGACGTGCTCGCCGAAGGGGAGGAAGGGGATCTGCACCGGCGTCGAGCCGGTCGCCAAGATCACGTTGCGCGTCAGCACCGCCTCGGTACCGCCCTCGCCCTCGATCGTGACCTTGCCGGGCCCGGCGAGCTTGCCGCGGCCGACGCGGTGCTCGACGCCGTTCGCCTTGAAGAGCGTGCCGATGCCGCTGGTCAGCTTGCCGGTGATGCCGTCCTTCCAGTCGACCATCGCGCCCATGTCCAGACCGACGCCCTCACCGAGGATGCCCATATGGCTGCCGTGGCGGGCCTTCCAATAGAGCTTGCTCGCACCGATCAACGCCTTGGAGGGGATGCAACCGACGTTGAGGCAGACGCCGCCGAGGTTGCCCATCTCCACGCAGAGGGTGCGCAGGCCGAGCTGCGCAGCCCGAATCGCGGCCACATAGCCGCCTGGGCCGGCACCGATCACCACCACGTCGTAGACCTCGCTCATCGCTGCCTCCTCCGATTCGGGGCCCGCGTGCGGGCGCGGCCCCTTCGATTCGGCGCGGATGCTCGACCGGCCGCTGCGACCGGTCAAGCCGGGGACGGGCTTTCGGAGGCGCGGCGCGAAGTCACGGCACAAGCGCGTGAAAATTCGAATGCACCCGGTTGGGCACTTGCGGCATCCATCGTGGTCGGGAAAGGTCTCGTCGGTGGACGGGGCCGCTTCGAGCGGCTGGGGAGGAACCAACGATGCAGACGATCTCCGCGATTCGAGCGCGCCGCGATGCGCGCATGTGGGTGGCCGCCGCCGCCCTGACTTTGACGGCCGTGGGCTGTGGCAAGAAAGAGTCGGCCGCACCTGCCGAGAAGGCGCCCGAGGCTGCGGCGCCCGCCAAGCTGGATCCCGCCGCGTTGCGGGCCAAGGCCAAGGCGCTCTTCGGCACGCCGCCGGCCGTCGTCGAGAACAAGGACAACCCGCAATCCGAGGCCAAAGTCGCCCTCGGTCGCGTGCTCTTCCACGATGCGCGGCTCAGCAAGGACGACACGATCTCCTGCAACTCTTGCCACACGCTCGCCAACTTCGGCGTCGACGGCGAGCCGACCAGCAAGGGCGTCGGCGGTGGTCGTGGCGATCGCAACTCACCGACCGTGCTCTTCTCGGCCGGCCATTTCCGGCAGTTCTGGGACGGCCGCGCCGCCGACGTCGAGGAGCAGGCCAAGGGCCCCGTGCTCAACCCGGGCGAGATGGCGATGCCCGACGCCGGCGCGGTCGAGGCCAAGCTGCAGGCGATCCCCGGCTACGTGACGATGTTCAAGGCCGCTTTCCCCGAGGCCGGCGACAACCCCGTCACCTTCGACAATATGGCCAAGGCCATCGCGTCGTTCGAGCGCACGCTCAACCCGCCCGCGCCCTTCGACGCTTGGCTCGGCGGCAAGGACGGCGCCATGGGCGAGGACGCCATCGCGGGTCTGCAGACCTTCGTCGATACCGGCTGCACCACCTGCCACAACGGCCCGCTCTTCGGCGCCCGCATCTACCAGAAGCTCGGTCTGGTCGAGCCGTGGCCGAGCACCGAGGACGAGGGCCGCAAGAAGGAGACCGGCAAGGAGGAGGACAAGTTCTTCTTCAAGGTCCCGAGCCTGCGCAACGTCGCCAAGACCGGTCCGTACTTCCACGACGGCAAGACCACCGACCTCGCAGCCGCGGTGAAGCTGATGGCCAAGCATCAGCTCGGTCGGCAGCTCTCGGACGACGACACCGGCAAGCTCGTCGCCTTCCTCGGCGCCTTGACCAGCGAGCTGCCCGCCGGCTTCGCCGACGCGCCCCAGCGGCCCGAGAACGGCCCCGCGCCCGCCGATCCGGCCCCCGAGGGTGGTGCCGCGCCGACGCCGCCGACCGGCGGCTAGCCCGCGCGCTCTCGGTCGCTACATCCAGCCTTGCAGCTGCACGGTCGCGCTGTCGCGATCGCCGGCAGCGCCGACCTGCGGTGCCGCGTCGTCGCCGACATGGTCGTGCCGATAGCGCAGTCCGACGCGGACGTGATGTCCGTGCAGGTAGACGTTGGCGCCGGCCTCGTAGCTGTAGAATCCGGCGTCCTCGGCGTCGAGATCGTTGGCGCCGAGACCCGTCCGGGCGACGAGCTCCAGGCGCGCCGGCAGCACGAAGTGGCCGCCCTGTAGGTAGGCGCCCCATGCGAGACGGTCCGCCCCGGATGGCGCGTGCTGTTGCTCGACGAAGGCCTCGCCGGTGAGCGAGGTGCCGTGGCCGGCGGCGGCCAACTCGAGGTTGCCGCGCGTCTCGGAGATCGTCTGGTTGGCGCTGCGGAGCTGTCGAAACGCGCCGCCGAGACCGAGGGCGAGGCGGAAGGCGTCGTCGCGCGGTCCGCCGTCGGGGGTCATCCCCGGCACCTGATCGTAGGCCATCGGTCCGAGCGGCGTGAACGTCAGGCGGACCACCGAGAGCGGTGTCCGGGCGTGGTCGGCCGCCTCGACCGGGACGCCGCCGTTCGCAGCGCCGCTGTCGAAGACGCCGGCCTGCACCTGCAGCCGCTCGCCGAAGTGGCGGTCGAGCATCAGGCCGAGCCGGCGGTTGAGGTTGAAGCGGTCGTGGACTTGCCCGAAGTCGATGAACTGCCGCTTGGGCGCCGGTGTCATGAACTGTCGGGTGTAGGGCGCGATGAATTGGCCGGCAGTGAGCTGCCAGCCGCTCGCGCCGCGGATGCGGACGATGGCGTCGAGCAGACGCGGCTTGCCGGCCAAATCGCCGTGCACCACGACCTGCAGCGCGTCGTCGAAGGCGCCGATGACGAACATCGGGCGAGCCATCCGCACCTGCGCGCCGTGGACCATGGCGCCGGCGTCGTCGCGGACGAGCTCCTCCCGCAGCTGTGTGAGCAGGAAGACGCGTGCGTCGACGTCGCCCTGATGCACGTGCAGGCCGTCGAAATGCGAGGCGCTGCCTGGCGTGGAGGCCGGCGTCGCGGCGGCTGTGGCAGCGGCGGCGGTGGCGGCGGGGGCGAGCAGCAGCGCCAGCGCGAGAACCCAGATGCGTCGGCGCAGGGGGGCAGGGTGGGTCGGGGTCGGTTGCATGGACTCTCTCCGGCGCAGGCGTGCGGTCCGCCGCGCACGGCGGGTAGAACCCTGGCGTGCGTGAAATGTTTCGCACGAACCTTCGCCGGACCTGTTCGGCGTTCACGGGACTGCTAGAATCGTGAGGCACGGCGACGGCCCCCCACTCCCCGCCGCCTCGGACTGACCCATGCCTCGCCTCGCTCCACTCACCACCCTCCCCCTCGGCTCGCCGCTCGTCGCCTGCGCTCTGGTCGCGCTCGCCGGCTGCGGCACCGTCACCATCGACACCGACTCGGTCGGCGGCTTGGCCGATGTCTTCGACGTGATCGACGACATCACCCAGACCGACAGCAAGGGCGACGGCGGCGGCGGCGGCACGGACGGCACGCCCAGCGACGCGGCTGGCGACGAGTGCATCACCGACTTCGACTGCAACGGCCAGGTCAAGGGCACCACGCCCTGCCTGCTGCCGGCCTGCGACAACGGCTTCTGCGTCAAGAAGCAGAAGGAGACCGGCGCGGCCTGCACGAACCCCGGCGACGTTCTCGGCGATTGCGAGGCCTCGACCTGCGACGACACCGGCAACTGCGCCATCGCCGACCTCGCGGACGGCGCAGCTTGCGGCGGCGTGACCTGCGGCAAGCTCTGCAAGGCCGGCAGCTGCGTGATCGCGCCCGACGACGCCTACGACGACGGCAACCCGTGCACCAAGGACTTCTGCAACCAGGGCCTCGCCATCGTCCACGAGGGCTTCACCGACTTGACCGTGGCCTGCGACGACGGTGACGCATGCACCGAGGGCGGCGTCTGCATCGAAGGCAAATGCGCCGGCAAGCCGCTCGATTGCAGCGACGGCATCGGCTGCACCGTCGACACCTGCCTGCCCGGCGAGGGCTGCAAGCACGTCGCCAACAACGGCGGCTGCGACGACGGCGACCCGTGCAGCAAGGACGCTTGCGACCTCGCGGCGGGCTGCACCGTCACCGGCGCCAACGCCGGCGCCGCCTGCGACGACGGCAACACCTGCACCGACAAGGACGCCTGCACCGACTCGGGCGCCTGCCTCGGCACCTCGACCTGCACCTGCAAGACCGACGACGACTGCTCCTCGGACAACCTCTGCCTCGGGCCGCTCGCCTGCGTCGAGGGGCTGTGCGAGGCGGTGCCTGGCAAGGCCGTGATCTGCGATACCAGCGAGGATTCGGCCTGCGCGAAGGCGCAATGTCAGCCGAGCTCGGGTACCTGCGCGATGGTGGCGGCGCCCTCGGGCACCGAATGCGACGACGGCGACCCCTGCACCTCGAGCTCGACCTGCGAGGCGGGCGCCTGCCAGGCCAAGACCATCGCCAACTGCGACGACGACAACCCCTGCACCGACGACAGCTGCAACAAGCTCAGCGGCTGCATCAACGTCGCGACCAGCGCCGCCTGCGACGACGGCAACCCCTGCACCGAGCAGGACGCCTGCATCAACGGCGGCTGCAGCGGCGTCGCCAAGGCGTGCGACGACGGCGTCGGCTGTACGCTGGACGCCTGCGACAAGAGCAGCGGCAAATGCCAGAACACCGCGCAGGCGGCCTCGTGCGACGACAACAACCCGTGCACCGCCGACCAATGCGACGCCACGGCGGGCTGCCAGAACCCACCCGACGACAAGGGCACCTGCAGCGACGGCGACAGCTGCACCGTCGACGCCTGCAAGGGAGGCACCTGCACCTCGACCAATACCTGCCCGTGCAAGGTCGAGACCGGCGCGGCCGATTGCGACGACAACAACCCCTGCACCATCGACTCGTGCGACGAGGCCGCCAAGGCCTGCAAGAACGAGGCGGCGGGCGCGGACGGCAAGGGCTGCGATACCGGCGACAAATGCCAGCAGCCCGGTAGCGGTCAATGCGCCGCAGGCGTCTGCAAGAGCGGCAACAAGCCCGTCGATTGTTCCGGCAAATCCGGCCCCTGCGCGACCGGTACCTGCAACGCGGCCAGCGGCGCCTGCGAGGCCTCGCCCAAGGCCGACGGCCTCGGCTGCGACGCGGACGGCAGCGTCTGCACCGCCAACGACGCCTGCAAGGGCGGCAGCTGCGTTGCCGGCGCGACCGTGAAGTGCAACGACGGCAACCCTTGCACCCTCGACGCCTGCGACAAGGTCAAGGGCTGCACGGCGGCGCCGCTGAACACCGGCGCCTGCGACGACGGCGACGCCTGCACCGATTCGGACGCCTGCGCCGCCGGGAAGTGCCAGGGCACCGCCAAGAGCTGCGACGACGGCAACCCCTGCACCACCGACAGTTGCGACAAGGCGCTCGGCTGCAAGACCGCCGCGAATACGGCCGCCTGTGACGACGGCACGGTCTGCACCGAGGGCGATGTCTGCAGCGGCGGCGCCTGCAAGCCCGGTAAGGCCAAGAACTGCGACGACAACAACCCGTGCACCACCGACAGCTGCGACAAGACCGCCGGTTGCAAGAACGCGAACAACACCGCGGCCTGCAACGACGGCGACGCCTGCACCAAGGGCGACCTGTGCTCCAACGGCGCCTGCAAGAGCGGCGGCGCGGTCGATTGCAACGACGGCAACGTCTGCACCACCGACAGTTGCGACAAGACCGCCGGCTGCAAGAGCGTGAACAACACCGCGGCTTGCGACGACGGTAGCCTCTGCACCAAGGGCGACGTCTGCAGCAGCGGCACCTGCAAGGCCGGCGCGGCGGTCGATTGCAACGACAACAACCCTTGCACCGACGACGCTTGCTCGGCGACGACCGGCTGCGTCTACACCAACAACACGGTCGCTTGCGACGATGGCAACAACTGCACCGACAAGGACGTCTGCGCCTCGGGCAGCTGCAAGCCGGGCGCGGTGATCTGCGATTGCGCGGTGTCCACCCAGGCCAAGGACTGCAACGACAACAACGTCTGCACCACCGATACCTGTGTGCAGGAGGGCTCCAAGCTGGTCTGCAAGAACACCGCGAACACCTCGAGCTGCAGCGACGGCAACGCCTGCACCTCCGGCGATACCTGCAGCGCCGGCGCCTGCAAGGGCATCGCGGTGGTCTGCAACGAC
>JBEARB010000155.1:0-4851 GCA_041163625.1 Pseudomonadota bacterium | reverse complement strand
CGCGTCGGTGACGGCCAACGAGCTGGAGCTGATCGTGCCCGCCGGTGCCCGCGGCGGCGCAATCACGGTGCGGACTCCCGCCGGCGCCGCGACCTCGCAGCAGGCCTTGAGTATCGCCGCGGGCATCGCCATCAGCGCGAGCACGGAGCAGGTCGCTGCCGGCGGAACGGTCCGCTTTTCGGCCCAGACCTCGGGTCCGCTCGACGATGCGGTGGTCTGGGCGGTCGACGGCAGCGTCGGTGGCGCGGCGGGGGTCGGCACCATCACGACGGCCGGCGTCTACAGCGCGCCGGCGACCCCACCGGCCGCAGGTGTCGTCACCGTGAGCGCGACATCGAAGAGCGACGCCAGCGTCTTCGCGAGTCGGAAGCTCACCGTCGTCGCGCTGAAGACGCCGGGCGCTGCCGCGATCGGCGCTGCCGGTGGCGAAGTCGACGACGGCCTGGGGACAGCTTGGATCCAGGCGCCGGCTGGGGCGCTGGCCCAGGCCGTGACGCTGACGGCTGCCCCTGCGTCGGTGCTGCCGGCGCCGGCGGCGGGCCGCGACGTGCTCGGCGCGCTGGTGTGCGGCCCGGACGGCACCACCTTCACCAAGCCCGTCACGCTGCAGGTCCCGCTCCGCCGAGACCTTCCACCGCAGACGAAGCTGGCGTTGCGGCAATTCTTCCCGGCCAGCGGGACGATGGGGCCCGTCGTCGGCGAGGCGACCGTCGCGGCCGACGGCGTCCACGCGGTGGCCTCGGTCGATCATTTCAGCACCTGGGTCGTCGACACCGCCGCGTTGGGCGGCATGCCGGCGTTGGCGGTGAGCGTCGCCGCCGCCGCGCCGACGTCGGCGCAAGAGGGCAGCACCAGCGTGGTCGGACTGACGGGCCAAGGCTTCGCGCAAGATCTGCGGGTCGTGCCGCTGCGCGACGGCCAGCCGACCACCGACCTGCGGATCGGCACCGTCTTCACCCGTGGCGACACGATGGCCTTCCGGCTCGACGTCGGCGTGCTGCCGGATTTGGCCGCCGGCGTGTCGCGCACCTACGCCCTCTCGCTGCGTGACGCCGCGGGCATCCAGCGAGCCAGCGTCGACTTCACCGTCCAGGGGCTTGCGGAGTGGGTCGTGCCGACCGGAGCCACCCAAACGATTGGCGACCCCGAGCTCGGCACCTTCTCGGCGGTCGAGATCGACGGCCTCGTCGACGCCCGCGCCCAAGGCGTGCGAGCACGGGCGACCCACCACGTCCGCGTCGGCGGAGCCTTGTTGGCCCATGGCGCCGATGGCGGGGACGGCAGCGGCACCCAGCCCGGCTCCGCCGCCTCGGGCGCCGCCGGGGTCGGCGGTCAGGGTCGCGGCTATTGGACATCGACGCAGGCCGCGACCGGCGCCCCCGGCTCCCCGTGCCGCGGCGCCGTCGTCGGCTGCGCCACGCCGGGGGCCAAGGCCTCGCCGGAGGCCATCGGCGGCCAAGCCGGCGAGAATATCGACGCCCTCGGTGCGCTGCTCGAGTTGATCGGCGACGTCATCGGCTGCGCCGGCGGATCGGTGATCTCCTGCGCCAAAGTCGTCCTCGACGTCGTGGCGTTGGTCGACGAGGTCGAGACCGGATTGGACGGCGGCGCCGCGGGGCACGGCGGCTACGGCAGCATGTTGGCCGGTGGCGGCGGTGGTGGCGGCGGCGCTGGCTACGTCTCTGGCGTGCTGGTCCTGACTGCGGGCGGCGGCGGTGGTGGCGGCGGCGCGCCTGGGCGGACGGTCTGGCTCGACACGCCCGGGGAGATGCGAATCGACGGCCAGCTCCGCAACCACGGCGGCGACGGCGGCCGCGGCGCGGACGCGCTCGACCTCGACGGCTTCGGCGGCGGCGGCGGTGGCGGCGGCGCTGCAGGGGCGCTGCGTCTGCACGCTGGCCGGGCGCTGCAGCTCGGACCCGCGGCCCAGCTCCGCTTCGGCCCTGGACGCGGTGGCCGCGGCGGCCTGCTCGAACACGAGGCGGACGACGGCAGCTTGCAGCGCCGCCTGTTCCGCATCAGCCGCGGCGGCGACGGCGCCGGCGCGATCCGCTCGGTCGGTGACGGATTCGGCGGCCATGGAGGCTTGGCCGATCCGGGCATGATCGACCCGCGTATGCTCGACCACGGCGTCCGCACCACGCAGGTCGTCGATGTCGTGCTGCACGGCATCATGGCCGGCCTTTCGGGCGACCGCGCCATCCAGGTCCAAGGGCCCGCGGCGGGGCAGGTCGCGGTGGTGCCCTGCCAACCGACCTCGCTCGGCTGCCAGGCCAAGCTCACCCTCTTTGCCGGGCGCAACGTGATCCGCGCCGGGCGTTCGCTGCTCGGCGGCTTCTCGGCCGGCTCCGAACCGATGTACGACAAGGTCGTCTTCGTCCTCGCTGCCGACGCCGACGGCGATCAGATCAGCGACCAGGAGGAGCTCCAGCTCGGCCTCGACCCCAACGACAACGACAGCGACGACGACGGTCTGCACGACGGCGTCGAGCTGATGCTCGGCACCGATCCGGCCAAGGCGGACAGCGACGGAGACGGCGTGCCCGACGGCACCGAGGTCTCGCAGGGCCTGGATCCGAAGCTCGCCGACAGCGACAAGGACGGCGCCAGCGACGGCCTCGAGCTCATCCTCGGCAGCAACCCCAAGCTCGCGTCCAGCGTGCCACCTGCGCCGAGCCCCGGCGCGGTCTACGCGGTCGTCACCGGCCGCCTGGCGTTGCTCGACCCTGCGACCGGCGCCCTCGGGACGATCGGCACACCGCTCGGCGGACTCGACTTCGGCATCGGCTTCGGTCCCAAGCAGGCGCTGTTCGGAGTCAGCGGCGGCAGCCTCTACGCGATCGACGCTGCCAGCGCGATTACGACCAAGGTCGGCGATCTCGGCAGCCCCGGCGGCAAGCCGGCGCTCGCGGCCGCGCTGGCCGTCCATCCGACCTCGGGCATGGTCGTCGCGGCCGAGCTCGGGCCAGCGCCGGCCTTCGCGCCGACCGGGCAGCTGCTCTCGCTGGACCCAGCAACGGGCGCGGCGACACGCGTCGGCCCCGGCACTGGCCCCGCAATGCATGCGCTGACCTTTGCCGCCACCGGCGAGCTCTACGCGGCCGTCGCTGGCGCGGCCGGGCAGCCCGACCAACTCGTCCGACTCGACCCGGCGACCGGCGCGCAGCTCGCCAGCCTCGGCAGCCTCGGCACGTCCGACGTCGTCGGCCTCTGCCCGCTGCAGAACGGCTCGCTCCTGGCCGCCGCCGGCAGCGGCCAGGCCGCCACGCTACGGACCGTGGCGCTGCAGCCATTCGCCGTTTCCGCCGGCCCGAGCGCTGCTGGGCCAGTTCGCGGCCTCGCCACCCTGCCAGCCTCTGCTGGCACGAGCAGCTCCTGCGCCAACCCGCCACCGTCGGCCGACTGCGACGGCAACGGGGTCGCCGATAGCTGCGACGTCCAGGCGCCCTTCGAGCAGCTCGCACAGAGCAACGACGGCGGCAACCAGCTGCGCGTCGCCGATCACGAGGGCGACGGCGATCTCGACCTCTACAGCACGGCGACCGCCGGCTTGACCCTCTACCGCAACGACGGCAAGGGCGCGTTTGCCGCCGGTGAGCTGCTCGCCGCCGGCGCCTTCAAGGGTCCGGACGTCTTCGTCGCCGACCTCGACGGCGACAAGGACGCCGACGTCCTGGTCCTCTCGCCAGCGGCCGGCACCGCGACCATCCACCTCCAGGGGCCGACTGGCGCCTTCAGCCAGCACACGGTCCTCAACACCCCGGCCGGCCCGACGCTCGCGGCCTTCGGCGATTGGAGCGGCGACGGCTCGGTCGACATCGTCGTACTGTGCAAGGGCGCCTCGTCGATCTTCGGCAGCACGCCGGCGATCTTGCCGATTTTGGCCGGCAAGAGCGGCGCCAGCTGGACCTTCACCGCCCAGGCTGCGGCGACGCCGGGCCTGCCGAGTAGCTTGCCGGCGAGGATGCTGTTGGCAGATCTCGACGGCGCCAATGGGCCGGATCTCGTCGTCGCCGGGAAGCTCTTCCTCAACACCGGGAGCGGCCTGGACTTCGACAACCCGGTCAGCGCTGACGGGGAGGTCGCCGGCCAGCTCGCCGGAGACGCTGCAATCGACCTGCTCGCCAGCGACAAGTGCTGGATCGGCGACGGCAAGGGCGGCTTCACCCCAGGGCCCAGCCACGGCGGCGGCGGCTGGATCGAGGGCATCGACTGGGACGGCGACGGCGATCTCGACGTGGTCGCAGCACCACAATATGCCGGCAGCGTCGCACCACTGCTGCGCATCAACGACGGCAAGGCGAGCTTCTCGACCGTCTCCGGCGGCGTCGTGCTGCCCGGCGAGTTCGGCGCCTTCCGCTCGGTCGCGGCCGACTTCGACGGAGACGGCCGCACCGACGTCGCCTTCAGCAGCGTCGGCTCCGCTCCCGGTGGGCCCTTCTCGGGCCATACGGTGCTCCGGAGCCGAGGGTACGGCGGCGCCCCCGACTGCAACGCCAACGGCAAGCCCGATAGCTGCGACATCAGCGGCGGCACCAGCAAGGACCAGAACGGCGACGGAAAGCCCGATGAGTGCGGCCCCTGAGCCCGCTCCCAGGCGAAGTCGAGATCGTGTAGGAGAGGGGTAGGAGAGGAGACGCATGAGAGATCAAGTCCGGGAGATGTACGACGCCGTCGCCGCCGACTACGACGCGATGGTCCAGGCAGAGATCGGCCAGCCCGTTTACTCCGAGGCCCTGGCGCGGCTGGCGACCCAGACCCGCGCCCTACCGGGTCCAGTGGTCGACCTCGCCTGCGGCTCAGGACAGATGCTGGCGCGCTACCGAGCGGAGTTCGACCCAGAGCCTACCC
>JBEARB010000154.1:0-5553 GCA_041163625.1 Pseudomonadota bacterium | reverse complement strand
CTGCGCTCCGTGACGCAGGCGGGTTGTCGGAACTCGGCGACGAGCCTGCGGCTCGGCCTCGTTCCGTTCACACACCACGTGGGGGGACTCTACTGATGCACAGCCGCAGCTTTTCGCGGTGGTATCTCGAGGCGGTGGTCGACTACGGCCGTGAGGTCTGGCAACGCGGCTCGCTGACCTACGTGGTCGGACGTCGCGAAGTGGCGGCCGCGCGCCGCGACGGCATCGACCTGCGCCACGTCGAGGGCATCCACGTGGTCTGCTCGTGCGAATCGCTGGCCGTGCTGACGGCGTATCGGAATCGCAGTCGGCTGCAGCTGGAGGCTTGAGTTTCGGGCCTGCTAGCGCTGGAACGCCGCGGCGTGCCCGTGCGCCACGGCCTGCGCGAGCAGCGTGTCGTCCATCCCCGGCAGGGCGCGCGCGCGGCGGTATTCTTCGGGCGCGTCGACCGCGGAGAGCAGCGTATTGTCGGTGTTGATGCAGGCGCGGACGCCGAGCGCGAGCCAGCGCGGCAGCGGGTGGTCCTCGGCGCGCGCGACGGCACCGACGTGGACGTTCGAGGTCACGCACGCTTCGATGGTGACGCCGCGCTTGCGGACCAGATCGAGGATGGCCGGATCTTGCAGCAGCGTGGTGCCATGGCCGATGCGCAGCGCGCCGAGCGCCTCGACCGCCACACCGATCTCCGCCGGCGGTCGGCCCTCGCCCGCGTGCACCGTGACGCCAAGGCCGAGGCTGCGGGCGCGGCGGAAGGCGGGGCCGTAGGCGGCCATGCCGAACTCGTGGGTGGGTGCGGGGCCGCCGGCCAGGTCGACGCCGACCACGCCGGGGCGGGCGGCGGCGAGGTCGACCAAGGCCTCGGCGAGGGCGGGATCGTCGCCGTAGAGGACGCAGAGCAGCAGGCCGGCGCGACCGCCGAGGCCTTCGAGCGCCGCGTCGACGGCGGCGGCCATGGCGCCTGGCCGCTCGGCGGCGGATAGCCCCTCGGCGTGCAGCTGCGGCGCGAAGCGGAGCTCGAGGCGGCCGACGCCCTCGCGCGCCGCGTCTTCGGCGATCTCGGCCGCGACCCGGGCGATCGCGGCGGGCCGCTGCAGCGTCCGCAGCGTGATCTCGAAGCAGGCGAGCGCGGCACCGAGGCCCATGCCGGCGAAGAAGCGCGGCAGCTCGGGCAGCGGCATGCCGACCTCTTCGGCGAGCGCGCGCAGCGTGGCGGCGCGCATCGAGCCGTCGAGGTGGCGGTGCAGGTCGGTGAGCGAGCGGTCCATGGCGACTCCGACGCGACGCCGGAACGGGGCCGCTGTGCCGGCGCCTGTCGCGTCTCTAGCCCCGCGCCGGAGCGGAGAGGCCGAACGTGCGCCGGTCTTCCATCATGCAGCGGTTCTCGACCACCGCGAAGCCCTCGGCGCGCAGCGCGGCGACGAAGCCGGGGTGGCTCACGCCCTTCTGCAGCCAGACCACGGCCGGGCGCGGCTGCATCGCGAGCGGTTCGAGGTGCTGTGGAGAGCCAACGGGCCGCTGATTCGTTTCGCGCCGCTTGTGGGAACCGGCCCGCCCCTCCATGCTGGCAGGGATGAGCGCCGAGCGTCACCGCCGCCCTTCGCACTCCCACCACGCCCGCGTCGGCGAGCTGGTCGACGGCCGCTATCGGATCGAGGGCGTGCTCGGCCGCGGGGCGTGGTCGGTGGTCTACGAGGCGGTACATTGGCGGACGGCGCAGCGCGTGGCGTTGAAGATGCTGCTGCGCAACCTGCCGGTGGGCGACGAGGCGGCCGAGGCGCGCTTTTTCCGCGAGGCCCAGATCATGGCCTCCTTGCAGCATCCGAACACGCTGCGGGTCTTCGACGTCGGCCGCACCGAGGGCGGCGCGCTCTACATCGCGAGCCAACGCCTGCAGGGCGCGACGCTCGAGCAGGTCTTTGCCGGACTGGAGCGCGAGGGCCGGGCGATGCCACCGGTCGAGCTCGTACCGATCCTCGAAGCCATCTTGAGCAGCCTCGCCGAAGCCCACGACAAGGACTTGGTCCACCGCGACGTCAAGCCCGGCAACGTGATGCTGCACGAGGTCTCGGGCGACCGCTTCGTGAAGGTCCTCGACTTCGGCATCGCGATGCTGATCGCCGACGCCGCCCGCGAGCGCAACGCCGGCGTCGGCACGCCCGACGCGATGAGCCCCGAGCAATGCGCCGGCCAAGAGCTCGACGCGCGCAGCGACCTCTACGCCGTCGCCGCGCTCGCCTACCGCGGGCTCGCCGGTCGGCCGGTCTTCGAGGGCGCGGACGTCGAGGAGGTCCTGCGTCTGCATCGCGAGCAGCCGCCGCCGGATTTGCGGCAGGTCGCGGCGCAGCCGGTCTCGGACGGCCTCGCGGCCTGGGTGCGACAGGGTCTGGCCAAGCATCCGAAGGACCGCTTCGCCGACGCACGCGCGATGCGGGCGGCGCTGCGGGCCGCCGTCAGTGGCGAGCCGATGCCGACGCAGGCCGAGCGCCACCGCCCCTCGTCGTGGCAGATCCCTGCGGTGCGGCCGGAGATCGTGACGAGCAAGGACACCGGCCGCTGGCGCGTCGAGCGCAAGGAGCCCGTCGGCGCCGCCACCCAGCTCCCACCGGTCGACGCCGCGCTGCCGCGCTCCACCGCCCGCTACGCCCTCGCCGACGTCGAGCGCGCCGCCGCCGCCGCCCGCGCCGCCGTCCCCGCCCTGCAGCCCGGCCACGCCGACGCCGCCACCGACGCCGCCGGCTCGCCAGCGACGCCCACACCGACGCCGGGCCTGCTCGCCCGCCTCGGCCGCCTCCTGCGCGGCCGCTGACGAGCGAGCGCAGGAGACGATTCCGATGAACGACCGCGACGATGCCGCCAGCGCCTTTCGCCACCTGCTGCACCAAGCCGTCCGCGGCGTGACGGACCTCGTCGAGCGCAGCCACGACCAGGTCGCCGGCCACGTCGTGCGCGCCGCGCGCGCGGTCGGCGTCGGCAAGCAAGCCGAGGCGTTCGACGCCGTGCGCCGGCTGCTCACCCAAGCCAGCCTGGTCGGCGTGCGCAGCGTGAACGCCGCGGTCGAGGTCGCCGGCGACGTGGCGCAGGACGCGCTGCGGCAGCCCGGTCAGCGCGGGCCGGTCATCGGCTGCGCCCCGCTGCGCAGCGACGCGGTGCAGACCGCCGCGGGCGCGGTCGACGCCGCGGTCGGGGCGCTCTGTGGCGCGATCGGCGACCGCGCGGGCGTCGCGGGCTCGGCGTTGGACCTGGGCTTCGGCCTGCGCTGGGGCGACGCCGGCGGGCTCGGCGACGCGATGCTGCCCGACGACGACGACGCGCTGCGGGCGATGCTGGCCGAGCAGTTGCAGGCGCCGGCGCGGGAGATCGGCGTCTACGTGCACGGGCTCTGCGCCACCGAATGGGGCTTCTGCTTCGGCGCCGCCGCCAACTGGGGCGATCCCTCCACCACTTTCGCCCGCCTGCTGCACGAGAGCGACGGCCTACTACCCCTGTACGCGCGCTACAACAGCGGCCGACCGATCGGTCAGAACGGCGCGGCGCTCGCGGCCTGGTTGGAGCGCCTCGACGCCGCGCTCGACGCGCTCGGCCACCCCGACCGCCGCTATTGGCTGATCGGCCACAGCATGGGCGGCTTGGTCGCGCGCGCCGCCTTGGCCGACGGGCTCGCGCGCGAGGCGGCGTTCTGCGAGCGCGTCGTCGCGGTCGCGACGCTCGGTACGCCGCACGCCGGTGCCCCGCTCGAGCGCTTGGTGGCGAGCCTGACGCAGGCGCTGTCGCCGATCGCGCTGCCGGCGGCGTCGATCCCCAAGACCCTGCTGGAGATGCGCAGCGCCGGCATCCGCGACCTCGCCGCGGGTGAGCCGGCGTGGACCTCGCCGGCGGCGACGCGGTGGCTGCTGCTGGCGGCGACGCTGGCCGAGAGCGACGCCGGCGCCGTGCTCGGCGACGGTATGGTGACCCGAGCGAGCGCGTTGGCCGAGGCGGCGGCGCTGCCCGAGGCGATGGCGGCGCGGACGACGCGCGCGACCGTCGCCGGCGTCGCCCACGCTGCGATCTCCAACCACCCCGCGGTCCACGCTCGCCTCGCGGCCTTCGTGCGCGAGGTCCGCGAGGCATGAGCCGGCTCGCCCTCGGGCTGCTGACGCTGCTCGCGGCGCTGCTGCGCTGGCAGCGCATCGACGCGCGCGAAGCCTGGCTCGACGAGGCGTGCAGCGCCTGGTTCGCAGCCGCCCCGGACGTCGCTGGCGTGCTCGAGCGCCTCGCCGTCGACGCCCACCCGCCGCTGCATTCGCTGCTGCTGCACGGATGGATCGCGGTCTTCGGCAGCGGCGAGGTCGCCCTGCGCATGCCGAGCCTGCTCGCCGGCGTCGCCTTGGTGCCGGTCGTCGCCTGGCTCGTCGCCGAAGCCCGCGGCAGCCGCGGCGCAGGTCTGTGCGCCGCCACCTTCGCCGCGCTCTCACCGTGGCTGCTGCACTACGGCACCGAAGCCCGCGCCTACGCCGGGCTCGCCCTGCTCGGCGGCCTCGCCCTCGCCGCCGCGCTGCGCCTGCAACGGACCGGTTCGACCGCCGCGCTCACCGGTGCCGCCGCCGCCACCCTCGCCGCGCTCTTCCTGCACCATTACGGGGTCTTCGTGCTGCCGGTGCTGGCGCTGGCCGTCGCGCTCGGACCCACCGACGCCCGCCGCCGCGGCGCGCTCGCGCTGCTCGGCGTCATCGCGCTCTGGGGCCCCTGGCTGCTCGGCGCGGCAGGCGGCCAGCAGGCCTCGAGCGCGTGGCTACAGGCGTATTGGCACGGCATCGGGGCGGCGCTCTGGCAGAGTGCCGGCGTGCTCGCGCACCACGCGCCGCTGCCCGCGCACCTCGGCCCGCTCGGGCAGCTCACGCTGACCGCGCCGCTCGCGGCGGTCGTGGCCCTTTGGCTCGGCGCGCCGGCGCTGCTGGCGCTCGCTGGGCTGCGCGACGCCTCGGCATGGCGCGGCCGCCTGCTGCTGCTCGTGGCGCTGCTCGGGCCGACGCTCGGCGCGGCGCTGGTCTCGGCCTGGCTGCGGCCGATCGCGCTGCCGGGCCGCTACGATATCCTCGCGGCGCCCGCGTTCCTGGGCCTCTGGGCGCTCGGGCTCGACACCGCGTGGACCTGGCTCCGCGCTCGCTTCGACCTGGACGAACGCGCCCAGCGCGGCGCGACGGCGGCGGGCGTCTTGGCGACGGCGTTGGCGTGTGCGGCGTTGACGGCGCCGCTGCTGGCGTTGCCGCCCGAGCCACGGCCGCATCGCGACGCGGCGGCGGCGCTGGCCGAGGCGCCGGCGGACGCGCCCTTGGTCGTGGTGGGGCTGCTGCGGGCCCCGCTGGCGTTGCAGCTGACGTTGCGCGGTGACGGGCGGGCGCTGCACAGCCTACCGAGCGGGGTGGCGCAACATCCGGGCTGGACGGACGCAGCCGAGCGCAGCGCCGATGCGCTCCAGGCCGATGTGGCGGGGCTGCGAGCGACGTTGGCCAACGAGGCGGAGGTCTGGCTCGCGGTGCCGTTGGACGACGCCGGCATGCCGCTGGAGCGGGC
>JBEARB010000153.1:0-3449 GCA_041163625.1 Pseudomonadota bacterium | reverse complement strand
CTTGGCTTCTCGCGCAACATGGCGACCGGCAACCACGCCGCCGTCTGCAAGATGCTCGACAAGGAGCGCGTCTACCTCGACATCCGCATCGACTCGCCGGCGCTCGAGATCAAGACCGATCTGACGCAAGAGGCCGCCTGCCAATCGCTCGCCGGCGGTGACCTCGCCACCTACCTGCGCAACTTCGGCCCGGCCGAGGTGCATACCGAGATGCCGACGCTGATCCCGACGCTGTTCCGCATCCACGGCGGCGCCTTCCTCAAGCTCGACGACACCCGCGACCAGCTCTACCGGCAGAAGCTCGCCGAGGCGCGCGCCGGCAAGGCGCCGCTCGCCTGCGAGATGTACACCGTCCATGCGGCCGGCAACCTGTTCAAGGTCTCGCTCGATTGCCGCGGCGTGAAGTCGTACCGCCTGCTGCTCCGCCGTGACGGCACCGACGACTTCAAGCTGATGGCGCTGACCCACAACCGCTAGCAGAACGCCAGGCGGCCGCGCGATTCGGCCCGGACGCCCCGCGCGCACGGAGGTCCTCGTGAAGCTGCGCGTCGTCGCCGTCCTCCTCGCCGGATTCGGGTTGTTCGCCTCGAGCGCGTTGGCGCAGGCCGCCCGCCGCGACCTCGGCATCCACTTCGCCGGCCAGACCGTCGCCAACCCGCGCGGGTCGTTGGCGCTCTCGGTCAATCCCGCCGGCCTGGGCTTGCTCGACAGCTGGGAACTGCGCCTACAGACGGCGCTGGGTGGCGGCCCGGTCGGTGGAGCGGCCGGCAGCGGTTGGGGGCTGTTCGCCGCCTCGAAGCTCGGCCCGTTGCGCCTCGCGACGGCGGCCGAGCACCGCAGCGATATCGAGCAGAGCGACGCGCTGCTGCTCTCGCGCCTCTCGTTCGGCGTCGCGCTGCCCTTGGGCGACCGCATCGCCGTCGGCGCGGCGACGCGGATGCACGGCGCCGCCGCGACCGGGCACGACGTCCCGTGGTCGAGCGAGATCGGCGTGTTGGTCCAGCCCTGGTCGTGGGTCTCGCTCGGATGGCGCGTCACCGGTCTCGGCGACCCCGGCGTCGCGCTGACCGACGGCACCTCGGCCTTCACGACGCGCTACGCATGGGGCCTGGCGCTGCGCCCCTTCGCGGGCTCGGATCGACTCACGCTCGCGTTCGACGTCGACTGGCCCGCCGGCGGAACGCTCGGCAACGTCACGTTCAGCGCCGCCGGTCGCGTCATCGACGGCCTCGGCCTGATCTTCGAGCATCGCCAGGTCACCCACCGCATCGGCGGCGCCAAGCAAGAAGAGCAGCGCACCAGCCTGCTCCTCGACATCGGCTTGGGCCATTGGGGCGTCGAGCTCGGCTTGCGCGGAGATCGCTCGCTGCAGGCCGGAGAAGGCGGCGGCGTGCAGCTCGGCGCTCGGCTCTCGGGCGATGTCCCGCACTCGCTCGTCGATCCGGGGCCGCGTGCGGTCATCGTACCGCTAGGCAACGTCACCTCGGAGGCGCCGGGCAGCAGTCGTCCGTTCGGTGCCCTGCTGCTCGAGCTCGACGCGCTCCGGCGCGACCCAGCCGTGCAGACGGTGGTCTTCCGTTTCGACGGCGCGCGCTTGTCCTGGGCGCAGGTCGAAGAGCTGCGCACCGCCATCGCCGAGCTACGCCGCGCCGGAAAGCGCACGGCCAGCTACGCCGCCAGCCTCGGCACGCGCGGCTACATGGTCGCCTGCGCCACCGAGCGGATCGGCATGCCGGAGGCCGGCACCCTCGGCGCCCGCGGCGTCGGCGCGGACTTCATCGGCCTGGCCGACGCGCTCGCCCGGGTCGGCATCTCGGTGCAGGCGATCCGGTACGCCGACTACAAGTCGGCGCCCGAGACCTTCACCCGCTCACGCCTCGGTCCCGCCCTGCGCGAGACGCTGCAGCGCGTCGTCCGCAAGCGCTACGACACCTTCCTCGAGGCCGTCTCGCTCGGCCGATCGCTGACGCCGACCGCCGTCGACGCCGCCCTCGGCCGCGGGGTCGTGGTGCCGGACGACGCGCGCCGCGCGCTCTTCATCGACGTGGTCGCCTCGCCCAAGGACTTCGAGAAGTCGCTGCGGCAGTGGGGCATGCTCGGCAAGGACGAGCAACTCAAGCCGTACCGCGCCCCGCAGGCGCGTCGCAAGCGCTTCGGTCCACGCGACCGCATCGCGGTGCTGACCTTGGCCGGCACCATCGTCGACGGCAGCAGCAGCAACGGTCTGGGCGGACGACGCATCGGCGGGCGCGATACGCGCAAGCTGCTCGCCGGGCTGGCTCGGCGGAGCGACGTGAAGGCCGTGGTCGCCCGCGTCGATTCCGGTGGCGGCGCCGTCTACGGCTCCGAGCTCATCTACCAGGGCCTGCGCGAGGTCTCCGAACGCAAGCCGACCGCGGTCTCGATGGCAAGCGTCGCGGCGAGCGGCGGCTATTGGCTCTCGCTTGGCGCGGACCGGATCTTCGCCGATCGCTCGACGGTCACCGGATCGATCGGGATCTTCACGCTCAAGCCGGATCTCTCGGGCACGTTCGCGCTGCTGGGCGTCGGCGTCGAGCACGTCGCTGCCGGCCCCGGCACCACCGCCGAGGATCCGAAGCGACCGTGGTCGCCGTTGGAGGAGGCGGTGCTGCGCCGCTCGCTCGGTCGCTACTACCAGATGTTCCTCGACCGCGTGTCGCTGCGTCGCAAGATCGAAAAGGGCGCGCTCGAGCGGCTCGCCGGTGGCCGCATCCACCTCGGCGTCCGGGCCCGCGAGCGCGGCTTGGTCGACCGGGAGGGCGGACTGCTCGCGGCGCTCGCGGACGTGCGGGCACGCGCCGGGCTCGCCGACGGCGACGAGGTCGAGGTCTTCTTCGTCCCGCGCGGCGACCTCTCGCTCCGACTGGGCGTGGCCCTCGGCGTGTGGGTCGGTCGCGTGCTGGGCGAGGCGCCCGCGCCGGCGGCAAGCGCGACCGTGGCGATCGGGCAGGCGCTGATGCGGGCCGCCGGTCCCTGGCTCGACGAAGCCGCCGTGCTCGCCTCGCTGCCGGCCGGCGCGCCGCTGGCGATCACGCCGATTCCTCGGGATCTCGGCGCACCTTGATTGGCGCACGCGCCGCAGATCCCGTACGCTGCGACGCGAGAGAGGGGGGTGGACCCCGACGGGTCCCGGAGGCAGACGCATGCTCGACCGCCGCAGCGCAGTCCCGCGGCAGCGCCCTCTCGCTCGTTCTCTCCCGATGCTCGCGCTGCTCGTGGCCTGGCTCGCGACGGCCTGCTCGACGCCCGCCGAGGGCAACGGCGGCAGCGACGCACTGTCGCAGGTCGACGGCGGCGGCTCGCTCTCTGGCCTGACCATCGTCTCGGTGACGCCGCCCCGTGGCCCCCTCGCCGGCGGCGACGAGGTCGATATCGAGGGCGTAGGAATCGGCCCGGCCACTCGCGTCTGGTTCGGCGACCAAGAGGCC
>JBEARB010000152.1:0-32880 GCA_041163625.1 Pseudomonadota bacterium | reverse complement strand
GAGGGCAGCGGACCGCCGAGCGCACCGGG
This sequence comes from Pseudomonadota bacterium, assembly GCA_041163625.1. Taxonomy (GTDB): domain Bacteria; phylum Myxococcota_A; class UBA9042; order UBA9042; family UBA9042; genus JACKFC01. The sequence continues at coordinate 32,851 of JBEARB010000152.1, read as the reverse complement.
CGCCGGCATCTCGAGCAGCTCTGCGAAGCCGATGCAGAGGTCGTCCACGCCGAGATCGTCGAAGACGACGCCGAGTCCGCTCGCCTGCGAGCGCGGCAACTCGCGCGGATCGTCGGGCAGGTAGCCGGGCGGCACGTCGGGGGGCGACCCGGCGTGGTTGCCGGCCACCGGCGGCGGCGCGGCGGAAGGCGTCTGCGCGTAGAGCGTCCGCGACGGCGCGAACGCGAGCGCCGCGAGCGCGAATGCAGCCGGCGCGCGAGCGAGCAGGCGGCCCCCGAACGGGCTCACGGGCAACCCTCGGCGGGGCGCTCGCCGCCGACCTGCACGTGGAAATGCCAGCTCGTCGGCTTGCCCTTCACCAGGGCCCGCGCGAAGACGTGCCAGATGCCCGGCGAGTCGAAGCGCAACGTGGTGTGGCCCTCGGCATCGGCCTCCCCGACGCTCATACCGTCGCGGCTGAGCGGGACGGCTGCGACGTGAACGCCGGCGACTTCGGTCTTCTTGCCGCGGCGCGTGAATCGCGTGACCACGGCGTTGGGCTTGCAGACGACGAAGCCCTCGGCCGGCGGCACCAACTCGGCGGTGAGACCGGCGGCGGTATCCTTGGTCTGGGTCGCGTCCATGTCCTTGGCGCTCCAATCACCCGAGACGCGGACCGCGGCGGTGTCGACGTGCAGCTTGCCGCCCTCGCGGCGGTAGCCGAAGAGCAGCGTGTGCGGCCCCGGCAGCGGGAAGGTCAGGTCGAAGACGGCGGCGGGACCACCGGCCTCGGTCGGCCCCATCGCGACGCCGAACGCGCCGTCGTTGCGAAGCGCCACCATCACCACCGCGCCGTCGCCCTGGCTGACGAGGCCGGGGACCGGCCGGCCCTTGCCGTCGATCGGCGTGACGCGCACGCGGGCCGCCTTGCCCGGCACCGGCAGCGCGAACGCGTCGCTCCCCGGCGCGCCGAGGTGCAGCGCGATGGTGTCGTCGCGGCCCGGATCTTCGGGCTCGGCTGGCTTGTCCGGCGTCGCGGGCGCGGGCGCGGGGGCCGGCTCTGCAACGGCCTCCGGCTCAGGCTTCGGCGGCGTCGGCGCGGCGGGCGCGGCCTCGGGCGGGGCGGCAGGCGCCGGCGCCTTCTTGTCGCCACAGCCGACGCAGCCCACAACGAGCGCGATCCACACCGTCAGGCCTCCGAGCGGAAGCATTCGGACATCGAATCGAATCTGGCGTCGAACGTCTTTTCGCGGCATGCAGGGCTCCCTCGCGCCGAGCGGCGCGGGACGATGCTAGCGCAACCGCGCTCGACGCGCGAGGAGGCTCCCCGATGAGGATTTCGACCACGCTCCGCCACAGCCTGATCTTGGCGCTGGCACTCTCCACGCTCGCCGCGTGCACCACCACGAGCGGCGGCGGCGGCGGTGGGTACACCGCCACCAGCGACGCCAGCTCGGACGGCAGCAGCGGCGGCGGCGGCGGCGGCGGTGGCGGCACCGGCGACTCGACCAAGAACACGGCGACCATCTCGGCCAAGGACGACGGCGGCCAGACCCAGGAGGTCAAGGCAGAGAAGGCGGCGGCGAAGTCCGACGCCGAGGCCAAGTCGCTCGGCGCCAGCAACGCCGACAAGATGCTACAGCTCTTCATCGCCGACGCGACCGGCACGGTGATCACCGCCTACATCGACACCGAGAAGCACCCGCTGCCGAAGAAGGGCATCCCGGTCGGCGAGCCCAACGGCGAGGCCTGGGTCAGCTACGCCGGCAATGGCGCGGTGCTGAACTCGGTCGCCGGCGGCAGCATCGACATCGACGCCTGCCCGACCGACGCCGGCCAGCCCGTCGTCGGCCGCTTCAACGCGGTCGTCGTCACCAACCCCGCGCCGATCGGCCCGAAGCAATACACGCTCGACGGTCCGTTCAACCTGGTCTACTGGGGCGGCGCCGGCGCGGTGGCCTGCACCCCGCCCACGACGGGTGGCGGCGGCGGCGGCGGCGGCGGCAGCGTGGAGATGGGCTCGTTCGGCAAGCCGGGCGCGGCGACCTGCGACGCCAACCCCTGCGACGGCGGCAGCAACACCACCCGCAACTGCTGCCCCTACGTGCCCTGCCTCGAGCCGTGCATGGTCAAGTGCGTCAACGCCGCGCAGAGCTGCTTCATGGGCTGCGGCTTCGACATGAACTGCCCGACGACCTGCCAGGCCGAGGCCGTCGCGTGCATGAACAGCTGCATGACCAGCTGCAACGTCAGCGCGACCTGCAAGGACGCGCTCGGCAAGCTCAACGCCTGCGAGGAGCAGAACGACGCGGTGTGCGGTGAAGTCGAGGACTACGACGCCTGCAGCTTCGACAAATGTTGCACCGAGTGGAAGGGCGCGTTCTAGGCCCCGACAACGGACGCGTCAGAAGCGCGCATCGAGCACGAGGCCGGCGTCCCGCCCTGTCCATCGCGGCAGCAAGCGGACGCCGGCCTCCTGCGTTTCGGTCCCGTCGCGCAGCCAAAGCCAGGTCGCGACGCCCAGGCCGGCCACGCCGACGCCGACCAGCGCGACGGCGCCGATGCGGTTCCGATCGATGGTGGCGAGATCGTCCTCGCGCTTGCTCGCGCCGCCGGGGTAGGCGTATTGGCCGGCCTTGTCGGCCTGCTCGACGACGTCGGCCTTGTCCTGCGCGGCGACGAACCAGCCGGCGCCGGTGGCCGCCAACGCGACGCCGCCGACGGCGACCGCCAAGGGCAGTTGCCAATCGCGACCCGACGCTGCGTGCACCGTGACATCGCCCGCCGCGCCAGCGGTCGTGGCGTGCTCGCCCTTCCCCGACGCGGCCGGGGTCGCCGACGGGGCCGAATTCTCGGCCTGCGAGCGCGCCTCGATAGCGGCGCGCGCCTTCGCGATGCGCTCTTCGGCGTCCTTGCGGAGCGCGGGGTCCTGCTCCTTCTCGAGGTAGCGCTCGAAGCAATGCCGCGCACGATCCGGTCGCCCCGCCTCTTCCCAGGCGCGGCCGGCGTTGCGCAATCGGACCAGGACCTCGGGATCGAGCGCGTACGCCTGCTCGAAACGCTCAGCGGCCTCGAGGTAGCGTCCGGCCTTGAAATGGGCCGCAGCCTCATCGCTCATCTTCGCGGCGCGCGCCTCGATGGCGCTGCGGGCGACGGCGCCCCGCGGCAGCGTCGTCGCCACCATCGACGTGAGCGCCACCACGAGCACCAGGGCCAGCCAGCCGCGGTCTCGCCGTAGGATGCTGTCCATCGTCACCCCCCGTATGGATTTAGAGCGGCACGTCGCCGGCGCTGCCGGCGCGTCGATTCGCCGCGGCCTTGCGCGGCGTGAGCGGCAGGAACTTCACGTACGCCTGCACGGCCTGCTCGCGGTCGAAGCCCGAGCGGAAGCGCATCTTCCGGTAGACCTTCTCGACGCAGCCGGCGAGCTCCCCTTCGGCGAGCTCGGGCAGCGCCTTGGCCTCTTGCACGCGGCCGTCCTTGCCGACCACCAGCGAGGCGCCCATCCGCGTGTAGCGCTGACCGCCGACGCCGTGCTGCCGGATGCACGATTGAATCGCGCGGACCGACTTCTGAGCGACCTTGTCGGCCTCCTCGGCCTCGAGCGGCTCGACGCCGGGCATCACGGGCTCGGATCCACCCGGCAGCGCCTGCGCGGCCTTGTCAGCGCCCTCGGCGACGACGGCCTTGATCTTCTCGAGCGGCGTTTTGGGCTCGGGCTTGCTGCCCTTGGGCTTGCCGTGGTCGCGTCGACGCTGCCCCGTCGGTGCGAGATCGGGCTCCCGCATCTTGGTCTCGACCGAGCTGCGCGCCGCGGCGACCTCGCGACCGAGCCCGGCGCGATCCTCCTGCGACGCCATGTGCGTCCACCAATACCAGCCACCGCCGGCGAGCACCGCCAAGCCGCCCATGAAGAAGACCCACGCCGGCGTCGGCTTGCGCGCCTCGACATGGCTGGTCGTGGGGCCGGCGGGGCGGGTGGGCGTTTGCGGGCGCACACCTGGCGGCGCCTTCGGGCCGTCGTCGCGGCGTGCCGAAGGCGAGGCCGCCGGTGCTTCCTCGAGATCGACGGCGGCTTCGGCGGTGGGCGCGCTCATCCCGAGGCTTCCGTCCTCGTCTTGCAGGGTCGGGCGATCGATGTCGTCGGCGCGCGGCACGTCGCGGGTCGGCTGCACCGCGTTGGCTTCGAAGTCGAACGCGGCCGCGAGCGCGGCGACCTCGTGCGAATCCACGGCGGTGTCGGCAGGGGCCGTCGCGCCGGCGTCTGCGACCGCGCGCGGCGACGCGACCGCCCGCGTCTCCTGCTCGGCCAGGCGTGCGCGCGCCGCCTCGACGCCGATGGTCGCGTTGGCGTCCTCGGCGGCGGCGGCTGCACCGACCGCGGGGCCCGGTTCGATCGTGCTCGGCCTGACCTGAGGCATCCTGCCCGAGCCGGCGCGCCGTTTGTGCAGCGCGCCGAGGCCGTCGAGGATGTTCTCGAGCTGCTCGCGCATCTCGTCCGCGTCGCGGAAGCGTTCCCACGGCGACTTCCGCAGCGCGCGCATCACGACCTGCGCCAGTTCGGGCGGCACGCCGGTGGCGAGCGTGCGGATGTCCGGCGGCTCTTCCTGCAGATGCTTGACGATCATCGACATCGCCGACTGCGCTTCGAAGGGCAGCCGCGCCGAGAGCATCTCGAAGAGGATGACGCCGAGCGCGTAGAGATCGGAGCGGCCGTCGAGCGCCTCGGCCCTACCCTGCTCCGGGCTCATGTACTTCGGTGTGCCGATCGCCATGCCGGTGCGGGTCAGATCCTCGTCGACGCCGGCTTCGACGCTCTTGGCGATGCCGAAGTCGATGAGCTTCACGAAGTCGTCTTCGCCGTGGACCTTGACCAGGAAGATGTTCCCGGGCTTGAGGTCGCGATGGACCAACCCCGCCGCGTGCGCTTCGGCCAAACTCTTCAGCACACCAATCGCGATGTGCATCGCGCGGACGGGATCCAGCGGCGCTTCCCGACGGAGGACGCGGGCGAGCTCTTCGCCGTGCAACCGCTCCATCACCAGGAACAGGAGGCCGTCGTCGGTCTGGCCGAAGTCGAAGGTGCGGACGGTGTTCGGATGGGAGAGGCCGCTGGAGATCCGCGCCTCGTTCATGAAGCGCTTGACCTGCGTGGGGTCCATCGCCAACTCGGGGCGCATCACCTTCAGCACGACCTCTTGGCCGGTCATCGTGTGGCGGGCTGCGAAGACGGCCCCGAAGCCCCCTTTGCCCAGGAGTCCTTGCACCTCGTAGCGCCCGGCGATGGTCTTGCCGATGAGCGCCGCGTGCGGATCTGGCGGAAGTTCGACGATGACGTCCTCCACTTCTCGGTCGAGCGCTGCAGCTGAGAGCCGGAGGCTACTCTGTGGCTCGAAAAGCGACAAGCGAGCGCCACGCGTACGGATGGGACGCACCCACGTCGTGCTCGCTTGCGCGGTCGCGGCGGACGCGCGATGCTGCCGGAGAGGAGGGGGTCATGGCCCGACATTCCGACAGCTCGACGTATCAAGCCCGTCGCGCGGACGATCCCACCCGTTTCATCCCCTGGCTGCGAGACCACAGCCCTGCGTTCCAGGCGATCCCCGCTTCGGTGTTGCAGCACCTCTTCGAGCGTGGACAGACCCTCAAGACCGAGCGTGACGAGCTGCTCCTGCAGCAGGGCCACCGCGCCGAGCGCATGTTCGTGGTGATCAGCGGAACCTTGACCATGCGCGTCGAGCGCAACGGCATCATCCGCGAGCTCACCAGCTACGGTCCGGGCGAAGTCGCCGGCCTGCTCGCGTTGGTCGATCAGCGCGATTCACCCTACGAGATCCGAGCGGCCTCCGAGGCCGAGGTGGTCGCGGTCGATGCGCGCTACATCGCCCAGCTCCGCGCCGCCTACCATCCGACGGGCATGGTCGTGCTCGACGCCTTCATGCCGATGTTGGTCGAGCACCTCCGCCAGCTCGACGATCGTGCCGTCCGCCTCGCCGCGCGCAAGAGCGCGTCGATGAGCGGCTCCGGCCAGACCTTCCGGCGCGACGACCGCTGAACTGACGCGTCCGCGCCCGGCCGAGGAGCGCCGCCATGGCCAAGAAGACCACCGCCGACCCGGCTCCCGAAGCGCGCGAGGACGAGGTGCCCGCCGAGGCGGAGCCGCTCGTGGCGAGCAGCAGTGACGACGAAGAGATCGACCGCCTCTCGGAGATTCCGACGCTGCCGCGCGTCGCGAGCGTCGAGGTCGTGACACGCACCACGCGCGTCGACCCGCCCAAGGAGATCAAGGGCCCGAAGCCCGACGTCGGTTTGGTCCTCAAGCCGTTCGTGCCCAAGCCCAAGCGGCAGATGGTGACGATGAGCGACATGTCGATGTCGGGTCGGCCACGCGGCGGCGTCACGGCGGGTCGAAATCGCCGCAAGCCCAGCGACTAGGCGCGCCGGCTCAGGCGTCGTCCTGCAGCGCGGCATCGCGGGCCGCACGGCGCGCCTGGGCTCGGCGCGCCTCTTCCTGCTCCTGCAAGAGCATCTTGCGCCCCATCACGTAGCCGAAGATGGCTCCGACCACGAGCATCGCCGGGATGAAGAAGACGTGACTGCTCGTCATCGCCCGGCCCCGCCGTCGATGCGATCCTCGAGCGCCTGCAGCGCGGCCTCGACCTTGGTCTGGCGCAGGAGGGTCCAGCCGACGAAGCCCGCCAGCAGCGCCCACATCGCCATGTAGGCGACCAACGCGAGCAGCCCGCCGGGGATCGACTCTTCCTTGTAGCGAGCGAGATCCTGCGCGGCCGGTGCCTCGGCGAACGCGGCGAACGCGCTGAGGCAGATGGCGAGCGCCAGGGCGGCACCCGTGAGCAGGCGACGATTCATGCGTCCCCCTTGGCGGCGCGGCGCAGGGCCAGCGCGGAGAGGTCGAGTTCGAGGGCGTCGACGCGCTGCTGCAGTCGAAGACTGCGGAAGCGCACGGCGACCAGCGTGGCGGCGAAGCTGAGCAGGCCGGCGACCGCCATCCAGAAGGCGATCCGCATCTCGGCGCTCTGAATGCCGCCGCCCTGCAGCACCGAGGGGTGGTTGCCGCCCCAGAGCTTGACCGCGAGGTGGATGAGCGCGCTCGCCGGCGCCGCGAGGACGGCCAGGGACGCTCCGACGCGGCGGCCCGTGGCGGAATCCCCGGCCAAGCCGCGCAGGATCAGCACCGAGACGGCGAGCAGCACCACGAGCAGCGAGAGCGTCAGCCGGGGCTCCCAGGTCCAGTACATGCCCCAGGACTTGCGCGCCCAGAGCGGACCGGAGACCAGCAGCATCGCGCCGAAGACGACGCCGACCTCGATGCACGCCCGCGCGGCGGCGTCGACGCGATCCGAAGGCGAGACCAAATCCAGCCCGGAGAGCGCGGCGCCGGCGACCAGTGAGATCAACATCGCGAACGCGGTGCCGACATGGAAGTAGAAGATCTTCTGGACGATGCCCAGGTTGACGTCGGCCGGCGTGGCGACCGCGATGTAGACGATGGCGGCCTCGACGAGCAGCGTGGCGACGGCCAGGGTCGCGAGCAACGCGGTCGGGCGCTTGGCGGCGGTGGCGGACATGCGGGGGATCCTCGGGGCGTCAGGGCGTCGATGCCCGCGCGTACAACCAGGGTGAAGCTAGCACGAAGACCGCGTCGAAGACCACCATCAGCGAGAGCCAGGTGCCGATGACCTCGGTCGATCCGCCGGCAATGCTGATCGCCGTGACCTTCACGCCGGCGATGAGCGAGGGCGTCAAGATCGGGTAGAGCACCAGGGGCAGCAGGACGTCGCGCATCTGGACGCGAACCATCAAGCCCGAGACGAGCGTGCCGACCAGCGCCTGGCCCACCAAACCGAGCGCCAGCGCGGCGAGGGTCGCACCGAGCGGGATCCGCGTCGCGTCGAAGAAGACCAGGACCATCGGCAGCACCAGCGCCGTGACCATCCCGGAAAAGAGCAGCTGCATCAACGCCTTCGAGAAGAAGAGCGGGGCCGGACCGGCGACGCTGCGCAGGGCCAGCTCGAGCGCACCCGCCTCTTCTTCGGCGGCGAACAGGCGCAGCAGCGCCACGGTCGAGGCGAACTGCAGCGTGACCCAGAGCACGCCAGGGACGACCTCCGCCGCCACCGCGCCCTCGCGGAGGAAGCCGAACGCGAAGATCAGCACGCACAGCACCGCGAAGAGCAGGACCAACAAGGCCGTCTCGCGACTGCGGGCGGCAACCCGCACGTCCTTGCGCAGCAGCGCGCCGGTGAGCCGCAGCGTAGTCCCGACGCTCACGCGGCCTCCTCGGCCTGCAGGCGCCCGGCGACGAGGTGCAACACGCGGTCGGCGACCTCGAGCAGCGCAGGATCGTGGCTGACCACGCACAGGGCGCGCCCTGCGTCGGCAGCATCACGGAGCAGGCGGTGCAGCAGCGCGCACCCTTCGCGATCCAGCCCGGTCGACGGCTCGTCGAGCAGCCAGATGTCGGCCCCCGTCGCGAGCAGTCGCGCCAAGGCCGCGCGTTGCGCCATCCCGCGCGAATAGTGGCGCACGGGGCGGCAGGCGTCGGCCCGTGCGAGGCCGACGTCGGCCAAAATGGCGAGCGCCGCGGCGGCGTCGAGATCCCGGCCCGCCAGCGTCGCGAAGAGCCGAAGATTCTCCACCGCCGAGAGGTCCAGGTAGAGCCCGGTGTGATGGCCGATCACGCCCACGCGGCGGGCGAGGCTCGCGGCGGAGGCCTCGTGCATCGGCACGCCTCCGAGGCGGACTTCACCGCGCTCGGGACGCCGCACGCCCTCGAGCACGCGCAGCAGCGTCGTCTTGCCGGCGCCGTTGGGGCCGGCGATGGCGACGATCTCGCCCGGGTGGAGCGACACGTCGAGGTCGAGCAGGACGTAGCGGCGGTCCATGGCCGCCGCGATGCCCGTCGCGCGGAGCAGCGGCTCCCCGCTCAAGCGCCGCGTCTCCGTGTCGCCGCGCCCAGCGCCAGCAAGCCGAGGCCGAAGACGAGGCTCGCCAGCAGGGTCCGTGGCCGACGCGCGCGCTCGGGCAAGTCCACCACCGCCAGCGTGACGACCTCTCCGGGACGGACGGGGCGCAGAGTCGCAAAGCCGGCGAGGCGCTCGCGGCCCTCTCGATGCACGCCGATCCGCGCCGGCCAACTGCTCTCGAAGCGCGGTGCAGCCGGCTCGACGCCGAGCGCCGCGACCATCAGCGCCGTCTCGCCGAAGACGCCGCGCAGCCCGAGCGACGCCCGCTCGCCCGGCACCGCGATCGGGTAGCGGATGCGCAGCGTCAGCGGACGCTCCGGCGCGACGCTGCCGACGAGGTGCAGCGCGCCGCCGCTGGCCTCGAGCTGGCCGTCGCCCTGGATCTCGATCGTCAGGGCCCGCAGGCCCGTCGGAAAGAGCCCCCGATCGAGCACGAGGCCCTGCACCGCGGGCGCGAGGAGCGGCAGCTGCAGCGGCGCCTCTGCGGTCCACCGGCGCACGCCCGGCGCGCGCGTCGTCAGCGTCATCAGCTGCCACGCGCGGAGGCCGCTGTCGCCGACCTCGAGGTTGACACGCACGTCGGCGACCACATCGCGATCCTCGAGCCGACGAGCGTGCCGGCCGAGGCGCGCGCGGTACGCCTGCAGCGACGCCACCGCACGCCCGCCCTCGGCCTCGTACCGGACCATCACGCCGCCCGGACGCATCTCGACAGGCATCGCCACACGACCGTCGGCGTCGCTGCGCCGGGCGATCGGCTCGCCCAGCTTGAGCGCGCCATCCCGATCGGTGCCGATCGGCACGATCTCAACCTCCACGCCACCGCGCGCCGTGAACCCGCCGTCGGCATCGACGTCGCCAATGCGGACGTCCCAGGTCACCGGCGCCGGCAGCGCGGCAGGCGCAGCCGCAGAGGCCGACGCGGCGCCGAACGCGAGGAACGAGAGCAGTCCCACCGCTGCCAGCGTTCGGAGCAGCCTCACGCGCCCTCCCCGCGGGCGTCGATGGCACGCATCGCCTCGGCCGCCCTGCCCTCGTAGCGAACCCGCAGCTCGGCGAAGTCGTGGTCGTCGATCTTGCCGGTCTCGTGGTCGAAGTGGACTTCGCGCAGGTTGCGGAGCGCCGCGTCGCGTGCATCTTCGAGCCGCAACAGTTCCAGATCGGGGCCCTCTTCGCGCGTCTCGTTGCGTCCGGTCAGCACCCAGGCGGCACGCAGCGCGTGACGCAAGGCCAGCACTACGAAGACCGCGACCCCACCGATCGCCAATGCCGCGACGAAGCCCTTCACCTGCTGCCTCCGCGGCCGCCGAAGAGGCGACCGAGCAAGCGCCCACCGCCCCGAGGCGCTTGGCTTGCGAGGGCCTCGCCGAGCGCCTCGGCGAACTCCCGCATCGATTCGAAGCGCGCCGCGGGATCGCGGGAGAGCGCACGCCGTAGCGTCTGCTCGAGCGCTGGCGGGACGCCGCTGTCGCGCGGCGGCGGCGCGGTGGGGATCGGCGCGTCGCTGCGCAGGAACTCGAGCATCGAGCGCTGCGTCGTGGTGATGATGGCAGTGGCGCGCACGCCGTAGAGCAGCTCCCAGCACAGACCTGCGAGCCCGAACTGGTCGGCCCGGCCATCGACCACGTCGCCGCGCGCCTGTTCGGGCGCCATGTAGCCGGCGGTGCCGAGTGGGTGCTCGAGGTCGTAGCCGACGCGGTACCGATCGGCCCGCTCGCTGATTCGCGTCGCGGTGCCGAAATCGATCAGCTTCACCTGCAGCACGCCCAGGGGGTCGGTGCCGAGCAGGAAGTTGGCGGGCGTGACGTCGCGATGGACGAAGCCGCGCTGGTGCATCTCGTGCAGGCCGGTCGCGATCTGGCGCGCGATGTCGACCACGGTCTCGACCGGGAGACGAGCATTGTCGGCGACATGCGTCGCGAGCGGGGGCCCGTCGACGTGCTCGAGCACGACATAGGGTCGGCCATCGGGGACGACGCCGATCCGGTGTACCTGGACGAAGCAATGCGCACGCATCAGGCCCAGCACCGCCGCCTCGCGCCCCAACGCCTGCGCACCGCGCCGGAAATCGGCCTCGCGCAGCTGCAGGTAGGGCCGCGCGAGCACCTTCAACGCCACTCGACGATCGCCGATCGAGCGCTGACGAGCGAGGAACACGTCCGCGTGCGAGCCCGAGCCGAGCGGTCGCTCGATGACGAGGTCGTCGTCGATCGTCTCCCCGAGCAACGCGTCGAGTTGCTGACGCGAGGTGCGGCGTTGTCCGGTCCTGCGATCGGTCGGTGCGTTCAAGCGCGGTCCCTCGTCCACCGGTGCTGCGGTGGGCCGCAGGAGTGTGCCACAAGCCTTCCTTTTCGCCACCCGCGCGATAGGATGCGGCCATGAGCGACCTCGACTCCCTACAGAATGCAGCCGACCTCCTCTCCGCCCTGCGCGGCCACCGCGTCCATCGCGCGGAGGTCGGCCCGTGCGACATCTCCGACCATGCCGGTGAGGAATTCACCGGCGTCCAGCTCGGCCACGTGCGCATGCTGGGCACCAAGATGGTGGGCGTTGCGCTGCCCGGGCTGCGCGCCGATCGCTGGCAAGCCCGTGGCGTGCTGCTGCGAGGCACTCGCCTCGAGGGCGCGCGGCTGCTGAACTCCGAAATCTCCGCGAGCCAGGCGCAGGCGCTGCAGTGGTCGCGCGTGCTGATGGACGGTTGTCGCGTCCTCGAGACGCCGATGACCAACTCGAACTTCTCGCGCGCCGTGATCAAGGGCTCGACGTTCCTGAACTCGGACCTGAATCACTGCAATTTCACCGAGGCGTTCCTGGTCGGGAGCCGCTTCTCCGATCAGCGTCAGGGCGGCGCCGTACTCGACAATGCCAACCTCGCTGGCGCGGTGCTCTGCAACGTCGACCTGCGCGGTGCGAACCTGCTGCGCGCCAACTTCGAGGGCGCCGTGCTGATCGGCTGCGACCTGCGCGACGCCAACCTCGTCGATGTCCGCTTTGACGACGCAGTGCTCGTCGACACCCTGCTCGACCGAGCCGACATGAGCGAGAGTACGGCGCGCGCCGCGAAGCTGGCGGTCGGTGGCTTGGACGAGGTCGCCCGCGCCCTCGCGCGGCACCCCGACGGCACGCACCTCGCGCTGATCACGGCGGCGGCGGTGATGGCCGCGGCCGCGAACAACGCCCCGGCGACGGCGGCGGCGCCGGTGGCTTCCGGCGCCGGTGACGGGGTGGAGCAGCTGCTCCGACTGGACTTCGCTGCCCTACTCCGCGAGCTGCAGGGGCGTGGCGGCCCGGCGGAGCTCGGTCGACTGCGCATCGACGGATCGCACGTCTACGCCCGCGGCGTCGACGGCAACGAAGTGCGTTTGACCGAGGCCGATCGCAGCGCGCCGGTGCGGCCGCCGGTCATGCGAACCCCGGATCCGGAGCCCGCTCGTCCTGCGTCGGCGCCCGCGGCCCCCGCACGCAACGTGCCGCCGCCGGCCGCGCCGAACCCGCCCTCGTGGGCAGCGCACGACGCCGCACCGACGGGTGATGGACTCGAGATCGACTGAGGATCCGCGCCCGGACCGAAGCGCTGTGCGCTAGCCGCCCAGCGCGGCCTGCAACGTGCGCCGATGATCCGGGAAGAGGTGCTTGAACTTCACGTCGAGCGCGAGCTGACGCGGATCGCGACGACCGACGACCTCGCCGAGCGCCTTGACCTCGCGCCCGTCGGGCAGATCGACGTCGAGCCAGACGTAGCGGCCGAGCGACGCGTCGTCGGCGCCCTCGAGCACCATGCCGTCGTCGCGGACCTCGCGCAGCGCGCACTCGGCACGCTGGCTGCCGTGGCTGGCCGAGCCGCGCACTTTCACGCGCCACGCCGCCAAATCGACCACCTTGCCCTGCTCGTGCTGCTGCGCCATCGCCGCCTCCTCCACCGGACTTCGCCGGCCGTGGACGCAGCATCGCAGTGAGCGGGCCGCGGTCAAAAAATCAGGTGCCGGCCAGCGCCGCGTCGATCGCCTCGCGCGAGAAGCCCGTGAGCACGCGACCCTTGATCCAGAGCACGGGAACGCCACCGAGCCGCGAGGTCGGAAATCCGGCCTGCTGGGCGCGCTGCAGCATGTCGCGCCGCGCGGCCGGATCGCGCTCGATGTCCTTGGCGACGAAGGGCACGCCCTTGAGCTTGAGGTACTCGGCCGCCTTCTTGCAGTAGCCGCACCAGGCGGTCTTGTAGAGGATCACCTCGGACCCGGCCGCGGCCGCAGGCTTGCCACCGGGGGCCAGCTCGGGCGGCGGCGCACGCTGCGCCTGCTCCTTGCGGACCTCGGCTTCGAGCGCGTACCGGTCGACGACGCGGACCGCGTAGTGCTCGCCGTGGCGGGAGGTCAGGTCGGCCACGAAGAGCCACGGCCCCTGCAAGGCCGGATCATCGGGTACGACCAAGACCTGTCCGCGCGCGGCCTCGGGCACGTCGGCCGGGGTCTTGGCGACGAGCAAGTTGCCGCTGCTCGGGGAGAAGTAGCGCAGCACGTAGTTGCCCGGTCCGTCGCCGACTTCGGGGGGCGCGGGCGGTGCCGGCGCGGCCTCGGCAGCCTTGCCCTGCTCCGCCTCGTCGCGGTCACAGCCGACGACCGAGAGGACCAGGGCCAGGGCAAGGGCAAGGCCCGTTCCGGGACGACGCATCCGTGCGGCAAGCATCTACGGCTCCTGTGCGCGGGCCTGGGCGGCGAGCCCGCGATCGACGACATAGCCCAGATCGGCCGGATGACGGCGGCGCGCGGCAGCGAGGCTTGCGGCGATGCCGGCATCGGCGGCGTGCGGTGCCAACGCCTCGGCGGCGATCCGCCGCAGCACCGGGCTGCGATCTTCGAGGGCAGCCTGCAGCGCGAGCGCCGCCGCATCGTCGCGGCCGCGGCGGAGCGCGACGCCGAGCGCGCGGGCAGCCGCCGCGCGCAGGTGCTCGGACCCCTGCTGCAAATCGACGATGGTGGCGGCGCGCGCGGCGTCGTCGCCTGCCTCGGCAAGTCCGTGGCGGCCCGCTGCGGCGAGCGCGCCGTCGGGCTCGTCGCGCAGCCGCGCGAGCGCGTCGCAGGCCTCGCCGCAAGCCTCGATCCCTCGCCGACGCGCCACGGCGCGGAGGCCCTCGGCGGAGCCCTGTCGAACCGAAGCCATCGAAGTCGGGCGCCAGAGATGCTCGATCATTCGGGAAACGGCGGCGTCCTGAACCGCCTTCGGCAGCGCGGCGATGCGCTCGGCCAGCACCGCCCGCGCGGCCGGCGCGTCCGTGGTCAGCAGACCAAAACACGTCCCGAGCACGCAGGTCCCGCGAGCCAGCGGGCTGGCGCCGACAGCGCAACCGCGGTCGTCGTCACAGATCCCGCCGCCGCCCATCAGCAGCGCGCGGACGGCTTCCTCGACGGTCGGGGCGGCAGGTGCAGGAGCCGTCGGCGGCGCGGGATCGACGCACGCCACCAGGGTCACCAGCCCGAGCGCACCGGCGACGTGTCGCAAGGCCTAGCCCCCGAGGTAGGTGAGCGCCGAGGCGATGCGAACGCGCTGGTCGGCCTCGGAGAGGAAGCGCACCAGCATCTCGCCGGCTTCCTTGTCGCCCTTGAGCGAGCCGAGCAGACGAATCGCCTCGATCCGCACGCGGGTGCTCGAGGAGAGCGCGAGCGCCTTGACGTCAGTGGCGACGCCCTTGCCCTCGAGCGCGAAGAGCCGCTTCATCACGCGGACGCGCAGGTCGTCCTCGTCGGTCGAGGCGAGCACCTTGCGCAGCAGCGCGGACTGCTTCTTGGGCAGCAGCGCGAGCGCCTCGAGGGCCTCTTCGCGCATCTCGATGCGCTTGCTGAAGAGCGCGAGCTCCAGGTAGGAGTCGAACGCATCCCCGAACTCACGGGTCATCGCGATCAGCGAACCACGCGGCAACCAGCCGAGCGAGCGCTCGAAGACCTGCACCGCGTTGGCGGGGTCCGAGAGGATGAACCCGCGCACCGCCTCGACGCGCACTTCCTTGCTGCGATCGCGGAGCGCGTTCTGCAGACCGGTGCGCGACGCCTTGTCGCCCGACTCGCCGAGCGCACGCACGACGCGGCGGCGGATCTCGTCGTCCTTCTCGCGCGAGTAGAAGACCAGCGCCTCGTAGGCGGCCTTGTCCTTGATGCTGGTCAGCGCACGCAACATCTCGATGCGGATCTCGGGCTTGCGCTCGTCGTCCAGAGCGCTGCGCAGCGGGCCGACCGAGATCGGCGAGGCGATCCAGGCGATGACGCGCGCGGCGGCGATGCGGACCTCGGGGATGCCGTCGCGCAGGTAGCGGTGCATCTCACCGATACGGCCGGCGCCACCGATGCGGCCGAGGTAGTACACACCGACCGGACGCAGCTCGACGTCCGTCCCCGACGCCATCTCTTCGGCCTGCTTCACCATCGAGCGGTCGCCCATATTGGCGAGCACTTCGTAGACGACGAGCTTGAGTCGCGGCGTGGGCTCGCCGTCGAGCAGCGCCTTGACCTGGGCCGCGTGGTCCTTGCTCGAGATGGTCTTGTAGATCTCGACCGCGGCGACCCGGTCGTCGCCCTCGCGACGCGCGGCGATGCCGAGCACGTCCTTGCCGACCGCCCGGTCCCCGTGCTGGGCACGCGCGAGCACGATCCGATCCGCGAGCGCTTGGTCTCCCTTGGGCGCCTTGAGCTTGCCGAGGTAGCCGACATCGCTGCCGGCAGGGGCCGACTCGGCGATCGCACAGATGAGGCCGGCCACCTCGGCGTTCTTGCCGAGCTTCTGGGCGACCAAGCCGATGTGGCGGGTGTGCAGCACCGGAGAGAGCTGCTTCAGCACCCGCACGCCAGCACCGTGCACCAGCGGATCCTTCGAGCCGATGGCCGCGACCACGAAGGCGCCCAGACGGTCGTGGTTGCGCAGCACGATGCTGTCGGCCACGGCGTCCTGGCGGTCGAACTCCTTGTCGGCGAGCGCCGTCAGCAGGAAGCCGACAGCCTCCTTGTCGGACAAGGCGTCGAGCGCGGGCAGCACCTCGCGCGGGTCGAGGGTCGGACGGCCGAGCGCGTCGCCGACGACGCGCTTCCACGACGCGTCGCGCAGCCGCATGTACGCGCGCGCCACGCCTGCCCGCACGACCCACTGCGGATCTTCCTCGCCGTCCTTGAGGATCTGCTTGAGCTCCTTGTTCTTCTTGTCGAATGCGATGCCCTCGTAGGCCATGCCGCGCGCCACGAAATCCGGGGACTTCAAGCCTTCGTGCAGGATGTGGAGCGCGTCGTCCTTGGGCTTGAGCACCGGCGCCTTGGCGGCGTAGGCGGACGGCATGATCGGCGCGGCGCCGAGGACGGCCACGCCGGCGAGGGCGCAGGTGGCTCCACGCAGCAGCACGTGGCGGAAAGCGGGGACGGTCATCGGCATCTGAGGCTCCTCTGGCGAAGGGGCGGCGAGGGCCCACGTCGGTCGCGGGCCGAGAGCATCGGCCCAGCGTTGCGGGCCGTCAACCGCGCGTGCTGACTCCGAGACGGCGCAACGGCGGCGGCCATCGGCCGTCCCGCTACGCCTGCGCGCTTGCGGAAGTACGGGCCAGCGCCCGCAATGATTCGAGCTGCTCGCCCGAAACCAAGCGTGCGGCACCGGTGCCGAGGAAGGCACGGGCACGCCCCGAATCGCCGATCGCCAGCAGCGCGACGGCACGCACTTGCGCCATCTCCGGCGACTGACCGTTGCGCTCCGCGTAACGAATCGCGTCGTCCCAGGCTGATTGACGAGCCGCCGAGAGCGCGAGGATATGCCAGACCTGCTGCATCTCGTCGGTGGAGAGGAACGGCTCGCTGCGCGCCTGATGGCAGTAGCGCGACGCGCCCTCCCAGTCGCCGTCGGAGTACGCTTGCCGAGCGCGGTCGAGCAGCTCGCGCACCCGCGAGTGCTTGACGCGATTGTGGTCCGGCGCGGGCGCTCCGAGCTCCTGCAGGGCACGCCAGTTCTGGAACGCGGCCATGCCGAGCATGAAGACGACCAGCCACAGCCGCTCCACGGCGCCCCAGATCGCCCCTGCCCCGCCGACGACGATGCCGATCCAGAACGCGATGCGCTCGGCGCGATCGCCGCGACGGAAAATACGGCGCAGCAGCAAGAGCGTCAGCGTCCCGCCGTCGAGGGGCAGCACGGGGAGCAGGTTGTACAGGCCCCAGATGATGTTCACGCCCATGCCCATCGAGACGATCTCTGCGAGCATCCCGGTCGCGTAGTCCCGGGTGAGCCAGAACATCGCCGCGAGCGCGAAATTCATCGCCGGACCGGCGGCAGTGATGAAGAAGGTCTGCAAGTCGCCCCGGGCGGGGGCGTGCATGGTCACGCCCCCGAGACCGTTGAGCTCGACCCGCGGCGCGAGCCCGTAGCGATTCGAGACCAGCGCATGCCCCATCTCGTGCATCAGCACCGAGAAGCTCCCGATGATGATCGTTCCGATGCCGAGCGGGACGCTCTTCTGCAGCTGGTATTGGAAGATGTAACCCATCAACAGCACGTGAAAGATCGAGACCGTCACGGGCACGCCGGCGATGGTGAAGTGCGGGCGTTGCTGCCCGCCTGGTTGCGCGAACACGGCGACTCCAAGCGTGGGCGCGCTCGAATCGGCGGCGCCTCGGCAGCAATGTAGGGGACGCGTTGCGGCTGGCAAGGCACGGGCCGCGAGATCCACGCCACTGCGCGTCCTACGCCCGTCAGCGCATTCGGCTAGCGGTTCGGACGACCGAGCTGCTCACGCGCGCGGTGCAGCATCTGCTTGTTCAGGTCGAACCAGCCTTCGTCGGCCGTGGTCGGACCAAGGTCCCTGCCCTGCGCGGGACGCCCCTCGGCGGGAGGCGGCGCAGGTTCGACCGTGGAGCCGCCGGCGTCGGCACCGGTCGTCGCCCCCGCGTCGGCGCCGGGGAGGGTGAGGCCACGGAGGTGACGCAGGGAACCGACATTGGGTCGGAACGTCGGCAGCCGCGAGGGCAGCACCGGGATCACCCCCACCGCTCCAGGGGCGTCGGCCGCCTCGGGCTCGCCCGGCTCCTCGCCGATGCGTGGGGTGGGCGTGTCGCCGCCGGGGCGCGGCGGTCCGAGCCGGCGACGACGACGGCGCCGCTGCGGCTCCGGCGCGCCGGGCGCTGGCGGCACGGCGAGGTGTTCTTCGTCGTCGAGGTCGGCGTCGAGGCCGCCCGAACCGCCCATCCGGACGAGGTCGAGGAACCCCTCCAGGCCCGGCGGCAACGTGCTGCGTGGCGCGAGACCGAGCCGCTCGAGGAACCACTGCTGCGCCCGCCGCTGCGCTGCCTCACGGGCCAACTCTTCGGGGGTCGGCGGCGGCCACCGCGCGGGCGCCGGGTTGCGGTACACCTGCCAATGGTCACGCTGGTAGATCTTGTGCCACGCCTTGAGGTGGCGCTCCCAGGAGCCCGGTCGCTCGTCGAGATCGCGATAGATCACGATGTAGTCGTAGTACTTGCCGTGGATGTCCATGCCGAAGGTGGTGTGGTCGAACCACGTCGGCGCCGGCATTGCAGCCTCGTGCTGCGTGATGATCGGCTTGCTCGAGCTGTCGGCGAACGAATACGGCACGTAGCCGCCCTGGAACACGGCGTAGTACTCGCCGATGTTGCTGAAGATCTTCTCACGCAGCCAACGGCTCTCGCGCTTCATGCGCAGCGTCAGCACGTTGCGGCCCGGCGGGATCGAGCCCATCGCTTCGCGGATGCTGCCGTACTCGGTGCGCACCATCAGGAAGGTGCCAGCGGTGTGGAGCGGCACCATCACCGCGACGATCGCCAGCAGCGCCGTGCCCAACCAGACCCGCCAGCGGACGTGCTTCGGCGGCAGCAGCGGACAGACGGGCAAGGCGACGACGGCGAGCACGCCGAGGACTTCGACGAGGCGGAAATTCACGCCGTAGAGGTAGATCGGCCGCGCCAAGTGCTGCGGCAGCGCGAAGTAGAGCACCGTCATCGCGGCGAGCACCCAGCCGATGTACGACGTCCCGTGCACGCGCACGCGGGTGCCGACGGTGCCGACGTAGACCCGGCTGACCTCGGCGAACGCCCGCACCCGACCGGCGAGGTCGTCACCGTGCGGATGGACGGCGGCGTCCAGCTGGGCCTGCGCCTGCGCCGCGGTGAGCAGGACGCGATGACGCTTGACGGCCCCCATCAGCCAGAGGCCCATGCCGACCAGCCAGAGGAACGACGCCAACTCGCCTTGCCGGCGCAGGAAGAGCTCCGCGAAGCTGTCGAGGTGCTCGCCGTGCGCCGAGAAGCTGTCGAACATCCGCCCGAAGAGCTGCTCCAGGTTGTCCATCGGGCCGAGGTGCTGGCCCGAATAGAGCCGCGACAGTCGCTGCGCGAGCGACGAACCCGCGACGGCGACCTGATCGGGCGTGCGCGCGTCGGCGGCCAGCACGAAATAGCTGAGGAACCAGGGCAGCAGCACCAACACCGAAGGCAAGACGAGGCCGACCTCGCGGACCATCCAGACCACGCCGCGCATGCGTTGGTTCCGGGCGCCGAAGACCAGCCCGAGCAGGGGCAGCAAGACCAGCGTGACGGCCCAGAGCAGGTAGTGCGTGAGCGCGAGGAAGACGCCCAGGGCCGCGACCACAGCGCCGCCGCGCCAATTCGGTCGCCGCAGGAAGCGCACGTGCGCCGCGAGCAGCCAGAGGAAGACCGGGATGCTCATGAGGTAGTTGAAGAACCCCATGAAGAAGTCGCTGTTCAGCATCCAAGGGAAGATGCCGAGCACGAGCCAGCGATTGTGGTCCAGCGCGCGCAACAAGGTCGACGCCGAGAGTGGCAGCGAGACCAAGCAGAGCGAGAGCACGACGCGGTTGGCCGTCTCGACGTCCATCAGGAACATCAACCAATCGACGGCCTTGTAGTACGTCAGATACGGCACGATGGCATGCACTTCGGCGTAGTGCCGCTGCAGCACCGACTCCTGCGCGTAGTCGTGCATGATCCGGATCAGGTGCTGATGGCTGGCCGCGTCGAGCAGCGGCAGCACGTCCGTGACCCAGATCGGCGCGATCCCGAGCAGCGTCAGCGCGACGAAGACGGTCGAATACGCGAGGTCGAAGCGCCCGCGCGCATCTCCTTGCGCGGGGACGACCAGTGTCGCGTTCGGATCCGGTTGCTGCTGCGCCTGCACGTTGCTCCACCGACGAGCCGAGGTCACGCGCATCGCCCTGGTCGATCGCGCGCGATTCGGGGGGCGGGACCATACGCCAAGACGCGTTGTCGTGCTAGCTTGGCGTGGTGGCCGGCACGATGGAGGCGCGGGCCGACGGAGCGAGCATGAACCGGGCAGAAGACCGCTTCGACGTCATCGTGGTCGGCAGCGGGATCGCGGGCCTGTCGTTGGCCTTGGACCTGGCCCGGAGCGCGCGCGTGTGCGTGCTGGCCAAGCGAGCGCTGGCCGATACGAACACGCGCTGGGCGCAGGGCGGCATCGCCGCGGTGCTCGCTGGCGACGACAGCTTCGACGCGCACGTCCAAGACACCCTGGTCGCAGGCGCGGGTCTGTGCCGGCGGGACATCGTCGAGCAGATCGTCGCCGCGGGTCCCGACGCCATCGCCGAGCTGCTCGCTCGCGGCGTCGCGCTCGATCGCGACGCCTCCGGCGCGTTGATGCTGACCCGCGAGGGCGGTCACGGCGCGCGGCGCATCGCGCACGCCCACGACCACACGGGCTTGGCGATCCAGGACGCCCTGCTCGAGCGAATCCACGCGCACGACAACGTCGAGCTGCGCGAACACCACCTCGCCATCGACCTGATCACCCGGGCCAAGATGGCGCGCGGTCGGGGCGTCGGCACGCCCGGCGGCAGCGAAGACCGCGTTCTCGGCGTCTACGCGCTCGACACCGTCGCCGGCGAGGTGCGGGCGCTGACGGCGCCGGTGGTCGTCCTGGCCACCGGCGGCGCCGGCCGCTGCTACCTCTACACCAGCAACCCCGAGGGGGCGACCGGTGATGGCGTGGCGATGGCCTACCGAGCCGGGGCGCGGGTCGCGAACATGGAGTTCTTCCAATTCCACCCGACGGCGCTCTACCACCCGGAACGCAAAAACTTCCTGGTCAGCGAGGCGCTGCGTGGCGAAGGCGGCATCCTGCGCAACGCCTCGGGCGAACCCTTCATGACGCGCTACCACGAGCTGCGCGACCTCGCCCCGCGCGACATCGTCGCCCGTGCCATCGACCGCGAGCTCAAGACCCGCGGCGACGCTTCGGTCTACCTCGACATGACCCACCTGCCGGGCGATTTTCTCGTCGAGCGCTTCCCGACCATCCACGCCGCCTGCATGGAGGTCGAGATCGACATGCGGCGCGACCCGATCCCGGTCGTCCCGGCTGCGCACTACATGTGCGGTGGCATCCAGGTCGACGCCGACTGCCGGACGAATATCTCGGGCTTGCTCGCGATCGGCGAGGCGAGTTGCAGCGGCTTGCACGGCGCCAATCGCCTCGCCAGCAACTCCCTGCTCGAGGCGGCGGTGCAGGCGCGGCGAGCGGCGGCGACGGCCGCGGCGCTGCTGGAGTCGGGTGCGCGGGCCGAGCGTCTCGACGTGCCGACCTGGGACGCCGGCGAGGCCTCCTCCCCCGACGAGCGTGTGTTGATGAACCAAGCCTGGGACGAGATTCGCCGGCTGATGTGGAACTACGTCGGTATCGTTCGCAGCAACCGGCGCCTGACCCGCGCCAAGCGGCGACTGGAGCTGATCTACGGCGAAGTCCGTGACGAATACTGGCGCTTCCTGGTCTCGCCGGAGCTGGTCGAGCTGCGCAACCTCGCGACCGTGGCGCAGCTGATCGTCGCCTCGGCGGTGATCCGGCAGGAGTCCCGGGGCCTGCACTACAGCATCGACTACCCCGAGACGGACGACGCCAACTGGCTGCACGACACCGTGCTACGGCGGCCGCTCTCGGATTGACGCAGCCCGGTCAGCGGGTCTCCGCGAGCGCCCACGCGGCGTAGGCCGATACGGCCTGCTCGACCGGCAACACCAGGATCTCCGGCACGGAGTAGGGGTGCTCGGCGGCGAGCAGCGCCATCGCGTCGTGCACCCGGTCAGCCGGCGTCTTGATCAGCAGCAGGCTCTCGTCGTCACGCTGCACGGCGCCCTGCCAATGATAGCGCGAGACCATCTGCGGCAGCACGCTCACGCAAGCGCAGACGCGCGCCTGCACCAAGACACGCGCGAGCCGATCGGCGCTCGCCGCGGGGCACGACGACAGCAGTAGCCGCAGCGTCGGGGTGGGCTCGCTCACGCCTTCTTCCGGGCCGCCAGGGCGGCGACGACGCGCTGCAGCTCGCGCTGGCAATCGTCCGAGAACCAAAACGCGAGGAACGCGTCGACCTCGGCGTCCAGCCCTGCCCGGATGGCGTCGGCATGGGGCCGCCGCAACGCCGTCTTGGTCGCCCGACGCGCCGCTTCGGGCCGCGCCAAGCGCACCGCCAGCTCGGCGTGCGCGCGGCGCATCACGTCGGCTTGGGCCACGACCTCGTCGACGAAGCCGACGGCCAACGCCTCGAGCGGCGTGAGCAGCAGCCCCTGCGTCAGCACGCGCTCGGCCACGCGCTGGCCCAACATCGAGCGGACGACCGCACACAGGAAGACCGGCACACCCAAGCCGACCTCGACTTCGTTCAGGCCCATCTTGTAGGGACCGTCGGCCATGATTCGGTGGTCGCAGGCGATGGCAAGCACCGTGCCGCCCGCCGGCGCGTGGCCCTCGATGGCCGCCACGATGCACAGCGGCGAGCTCCACAACCGCAGGAACATGCCGGTGAAGGCGTACCAGAACTCGCGCATGCCGGCCTGGTCCAGGGCGAGCAGCGCCGGCAAGTCCAGTCCGGCCGAGAACAGCCCCGGACGGCCCGCCAAGATGACGCCGCGCACCTCGGTGTCGGCCTCGAGCGCGTCGAGCGCGGCGACCAGGTCCCGGCAGAACGCTCCTTCGATGGCGTTGACCGGTGGTCGCGCCAGCCGGAGGATGGCGATCTCGCCGTGGCGCTCGATCCGGATGCAGCTCGCGCCGGTGTCGGTGCTCATCGGGCCTCCCCATCGCCGGGGGCCGCGGGAGCCGGGCCTCGAAGCGGGCGATGCGTCGCGAAACTAGCGCACGCGTCGGCAACTCGCCAGACTGGCCGCATGAGCCGCCAACCCCGCACCACCATCGACCCGACACGCCATCTTCCGCCGCTGATCGCGCGGTTTTCCGGTCCGACCGCGGCCGAGTCGAGCGCGGTGCAGCCGCTCTCGGGAGGCCTCATCAACGATACCTTTGCGGTCGGCGAACGTTGGGTCCTGCAACGGCTGCACCCGATTTTCCGCGCCGAGGTCAACGACGACATCGCCGCGCTGGTGCCGATCCTGCAGGCGCGCGGCGTGCCGGTGCCGAGCATCGCGCGCGCCGACGACGGCCGCCCCTATGTCCGGGTCGAAGCCGACGATGATCCGGCAGCGGGCGTCTGGCGCCTGCTCGAGCGCTTGCGTGGCAGCACGTCCGCGAAGATCGGGGCCCCTGCCCGCGCGGAGGCGGCGGCCGCGTTGGTCGGCCGCTTTCACCGGGCCCTGCACGGGGTGGACCACCGCTTCGCCTTCGAACGCCCGGGCGCCCACGACACCGCCGCGCACGTCGCGACGTTGCGCGCCGCCGTCGCCGAACACCCCGACCATCGCCTCGCGGACGCCGTCGGCGCGCTGCACGAGCGCATCGAAGCCGCGTGGGCGAGCCTGGACGGCGGTGAGGTCTTGCCGCAGCGGATCATCCACGGCGACCTGAAGATCTCCAACGTGCTCTTCGACGGCGACGCGGCGGTCGGCCTCATCGATCTCGACACGATGGCGTGGATGGACCTCGGCGCCGAGCTCGGCGACGCGCTGCGCTCGTGGTGCAATCGCTCGGCCGAAGACGAGCGGGCCGACCTCGACGAGGTGGTCTTCGAGGCCGCGATCACGGGCTATGCGGCCAGCGCCCACGTCGAGCCCGTCGAGCGGGAGGCGATCGTGCCGGGCTGGCTGCGGATCAGCCTCGAGCTCTCGGCGCGATTCGCCGCCGACGCACTGCGCGAGTCGTATTTCGGCTGGGATCCGCAGCGGGCTCCGGCACGCGGCGAGCACAACCTGATGCGCGCGCGGGGCCAGTTCTCGCTCTACGAGGCCGTCGCGCAGGCGAGGCCACGGCTCGAAGCGACGGCGCGTGCGGCCTGGAATCGCGGCTAGGGACGCCGCTCAGCTCAGCTCGGCTCGTCGACCTCGCCCAGCGTGCCGGTGGCCGCGAAGGCCGCGCCGCCCGGGGCGTCGTCTCCGACGGCAGCGACCAGCTCGGCGAAGGCGGCGGCGAGTTCGTCACCGGCGTCGTCGACAAGGGTACCGACCTCGACCACCTCAGGGACTTCGCGCGCCCGCAGGGACGCGACCCGATCGGCGATCCAGGCGTCGCTCGCGCCACCGTGCAAGCCCAGGAAGAGCTCGACCTCGACCGCGCGCAGGGCGTGGCGGCGGCGCAGCGTGTTGCCGAGCTCGTTCGGCGGCAGCAGCGGCGCGATCGCCAGCAGCAGCCAGAGCGGGCATTGCGGGTTGTTGGCGACGGCGACCAGCACGTCGGGGCGCGTCCGCCAACGCGGCGCCAGGAGCAGCGACCACAGCGACCAGGGGTGCGTGTTGCGGTTGCTGGCGAGGCGGATGGCGTCCTCGTTTCCCAGACGGGGGTTGAGGGCGAGCAGCTCGACCACCGCGGGGTCGACATCGACGAGCAGCATCCGCCACTGCTCCCGCTCGGGGCGCCGGGCGCGCTGCCGGCGGACGCCGAGCGGCATGTGCTCGATGGTCACGTGCGGCGGCGGCACGCGTGACTCTCGTGGGTGCGGCTCGCGGAAGAGCTCACGCAGCAGCCCGGGCACGTAGCGCACGCCCTCCCGGCTGGCGGCACCGGTGATGGCGGCGACCTCACGCGCGTGCGGCCAATCCCGCTCGTGGTCCCGCTCGAGCGGGCCGGCGGGCAGCCGCGGTCGCGGCCGCACCGCCAACGCCATCGAGAGGAACGCGAGGTAGCAGGTCCGCGCGCCGGGTTCGCTCGTGCGGGTCGCGGCGCGCTCGAGCATCCAGGCGACCGCGAGCGGCTCCTCGACCCGCAGCGCGCTCGCCATCCGCCCGGCGCGCATCGGCTCCTGCTCCAGGGCGACGATGGCCCGCTCGATGGCCAGGGCCGCCTCGCGGGTCGGCAGCGAGCGATGGTTCGGCGTGCGGTCGCGCCCGGCGAGGATGGCCACGCCGTTGCCGTCGATCAGGTCGAGCAGGTCCTGCTCGTCGAAATCGCTCATCGCAGGTCGACCTCGACCGAGCTGGTCACGCCCGGTTCGATGCGGACCTTCATCGTGCGGTCGATGTTCTTGTCCTTGCGGACCAGTCGCACCTCGTGCAGCCCCGGCGCGAGCGTCCAGTTCAGCACCGGCGTGCGCTCGGGCAGCTTCTCGCCGTCGACGTAGACGTCGGCCGACGGCACCGAGTCGACAAAGAGGTAGCCGCTCGCGCCACTCGCGGCGTCGGGGCCGTGGTAGGCGATGTCGCCGACCTTGGCGCGCACCTCTTCGCGCACGATCCGCACGAAGCGGGCGTAGTGACCCGTCGGCGCGGAGAGGGGCTCGGCGACGCGCACGGTGCGCTCCTTGCCGCCGAGGCGGACGGTGAGCTCGTAGATCGGCCGCGCCGACTCGCGTGGCACCGGCGCTTCCTCGCTCGCGCCCTTGAGCGGCGCGGCCGGCGGGAGCGCGACAGCGTCGGCGGCGCGCAACCGCTCGAAGATGCGGCGCAGCTCGGCCCGGCTGATCAACTCGGTCCGGATCACCGCGTCGCGTCGACCCATCATGCCGCGCAGGTGCGAGACGACTCCGGCGCTGCCGCGAGCGGTGATCTCGTAGGCGACGTACTGGAATGGGCCCGGATTGGCGCGCAAGAAGACGCGCGCCGCGGCACCGTCCAGCCCGTCGTCGTTCGGGGCGGCTGCGGCCTCACCGTCGTCCTCGAGCACCAGCGGCAGCGGGATGCGCTCGGCGAGCGTGCGGGGCTTCGGCTCGGGTTCCGGCTCCGGCTCCGGCGCCGCTTGCACGGCCGGGCGCGGCGTCACCGCGGGGCCGGCCGCGCAGCCCGGCAACGCCGAGCCGAGGACGAGCGCCAACATGCCGAGCATCGCCGCGGCCGCGCCGCGCATCCGGCTGCCGCGCAGCTCGACCGCACGGGCGTGCACCGCGTGGGCTGTCGTCGCGGTCGGCGAGATGGAGCCGAACGGGCAATGCTGCTCGACGTGCCGCGCGATCTCCGGCGAGGTGATCCGCGCGAGCACCGGCACGCGCGCGTCGGGCTCGGACAAGCGCAGGCCGAGGTGCAGGTTCACCGAGTCACGGTCGGTCAAGGCGAGCACGACCGAGGCCGCCCAGACCGAGGCGAGATCCAGCGTGTCGTCGATGGTAGCGTCGCCGACGACGACCGGGATCCGCTGCGACCGCAGCAACGCGACGTTGTGGCTGTCGGCGTCGGCCTCCACGACCACGACGCGAAAGCCCTTGCGGCGCAGCAGCTCGGCCACTCGCGAGCCGACCGTGCCGGCTCCGACGACCACGACGTGGCCGGTCATGTGCACGGCGACGCGGGTGAAGAGCGAGCCGAGGCGACGGGTGAGCAGCCAGTCCGAGAGCAGACTGATCATCGCGGCCATGAAGCCCGAGCCGAAGAGCATCACGACCATGCCGACGACTTTGGCCTCGGCGGAAGCGTCGCGCAGGTTGATGTCGCCGTAGCCGACCGAGAGCACCGTCACCCAGACGAAGTAGATACCGTCGAGCAACGAGAGGCCGAGCTCTCGCGAGAAGTACCACGCCGTCGGCATCAGCACGGCGATGAACGCGACGAAGACCGACCAGAACAGCGCGCTCGGACGCGGCAGGACGCCGCGCAGCAGGCCCGCGAGTTGGCGGCGGACACCGGGACGGCTCTCCTTTTCCTGCTGCAGCGCGAGCGCTCGCTCGACCGCGACCGGTGCCGCCGCCGTCGCCGAAGAGAAGACCTCCACGCCCGGCACGCTGCCTTCGACGAACCGCCGCAGCGCCGGATCGTCCAGGCGCACCAGCACCGGCAGATCCGGTACCTGATGGCGCGCGACCAGTGCGGCGTCGACGTTGACGCTCTCGTCGTCGCCGGCGAAGACCAGCACGCCGACGTTGCGCAGCTGCATGTGCTCGAGTTCCCAAGCCCAGGGCGGCGCTCCGACCTCGTGCTCGACACCGAGCTCGTCGAGCACGGGCCGCAGATCGCGGGCCTCCTCGTGCGTCAGCAGCGCCCCGGCGGGCGCGCCGTCGGCACGCAGACGCCGAAGCAGCTCGAGCCCGAGCGGCTCCATGCCCACGACGACGACCGGCAGGTGTGCCGGATCAGGATGCAATGCCGGCATAGCTCGGGACGAAGGCGGCCGCCTCGGCGGCCTCCCGCTCGGCGAGCCATCCGCCGGCGACGAGGTGGCGCAGGATCGCGTCGTCCGGGAGGGTGACGTCGCTGCGCTTGGCGAGTTCGAAGATGGCGTCGACGCGTTCTTCGGTCACGGCCAGGCCGTGCTCGTGCAGCCAGAACTGGATATTCGAGCGGCCGGAGTAGAAGCCGATATCGACGCGCTGCCGGCAACCGAACTCGGCCGCCGGCACGGACGAGTAGACGCGGTCGGCCAGCTCGCGCTCGCCGCGCGAGAGCGCCTTGACCACCGCGGCCGCGTGCACGCCGGTCGCGGTGCGGAACGCGTCCGAACCGAAGACCGGGTAGTTGTACGGGATCGGCACCTCGTACGCGGCGCTGACCTTCTCGACGTAGGCCCGCAGCGGCCGCAGGTCGCGATCGATGATGCCGAGCAGCTTCAGGTTGATCAGCAGTTGGTCGATGCTCGCGTTGCCGACGCGCTCGCCGACGCCGAGCGCCGTGCCGTGGACGCGGTCGACGCCGTGCTCGAGCGCGAAGAGGTTGAGCACCAACGCGAGGCCGCGGTCGTTGTGCCCGTGCCAGTCGACCTTGACGTGCTCGGTGCCCCACGCGCGCAGCAGCGACCGCACGTAGTTCAACAGGTTCAGCAGGCCGTCGGGTGTCGCGTGACCGACCGTGTCGGTGAGGATGAGACGGTCGGCACCCTCTTGGATCGCAGTCTCGAACAGCCGCGCGAGCGTCTGCGGGTGGCTGCGGATGGTGTCTTCGGTGACGAACGAGACCATGCAGCCGTTCTGCACGGCGAGCCGGGTCGCGTCGCGCACCAACCCGTTCATCTTCTGCAGATCCCAGCCCTCGACGAGCTGCCGAATCGGCGAGCTACCGATGAACGCGCAGATCTCGAGCGGCACGCCGGTCTTCTGCGAGATGTTCACGGCCGCGCCGATATCGTTCGGGTGTGTCCGCGCCGCGGTGTTCGGCACAAGGCGCATCTTGCAGTCGCGCGCCTCTTCGACGATGCGCGTGACGTCGTCGACCGCCTGTTGGCCGGCGCCGGGCAGGCCGACATCGGCGTACTCGATCCCGCAGGCCTCCATGAGGTGCAGGATCTCGAGCTTGTCACCGATGCTCGGGTTGCGGATCGACGGCGACTGGATGCCGTCGCGCAGGGTCTCGTCCATC
Organism: Pseudomonadota bacterium; assembly: GCA_041163625.1. Classification (GTDB taxonomy): domain Bacteria; phylum Myxococcota_A; class UBA9042; order UBA9042; family UBA9042; genus JACKFC01. Next base: position 4,218 of record JBEARB010000152.1, on the reverse strand, counting down.
AACGTGAAGCCGGGGCGGATCACGCTACCGCGGCGCGAGACCTCGTTCCAGTCGTAGATCACCGAGCCCGCCGACGCATCCTGGGTCATTTCGCCCCCGCGTCGCGCCGCGCCTTGCCGGAAGCCTTGCCGGCGTCCTTTTCGGCATCCTTCTTCTTCGGCGCCTCGACGGTCGGCGGGATGGTGTCGCGCTCGCCGAAGCGGAAGGTCCAGCTCATGGCGCCGAAGGTCAGCAACGTGTCGCGCACGATGCGGACGCGCTGGCCCTTCTTCAGCTCACGGCCGGCGAGCAGGGTGCCGAGGCGGCTGCCGAGGTGCTCGACGTAGACGGCGCCCTTGTCGTGGACGATGCGGGCGTGCCGCGGCGCCACCGTCTCGTGGGCGATGCGGGCGCCGGCGTCCGCGGCGCTGCCGACGACGATCTTGTCGTCGTACAGCGGGATCTGCTGCTTTCCGTCTTCGCTGACGAGCGAGCCCCACGCCTTGCGCTCGGGCTCGGCGGCCGGCGCGGCGGCGTCCTTCGGGCCGGCAAAGGCGGCAGAGGTGGCGAGCAGCAGCGCAGCGAGCAGCAGCATCGGCAGCGTACGAGCGTTCATGACGGGCCTCCCGAGCCCTCGCAGGTGCGCAGGGCCGCAGCGCGCAATTTGGCCCTTGCCCCCCGTCACGGTCAAGCGAAGGCTGCGATTCCGGTGCCGTGTCGCTGCGCGACGGCGCGGCCGCGCGCGATCGCGGCCTGCGCCCACGCCGGACCGGCTCCGCGCTCGAGCGCCTCGACTGCGACGCGCGCCGTGGGCCCGCCGTCGACCAGCTCGCGACAGAGCGCGACGACCTCGTCGGGGGGCGGTGGGAGGGGCTCACCGTCGATCGCGGCGATCGGCCGTCCACCAGCCACCGCGTTCAGCAGCAGCGCCGAGCCTCCCCGCCAAGCGTCGACGGCGAGTGGCAGCGCCTCGAACGACAAGCCGGCAGCCGGCGCCGCTGCAGCGAGCAGGGCGGCGGTCGTGCTGCGCAGCGGCGCTGCCGTCGCGTCCGGGGTCCGGAGCCGCCCTGCCCCGTCGCACAGCAGCAAGGCCGAGGTCAGGCCCTCGCTCAGTCGCCCTGCAACATCCCGGAGGAGGACCTCGTCGCGCCCAGCGCGCGCGAGCAGACGTTCGGTCGGCGTGGCGGTCCGCTTGCAGCCGGCGACCGGGTCGGCGGCGTTGCGCAACGGCGGCCCCACGACGACGCGGGCCGGTGGCCGAATGCGATCGCTCGCCGGCTGGACGTCGACCGCGAACGCCATCGTGGACGGCGGCACGCGCAGGTTGTCGGGCCCGACGGCGAGCGCGTCGACGCGGATCCGCACCCGCACGTCGAGCCTCTGCGCCCGATCGGCGGCCGCGTCGATGGCCGCGAGTAGGGCCCGCAAGGCGGCCGGCGTCGGCGCGGGTAGCCCGATGCGCTCGGCGTCGTCCAACAGGCGGCCGAGGTGGAGCGGCCACGCCGGATGAAGGCGATCGGGCCCGACCAGGAAGGTGTCGTACACGCCCTCGCCGGTGCGCGCGGCCCGGACGACGGCGGCGGCGTCCAAGAGGTGCCGCTCGCTCATCGCTCCCTCCCGACCCGGCCGAGCCAGCCCAGGGTCGCCCTCGCTTTCCAGCGCAGCTCCTCCCACTCCCGCTCGGGGTCCGAATCCGCCACGATCCCGGCGCCGACCGGGATCTGCAGCGGGCGTTCGGCGCCGGGATCGACCAGGAGCCGAATCCCGACGCTCAGCCGAATCGTGCCGCCCGGACCGAGCAGACCGATGGCGCCACAATAGGGGCCACGCCGGCGCTGCTCCAGCTCCGTGAAGCGGCGCGTCGCCGCGATCTTGGGTGCCCCCGTCACGCTCGCCGGAGCCAACGTCGCCTCGAGCAACGCGGCGCTGCCGACGTCGTCGCGCAAGGCGGCGCGCACCTCACTCTCGAGGTGCCAGAGCGTCCGATAGCCGACCGCCTCGAGCAGCGAGACCACCTCGACGCCGCCGGTCCGGGCAACCCGCCCGAGGTCGTGCCGTGCCATGTCGACGATCATGAGATTCTCTGCGCGCTCCTTCGAGGACGCGAGCAGCGCGGCGCGGGCGACGGCATCGGCGCCGGCTTCGTCCGAGCGCGGCCGCGTGCCCTTGATCGGGCGCGTCGTCACGACGCCCCCGTCGCGATGCAGGAAGCGCTCCATCGACCCGCTGACGACGACTCGGCCGGCGTCGTGGATCCAGGCGGCGTAGGGCACGGGCTGCGCCGCGAGGACCGCAGCCAAGACCCTCGCCGGCGTGTCGGGCGCGGACGCCCCCGGCAGCCGTGCCTCGACCGGAAGCGATCGCGTCAGGTTGGCCTGGTACAGCCGCCCGTCGGCGATATCGGCGAGCAGCGCGCGGGTGGCTGCGAGAAAGCCGGGTCCCTGCTCGGCCCACGTCTCCGGCTGCGGCCACGGCGGCCCCTGCGGCGGCGGCGGCAGCGTGGCGACGCGCAGGGCGTCGGGCGCGCAGACGTGGAGCAGCGCGTCGTCGAGGCCCTCCGGCTCGGCCGGCGCACCGAGCGGTAGGCCCTCGAGTGCGGGGCCGAGCTCGTGCCCGAGATAGCCGAAGAGCACGGCGCCGGCGGCTTGGGCGGCCTGCGCGCGGGCGAGGAAGTCGCGGGTGGCCGCGGCGTCGGCGTCGCGATCGCCCGGGCCGCCCCGGAGCCGCAGCCGGAGCGTGGCGTCTCGGTCGGCCTCCCGCAGGCCGATCGCGGCTCCGGCCGGCGCCCACGGCGCCCAGCCCGCTCCACTCGCCATCCATGCCCACGTTCCGCTCACGCAGCCCCCCGATCGACGGCCGCGAGCATGGAGCAGCGGCGGTTCCGCGCCAAGGCACCGAGCCGCGATCTCGTTGCGCACGCGCATGGCCTGTGCGACCTTCGCGGCGCGAGGGGGGAACACGTGCGCGAAGACGGAATGCCGATCGTCGACGAAGATCTCGCCCGCTACGTCCAGCAACTCGAGTCGATCTTCGTGGATCTCCGGGGCCGCGGCGTGCAATGGACGCCCGACGACGTCGGCCGCGCCGCGAGGTGGCGCGCCGCCGGCGTTCCGCTCGCCGTCGCCCGCCGCGTGGTGGCTGCACGCGTGGCAGCGCTGCGTCACGTCCACGGCGAGACGGCGGCCGTGCCCTTCGAGCTGCGGCATTACGAGCGGGCGCTCAGCGCCGCGATGGGCGGTCGCAACGGACTGGCGCGTCTCGAGCGAGCCGTCGCCAACCCTTGGGCCGCCTTCGACGGGCAGCCGACCGGGCGCCCCGCCGCGGCGACGATGGCGACCGACGCGCCGAGCGGTCCGCTGGCGTGGATCGCCGCCCTCGCGCGCGAAGGCCAAACGCTGCAGGCCGACGACCCGGCCGTCCGCGTGGCGACGGACAAGGCCGTCCGTGAGCTCGCGACCCTGCTGACCCGCGATCTGGACGACGAGGCCCTGCTCGAGGGCGTCGCCAAGATCCGTACCTCGCTCCGCAAGCGCCTGCTCAAGGGCATTGGCAGCGCGGCGGCGGCGGACTTGAAAGCCGAGCTCGACGCGTCGACGCCGAACGGCCTCGGCAAGGAAGCGCTGCGCGAGCGCGAAGCGATCCGCACCGAGGCTTGGCTCTCGGCCCACTACGGGGCGCGATGGCCGACGCTCGACGGCTGGTGCACCGCATGAAGCGCCGCCCGACGTGCCCCCGGTGTCACGACACCGGCTTTCTCACCGTCGCCGGGGATCGATTCGCCGAGGCGCGCGTGTGCCGCCATCTGGCCGGTTGTCCCCGCTGCCACGGTAGCGGCACGGTGGTCGAGCGCGACGCGCGTGGCTACGAAGTGGTCGCGCCGTGTGACTGCGAGCTGCTCGGGGTCGCGCGGCGGGTCGGCTACTTCGACAGGGCCCGCATCCCGGCGCGCTTCGCCGGCAGCCGACTGGACGCCTACACCTACCACGACGCCGGCGGCACGCAGTTCCGCGCCCGCACGCTGATGATCGAGCTCAGCGGCAAGTTCGAGCTCGGGGACCGCGGCGTCGGACTCTCCGGCGAACCGGGCGTCGGCAAGACCCACCTTCTCACGGCCCTCTGTGGCTACTTCGCGCTGGTGCGGGGCATCGAGGTCCGCTACGCCGACTTCGCCGACCTGATCGGCGAACTGCGCGCGGGATTCGAGAACGGCGGCGGCTCCGAGGCGCTGGTCGGCACCGT
>JBEARB010000151.1:0-9689 GCA_041163625.1 Pseudomonadota bacterium | reverse complement strand
CCTTCATGACGACGGGCATGCGTGCGGACGTCGGCGTCGTCATCTCGGCGAGCCACAACCCCTTCCAAGACAACGGCATCAAGCTCTTCGGACCGGACGGCTTCAAGCTGCCCGACGAGGTCGAGCTGCGCATCGAGCGCTTCCTCGCCGACGACGCCGCGCACGCCGCCGCCCTCGAGACTGGGGCGGGCATCGGTCGCACGCGCCGCGTCGAGGACGCCCGCGGTCGCTACGTCGTCTACCTCAAGACCACGTTCCCGAACGATTTGACGCTCGATGGTGTGAAGATCGCGGTTGATTGCGCCAACGGCGCCGGCTACCGCGTGGCGCCGGCGGTCTTCGAGGAGCTCGGCGCCGAGGTCATCGAGATCGGCACCTCGCCCAACGGCTTGAACATCAACGACGGCGTCGGCGCTCTGTACCCCGAGCAGCTCGCCCGCGTGGTGGTCGAGCAAGGCTGCGATATCGGCATCGCGCTCGACGGCGACGGCGACCGCCTCGTGCTCGTCGACGAGAAGGGCAACGTGGTCGACGGCGACCAGATCTTGGCGCTCTGCGCCGCCCGCATGAGCCGCACCGGCGCGCTCGCGAAGAACACGTTGGTCGTCACGGTGATGAGCAATTTCGGCCTCGAGATGGCGATGCGCGACCTCGGCATCAAGCTCGTCCGCACGCAGGTCGGCGACCGCTACGTCGTCGAGGCGATGCGCGCCGGCGGCTACAACGTCGGCGGCGAGCAGAGCGGCCACCTGCTCTTCCTCGACCACTCCACCACCGGCGACGGCATCCTCGCGGCGCTGCGCGTGCTCGAGACGATGGTGCGCGAGCAGAAGCCGCTCTCGGACCTGACGGGCGTGATGCAGCCGGCACCGCAGACGCTGCTGAACATCCGGGTGCGCGAGAAGCCGGCACTCTCGACGCTGCCCGACGTGAGCCGCGAGATCGTCCGTGCCGAACGCGAGCTCGAGGGCACCGGCCGCGTGTTGGTGCGCTACTCCGGCACCGAGAACAAGTGCCGCGTGATGGTCGAGGGGCAGGAGCCCGCCGCCGTCGAGGCGCATGCGCGCCGCATCGCAGAGGCCGTGCAGGCCGCCATCGGAGCCGCATGAGCACGCCTCGCTACGTCGCCCTCGGCGTGAACGTCGACCATATCGCCACCCTGCGGCAGGCCCGCGGCACGCGCTACCCGGACCCGGTCTACGGCGCCGCCATCGCCGAGTCCGCCGGCGCCGATCAGATCACCATCCACCTGCGCGAGGACCGACGGCACATCCAGGATCGCGACCTCGAGGTGATGCGCCGCACCGTGCAGGTGCCGTTGAACCTGGAGATGGCCGCGACCGCCGAGATGGTCCGCATCGCCCTGGCGAACCGCCCCGACACCGTGACGCTGGTGCCCGAGCGGCGAGAAGAGCGAACGACCGAGGGGGGGCTGGACGTGGCCGGTCAACGCGCCGCGCTCGCCGCGCACGTGCAGGCGTTGCGCGACGCCGGCATCGTGGTCTCGATGTTCGTCGACCCCGACGAGGCCCAGATCACGGCGTCGGCGCAGATCGGCGCCGCGGTGGTCGAGCTGCACACCGGCGACTATTGCGAGGCCGGCACGCCCTCGCTGCGCGCGCACGAGCTGCAGAAGCTGCACGAGGGCGCCATCGTCGCGCACGGTCTCGGCTTGGTCGTCGCCGCCGGCCACGGTCTCGACCTGCGCAACGTCGGCGACGTCGCTCGGCTGCCACACGTCGAGGAGCTGAACATCGGCCACAGCATCGTCGCGCGCGCCGTCTTCGTCGGCTTCGAGGCGGCGGTGCGCGAGATGAAGGTCGCCATCGCCGAGGCCGTGCGATGAAGCTGCTCTGGCCCGAGCAGATGCGCGCGCTCGACGCCCGCACGATCTCGGAGCTCGGCCTCTCCGGCGCCACGCTGATGGAGACCGCCGGCCGCGGTGTCGCCGACTTCATCGCTGGCCGCGTCGGCGCGGCCGGAGCCGACCGTCTCGTCACCGTCGTCTGCGGCGTCGGCAACAACGGCGGCGACGGCTTCGTGGTCGCCCGGGAGCTGCACGACCGCGGCTACCGCGTTCACGTCTTCGTCGCTGGCGTGCGAGAGGCGCTCTCGCCCGAATCGACGCTGCACCTGCTCGCCCTCGAGCGCCTCGGTGTGCGGCCGCGCTTGCACGATGGACCGCCGGGCGGTGGCGAGTTGAAGAACCTGCACCGCTCGCTGCTGCGCTCGGCCGTCATCGTCGACGCCCTGCTCGGCATCGGTCCGCGGGCCGCCGGCGGGCCGCTGCGCGAGCCGATGCGGACCTGGGTGGCCCAACTCGATGGCCGCCACGACGCCTTCAAGGTCGCCATCGACGTGCCGAGCGGGCTCTGTGCCGAAACCGGTCGCGCGCTCGGCGTTGCCGCCACGGTCGATGCGGTGGTCTGTATGGCCGCCGCGAAGCCCGGGCTCTGGCTCGGCGACGGCCCGGCGCACCACCGTGAGGTCCACGTCGTCGACATCGGCGTGCCGCGCCGCTGGATCGCCGACGCCGCGCCGGGCGCCTGGCTGCTCGACGCCGCGATCGCCGGCGCGGCGCTGCCCCCTCGGCCCGAGCACGCGCACAAGGGCACCTTCGGTCATCTCCTCGTGGTCGCCGGCTCGCCCGGTCGCTCGGGCGCGGCGCTGCTCGCAGCCCAGGCCGCGCTGCGGGGCGGCGTCGGTCTGTGCACGCTAGCGACCTCGGGCGAAGTCCGCGCGCGGCTCGAGGGCCAGGTGCCCGATCTGATGGTCGAGGCGATTCGAGGTGGCTCCGCGGAGGCGGCCCGCGTCCTGAAGTTGCTCGAGGGCAAGCGCGCCGTCGCCGTCGGCCCGGGCCTCGGCACCGGATCGGCCGAGATCGACCTGGTCGGCCGTCTCTGCGACGGCACCGAGGGGCCGGTCGTTCTCGACGCTGACGCGCTGCGCATCGTCGCCGGCAAGCCCGAGGCGGCGGCTTCGGCTGCGGGGCGGCTGGTGCTGACCCCCCATCCTGGCGAGATGGCCGCGCTGCTCGGCATCGAGACCACCGAAGTCGAGGCCGATCGCGCCACAGCCGCCCGCACCGCCGCAGAGCGCTTCGGCGCCGTGGTGGTGCTCAAGGGGGCGCGCACGCTGATTGCTCGGCCGGACGGAGCGCTGGTGATCAACGGTACGCCCGAGCCGGCGCTGGCCGTGGCCGGCAGCGGCGACGTGCTCTGCGGTCTGGTCGGCGCGCTGTTGGCGCAGGGCTGCGAACCCTGGCAGGCTGCCATCGGCGCCGTCGCTGCCCATCTGCACGCCGGCGCGGAGGTCGCGCGCCGGTTCGGTCGGCGCGCGAGCATGGCGTCGGACCTGATCGGCGCGCTGCCCGAGGCCTGGCAGGCGCTCGAACGCGAGGCAGGATGCGCAGGCGAGGGCACGACGTCGCGCACGCAGGCTTGAGCACCCTGGGCCGGCTCGGTCGTGGCCGCGCGTGGCGGCTGGGCGTCGCGTTCGCCTGGGCCCTCGCCGGCTGCAGCACACTCGCTGCCGACGGGGCCGATTGCGGCGCGAGCGCCGAATGCGCGTCGGGGCTGTGCTACGCCAACCTCTGCCTCGACCCGGACGGTGACGACGACGGCGACGGCCTGAACAACGCCCTCGAGCACGCGCTCGGCAGCCACCCGACCCGCGTCGACAGCGACGGCGACGGCAAGGCCGACGGGGTCGAACTCGGTGAGGATCCGTCGCATCCGCTCGACAGCGACGGCGACGGTAAGCCCGATCTCCTCGAATCCGCGGGCGCCGACGCCGACCTCGACTGCCTGCCGGACGAACTCGACGAAGCCGACGACGTCGCCAACACCGACAGCCGCCGCTTGGTCGCCTTCGCGTGCAGCCACAAGGGCGTCTGCGCCGACGCGATCGACAAGATCACCGCCACCTGCGAGGTCGGTCAGGGCTTGGTCACCTGCGATTACGCGGCGGTGCCGGGATACGCGCTCGTCGAGCGTTGCGACGGGCTGGACGACGACTGCGACGGCAGCACCGACGAGGGCTACGTCTGGCAGGGCGCGCAGGTCGGCGCCGCGTGCGACGGCGAGGGCGTGTGCGGCGACGGCGTGGTCGAGTGCCGCGAGGGCAGGGCGGTCTGCTCGACCAACCCCGACGGCAGCGCCTCGGGTGCGGGCGTCGAGCAATGCAACGGCATCGACGACGATTGTGACGGCCACACCGACGAGGACTTCCTGCTCGGTGGCCTCGCCGTGGGCGCGCCGTGCCTCGGCACCGGCGAATGCGGCGTCGGCGTGGTGGTCTGTGGCCCCGCGGGCGCGGCGCTCTGCTCGACCGACCCCGGTGGCCCCGAGAGCCACGCGCAGGACGAGGTCTGCAACGACTTGGACGACGACTGCGACGGTGTCACCGACGAGGGGCACAGCCTCGCCGGCGTCGCGCTCGGCGGGGATTGCCCTGGCATCGGCGCGTGCGGTGCGGGCAAGGTCGTCTGCGGCGGCGCCGGCGTCGCCATCTGCTCGACCGACCCGGGCGGGCCCGACGACGCATCGGTGGCCGAGGTCTGCAACGGTCTGGACGACAACTGCAACGGCAGCACCGACGAAGGCTTCGCCTGGCAGGGCGCCGCGATCGGCGCCGATTGCGTCGGCACCGGCACCTGCGGCGCGGGCAAGGTCGTCTGCAGCGTCCTCGGCAAGGCCACCTGCTCCTCGATGCCCGACGCGCCCGGCGCGACGCCGGTGCAGGAGCTCTGCAACGGCCTGGACGACGACTGCGACGGCGCGACCGACGACGGCCTGTCGTGGCAGGGGGCCGCGCTCGGTGCCGCCTGTGCGGGCGTCGGGGCGTGCGGTGCCGGCGTCGTCGAGTGCGCCGCGGACGGGCAGACCACGTGCTCGACACTCGCCAACGGATCGGCCGCGCAGGCCGCCGCCGAGCAGTGCAACAACCTCGACGACGACTGCGACGGCCTGACCGACGAAGACGCCGATTCCGCCGGCGCTCCGGTCTGCGCGCCCGTCGGCGTCTGCATCGGCGGCACCGGCGAGCCCGTCTGCACCGCCGGCGCTTGGGGCTGCGCGTGGCCCGGCGTGGCCGGCTGGCAGAGCCCCGACGAGGCCACCTGCGACGGCAAGGACAACGACTGCGACGGGAGCACCGACGAGGGGCTCGCCAAGACCTTCGCCGCGTCGCCGACGTCGAGCAGCGCCGGGTGGCCGCAGCCGCGCCGCAACGCCGCGCTCACGGCCGACGCAACCGGGATGTGGCTCGCGGCCGGCTTGGTCCGCGGAGCCGACGGCGCCACTCAGAACATCGACGACCTCTGGCACCTCGACCCGCTCACCGGGCAAGCGAAGCTGGTGGCGCGGGAGGGGGCGCTGGCGCGCTCGTCGGCGGCATTGGCCTTCCTGCCGGCTGGCTGGGTCGGCAAGCAGGCGGTGCTCTGGCTGCTCGGTGGGGTCTCGAGCAGCGGTGCGCCCGCAAACCAGCCTCTGCAGATCGATCCTCAGACGGGCGCGATCAGCAGCCTGCCGATGGCGCTCGCGCCGGAACATCGCGTCGGCGCGGTCGCCCTGGTCGACGGCAAGGCCGGGATGCTCTGGTTGCTCGGCGGGGCCGACGCGGGGGGCGTATCCGTGCAGCGCTTCGACGCCTCGAACAAGATCTGGGCAGCACAGAGCGCGGTGCCGCAACCGAGCACACAGGTCGTCGGTCGAGCGACCGGCTGCCTCGCGGCGAACGGGACGCTGTGGATGCGCGGGCAGGACGCGACCGGAGCGTGGCGCCTGTGGTCGCTCGCGCCCTCGGCCGCGGAGTGGATCGATCGCACCGTGCCCATGGCCGGCGGCGAGGTGCACGGCGGTACCCTGCTGTGCGACGTCGCGACCGGCGAGCATTGGCTGCTCGGCGCGGCGGTGAGCGCCTCCGCCGACGCTGCCGCGGCCGGTCTGCGCCGCTACGACGTCGCCTCGGCCACGTGGTCGGCACCGAGCGTGGATCCGAGCCCCCAACGGGTGGCACCGCTGGTCGGGCGGCACGGCGCGGGCGTGATCAGCGTGCTCTTCGGGCGGGTCGCCACGGGCATCGCCGCGAGCCTGTTCCGCTCGCAAACCGGGACCTGGACCGAGGTGATGACGGCCCCCGCACCGGCGCTCGGCGTCGCCGCGTTCGCCAGCTCGTCGCGGCTGGTCGTCGCCGGCGGCCACGAACTGCGTGACGGTGCCGTGGTCGCCGCACCGATCTGGCGCTACGGAAGCAAGGGCTGGGAGTCCCAGGCTTGGCCGGCGACGGTTCCGGCTCGGCTCGCTCCGTTGATGGTCTACGATCCGGTCGGTGACCGAGGGATCGGTTGGGGTGGGCGGCTGCTCGGAAAGAGTTGGCCGACGCTCACGCCCGGCGCCAAGCCCGATATCGGCGCCTTCGTCCTGCCGAGCAGCGGGGGTTCTCCGCAGGCGCTCGACGCCGGCGCCGCCGCGAAGCTGCCCGCGGTTCGCATCGGCGCGCTCACGTCGATCGCCGCCACGGCCGGCGCGCCGGTCCACGTGCTCGGGCTCGGCGCCGCCGGCCTCGACGACGGCTCGGACGCCAAACTCGAGCTATGGCGGGTCGAGCCGAGCAAGCTCACCGCCACGCTGCTCGAGAGTGGCCTGCCGAGCGCGCTCGGTTGGACCGCGAGCGGCGTGCTCTGGCAGGCGCCAGCGGGCGACGCGGTGCGCTACGTGAGCCCGATGGGCGCGCTGACGTTCTGGCGCTGGAGCAAGGGGGCGGGCTGGACCAAGGAGGCTGCAGATCCGTCGATCGGAAGCGGACGCGTCGTGCTCATCGAGGGCTCGGGCGGCAGCGAGGCGTTGGTCGTGGTGCTGCCGCCGGACGGCGGTTCGGCTCAGGTCCGTCGCGCGGCCCAGGTCGGCGGTGTGCTGCAGCTGCAGAACGCTGCCCCGGTGACCCTACCGTTCAGCGGACTCGGCGCGGTGGTCTGGCAGCCAGCCGCCGCCCGCAACCTGCTCTTCGGGCCCGAGATCGCGGGCCTACCGCGGGCGGAACTGTCGATTTGGGCCGAGGTCTGCGACGCGCCGTGAGGGGGGCGATCGGGCGTCAGCGGATCGGGCCGTGTACGAGATTCAGCGGTAGCGGTGTGAAGGGCGGAGCCCAGGGCGGTGCGTCCTCTTTCAGTCCCGCATCACGAAGCTCGAAGAGCGCTCCCTCGCCGTCCCGCGTGGCGCGCACGCGGAGCTCTCCCGGGCCGCTCAGATCGAGCCAGAACGACCGGTCCGCGTCGAGCCAGACCGCCTTCTGGATCCGCCAGCCGCCGGGCATCTCGAAGCCGACCTTGCTCGCAGCCTCCAGGCGACCGCGGACCTTCCCCCACTTCGCGCCGCCGTGCATCCAGATGTCGTAGCCACCGTCCTCGTTGCGCACGACCTGCCGGTACTCGAGCGGTGCCATAAAGAGCGAGAGGCCTGCTTCGGCCGGATGCGCACGAGGACCGGCGTCGTCGGCGATCGCGACCGTGGACAGCACGAGCAGCGTCAAGATCGAGAGCGAACCGTGGCGGATTCGGGGCCAGAGGCGAGCACGCAGCACCTTCATGCGGAAACGGTGCCCGGTCTGTGCAAGGAGTGTCAACGCAACGGGGTCGCTGCATTGACCTCGTTTCGACCCCGCGCAATACTCCTCGCCCATTGTGACGGCGTTGCGGCCGATCGCCGCCAGCCTCACACGCCGACGATTCCCGTGCCGGGCGGCCGCCCGGACCGTGCCGGAGACCCGATGACGCGTAGCTCCACCTCCTTCCACCGCCCGACCCTCTGGACGGTGGCCCTGGTCGCCGCCCTCGCGACGCTCGCCGGCGGGTGTCAACGTGGTGAGAAGTCCTGCCGCTACTACTCGCTCGTGCTCGAGCGAAGCGAAGATCCCTCCGAGCGCAAGAACGCGATCGAAGAGATCAAGCGCATGTCGACGCAGGATCAGCTCAAATGCGACGACGACAAGGTCTTCGCGCGCTTCACCAAGATCGTCGACGAGGACATGAAGTTCCGCGCCCCCGTGGTCGAGGCGCTCGACAGCGTGGGCAAGGCTTCGGACAAGCTCCGCGAGCGCTCGCAGGTGCTGCTCGCCAAGGCGCTCGGTTTCGACGATTCGGCGCCGGTCGCGGCCAACATCGTCCGTCAGTGGCGCGTCGAGGCGCACGAGGCCGGCAAGGAGTGGTTCCCGAACAAGGCGGTGACCGACGCGCTCGGCGCCGCGCTCCGCCGCGTCAAGGACGGCGAGATGAAGGCCACCCTGCTCGAGTCGCTCTGGCTCTCGCTGCAGGACGACAAGTCGCGCGCGCCCTACACCGATCTGCTGATCGAGCTGGCCGACACCGATCCGTCGCAACAGTCGGTGCTGGTGAACATCCGCGCGCTGAAGTACCTGACCTCGATGCGCGCGAACAGCGACGCCGCGTTCAGCGCCTACATCCACGGCTTGTTCCTCAAGGACGCCGCCAACGCCGAAGTCTACGGCGCCGCCCGCCTCGCCTTGGCCGTCATCCCGAAGGAGAAGGTGCTCCCGAAGATCCTCGGCATGTTCGAGCAGAAGGACGCCGACTTCCAGAAGTGGGCCAAGGACGTCGGTCTCTTCGACTGGGAGTGGAAGGAAGGCCCGAAGCTCGCTCAGATCTTGCAGGACCTGCACGACCCGAGCTCGGCCAACGCCCTCATCACCCGCGCCGCCAAGGCGATCGACGCCTCCGAAGAGGGCACGCCCAAGACCTTCGGCATCGTCAAGCGCGGCTTCCCATGGGGCGCCTACATCACCAGCCGCCTGCAGCTGACCATGTGGTCCGTCGCCTCGATGGGTGAAGGTGCGGGTGAAGTCGCCGAGGCGATCGGCACGCTCGCCGCGACCCAAGGCCCGACGGTCGAGCAGCGCACCATGCCCTTCATCGGCCTCTCGATCTCGGGCACCTCGAAGGCGTGGCCGGCGATGCTCAAGGCGTTCGAGACCATCTCGCCGCAGGAGCGCGCCGACTTCATGACCCCGATGTCCTACGCGCTCGAGCCGCAGCACATGGACGATTGGAACCGCGTCATCGTCGCCGACAAGAGCGAGGGCACGCAGACGGCGCTGGCCGATCCGGTCATCGTCGGCCGCGTGAAGGTCGTCGAGACCTGCAAGCAGCAGATGGATGCCGCGCCGGACGACAACGCCAAGCTGATGGCGCTCGGCGCCTGCTACGCCGGCTTCCTCAAGACCGGCGACAACATCGCCAAGGAGAAGGCTGCGATCGGCCTGGTGCACCTGCTCGCCAAGGGCGTCGACACCATCCCCGCGCTGGTCCAGGGCTACGCCGCCTCGTCGCCGAGCGACAGCACGCTGCGTCAGGTGATGTGGGCCGGCTTCCGCTCCGCTGCCGAAACGCGCCATATCCCGATGCTCTACAAGCTGCAGCAGGAGCAGGTGCAGATCCCGAACAACCAGACCTGGGATTGGGAGTTCGACATCCTGCTGAACCACCTCGCGACGCGCGTCGAGCAGGCCAAGGCTGCTGGTGGCGCCGCGGCGCCGGCCGGTGCCGCTCCGGCCGGGGACGCCGCTCCTGCGGGTGACGAGGGCGCCAAGTAGCCCTCGCCCCGTTCCGAATCGGAACCTGCGGCCCCGCTCCGGACCTCCCGGCGCGGGGCCGCGGTCGTTTTGTGCGACGCGTT
>JBEARB010000150.1:0-15786 GCA_041163625.1 Pseudomonadota bacterium | reverse complement strand
GCCGATGAGCACGCAAACGCCCGAAGTCCCGGCCGGCCTCGAGGCGCTCGCCGACGTCTTCCTCGAGAAGGCGCGTGCCGAACCAATCGAGGTGGTCGACGCCGTGGGTCGCCATTGGCTGTTGGCGTGGCGCTCCGAGTCGGAGCCCTCGGTCGAGGTTCACCTGCTGGACCGACGCACGCCCCTGCCGGCGCTGGCCGAAGTGACGGCGCACGATCTCTCGGCGCTGCTGGCGTGGGGGATGGAGCCGCGCCCGCGTTCGCCCCTGCAGCCGATCCCCGATCGTGCGTGGCGTCTGCTCGGGCTGGAGCACCCGCTCGCCGAGGCGGTGCGCCGCAGCCGCTCGGACGTGCTGCTGCTCCGCTGCCACGGCCTACCCGAGGGTTTCACCGTCGAGGCGGCCCGCGCCGGGCTCTCGGTCTACGTCGCCGACGCGCGTCGGCCGCGTGGCGAGGGGCTGCTGCCGCTGGTGCTCTGGGCGTGGTCGGGCCGGGGGGTGTGGCCGCCGATGCGTCGTGCGATGCCGCCCGGCGATCTGCTGCAGCGCATCGTCTCCGAGGCGCCGCCGCTGCGCTCGGTCGAGGAGCTCGCCTCGGCGCTTCGACGGCTCGCACGGATGCCTTCGACCCAGGCGTGGAGCGCCCGTGAACTCGGCGAGCTGCGGGCGGTGCTCGAGCCGTTCGGCATCGCGCTGCCGCCGGTCGAGATCGTCGACGTCGACCGTGACGGTGGGGTGACCGTGACGTGGCGCGGCGACCGGCTCGTCGCCGCGACGCCGAACCTCGAGCGGATGTCGGCCGCAGAGCTCGAGGCGGCCGCGTCGATGCTCGACGGCTTCGTGCCGCCCCACGTGCAGCAGACCTTCCGCGACGCCGCAGAGAAGGCAGACGCCGCCGTCGCCGCACTGGCCACCGAGCTCCCGGGGACCGGCATCTTCGGGCGCGATCCGCGGCGGCCGACCACGCGCCGCTCGGCGGCGGCCGCGCCCGAGCTCGGGGGCCGCACCATCGCTGGCCCGGCCGCTGCCGCCATCGCGGCACATCCCGAGCCCCCCGTCGACGCGCACCCGCGCGTCACGCCGCTGGCCGTGCCGACGATCGAGGCGCAGCCCGACGCACGGCGCGCGATCGCGCCGACGCGGCGCGAGGCCGCCGCGTCGGTCCCGACGATCCGCGAGCCGACCAAGCCGACGCCGATCGCGCGCCCCGTCACGCCACCGCCCTCCGAGGCACCGACTCGCAGCTCGCCGGCCCCCGCGCCCGAGGTCGTCGCCGACGAGTGGCTCGAACGCAGCCTGACGCCCGCCGGCGCCGTCGCCGAGCCGACCGATCTGCGCGCCGCCCTCGCAGCGCAGCAGGAGACGCGGGCGTCTCCGTCGATTCGGGACGCATCGAGCTTCGGCCTGCCGGGCAGCGTCTCGACCTGGGTCTTCGTCGCCGGCGTCGTGCTCGGTTTCGGCCTCGGCTTCTTGGTCGGCGAGCAGCGCGCCGGACGGGACGGGATCGCGGCAAGCGGTGACGTGGAGCTGCCGGTCGCGGTGACGCCGAGCGAGCCCGCCGCGCCCGTCGATACGGCCGTCGCCGCCCCCGATGCCGTGGACGCTGCCGGCGCGACCGAGCCCACCGACGACTTGGCCGACGAGGATCCCATCGGCGACAGCTCCGCCGAGCGCGCGCCCGTCGAGGCCGCCGCCGCCGCTGCCGCGCCTGCGGAGGCTGAGCCGGCGGCCGACGTGCCCGCCGCCGCCGAGCCCGCCGCAGCTGCCCGCGCAGTCCCGACCGGTCCCGGATTCGCGGCCTTGCCGGCCGTCGCGCTCTGGGACGGCAGCAACGCTCCGTGGCGCGAGGCGGGCGTGCGCGCCCGCTGCAACCTGCACGGCGATCTCGAACTCGAGCAGGGCGGCGACCGCAAGGTTCTGGTCTGCGGTGTGTACTACACCCAAGACGGTCATCTGCTGCGCTACGGCACCTGCGCCAACGGTCCGGTGCGATGCGTCGACATCCGGCGTGGTCGGGCGGGCACGCGCCCGTTCCTGTGCACGCCACGCTCGGGCCGGCCGCTGGTCCGCTTCCGTCAGAAGAAGGGCGAGCAGGACCGCTACACCTCGGATATCGAGATCCGCAAGCTCTTCGACAAATGGCGCAAAGATCCCTCCAAGCCGATGTGCGAAGGCGCGGC
Organism: Pseudomonadota bacterium; assembly: GCA_041163625.1. GTDB lineage: Bacteria > Myxococcota_A > UBA9042 > UBA9042 > UBA9042 > JACKFC01. Next base: position 13,608 of record JBEARB010000150.1, on the reverse strand, counting down.
GTCGTATTGGCGTGAGATCGATCGGCGTTGGCTCGACGCGGGCCCGCCCCCGAGCGACGAGCAGCCCGCGGGCGCGCGCCCGGCCGGTGCCACCGACGAAGACGCGGCGACCGGCGGCGATTAGAGACGCGATCAGAACACGAGACGCGCACGCCGCGCGGCCATCGAATCGAATCGTTCGGCGGGCTGGTCCGTCTGCCAGAGGAACCCGCTCGCACCCACGGAGCCTCGACGATAGGAGTCCGCCATGCGCCGATCGACTCGCCCTCTCCCGTCCCTTGCGACGGCCGTATTCGCCCTGCTCGGCGCCTTGCTGGTCGCAGCTCCCGCGTCGGCGCTCGACCGCAAGGCCGGTCCGATCTGGAGCCTGCGCGACGCGGGTCGCACATGCCCGAAAGTCTGCGGCCCCGGCGAGCGCTGGAACGGCCAGTGGCGGACCGTCAAGCCGCACAAGATGAGCGTCTGCGGCTGCGAGCCGATCGCGCCGCCGATGCCGGTGATGCCCGGCCCGCCGCCCGCACTGCCGGCCCAGATCACGCCGCCGCCGGCGCCTCCCGGCGCGGGCATTCCGATGCCGCGCACCGTGGTGATTCCGCGGGTGCGCAAGGCCAAGAAGATCCAGCGGCGCTGCGCGCGGGCCTGCGTCGCTGCCGGCTTCGGTCCCTACACCGGCCACCATTGGACCGGCCCCGGCCGCCGCCAGACGAGCTGCCAATGCCAGGCCATCGCGCCGCGTCCGACGCCGCGCGTCATCCCGGCGCCGCCCGCTCCGGCGGCACCGGCGGTGCAGAAGTTCGTTCGCGAAGCCGGCCCGCTCTGGAATCAGCAGAACGCGAGCCAGACGTGCCCCGGCGTATGCGCCGCCGCGCAATCGCGCTGGAACGGGCAATGGTGGACCACGCAATCCGGCAAGATGAGCGTCTGCGAGTGCGAGCGGACCCTGGTCGCTCCGGCCCCGGCGCCGCAGCCGACCGGTCCGGGCGTCGTTGTGCAGCAGCCCGGGGGCAACCTCCCGCCGGCCGCGCGTCCCGGCACCTTGGGGCCGCTCGGCAAGCCGCTCCCGCCCGGCGCCATCGCCCCGCGGCCCGGTTTCGACGGCTGCGAGGCGCCCAACCAGCCTTGCGTCTGCGGCAACACCCAGCGCCCCGGTCGCTGCGGCGCCGGACCGCACAAGCCGGGCCTGTACTGCCGCTGCGATTGAGGCCGGGCTACACGCCCCAGCGGATGGTCGCGGCACCCCAGGCGTAGCTGACGCCGGCCGAGGCCAGCACGCAGAGGTCGCCGTCTTTCAGGCGGCCCGCGGCGTCGGCCAGCTCCAGGCTCAAGATCGGATCGAACTGGCCGACGTGCCCGTAGTCCTCGAGGTAGGTCGACTGCTCGGGCTGCAGGCCGAGGTCCGCCAACGTGCCCATGTGCGCCGACCGCTTCATGTGCAGCAGCGCGAGGTAGTCGATATCGGCGCGGTCGTGGCCGGTGACGGCCAGCGCGTCGTCGATGGCGCCGCGGAAGTTGGCGCCGCTGCGCTCGGCGAGGCGGCCCTTCATCGCGGCGGCGTCGCGGACGCGCAGCATCGTGCGGCCGGCGTCGCGCGCGGCCGCGTCGGCAGGCTCGACGGTGCCGCCGGCCGGGACGTAGACGTCGTCGGCGAAGTCGCCGTCGCTGCGCAGGGCGGTGCCGAGCACGGCGTTGCGCAGCGGCCCCTGCGCCGGATCGTGGCGGCGCAGCACGATGGCGCCACCGCCGGCGGCCAGCGACCACATGAAGCTGACGTCGCGGTCGGCGTAGTCGATGAGGTCGCCGTTGCGGTAGCCACCGGCGAGCAGGATCGTCTGGATGCGCGGATCCGAGGCGAACAGCCCGCGCGCGACCGCGAGGCCCGCGATGGTCGTGCAGCAGCGCTGCGCGAGGTCGAGCGCCCAGGCGTTCCGGCAGCCGACGAGCTGCTGCAGCTTGATGCCCGAGACCATCAGCGGACGCTCTTTGTACTCCTCGGAGATCGAGAGCAGCACGTCGACCTGCTCGGGCAGGACGCCGGCGCGGGCCAACGCGCGCTCGGCGGCGCGGGCGCCCATCGCGCAGGGGTGGTCGTCGGGTCCGGGCACCGGCTTGCGCACGATGCCGAATTTCTCGGCGATCACGGGCTCGGGTAGGCCGGTGGCGGCGGCAATCTCGGCGGCGGTCTGCCGCGGTTCGGGCAGCCACGTCGCCAAGCCGGCGACGCCGCAGAGCGGCGCCGCGGGATCGTGCGGATTCATGTCTCTCCGGTGGGGATTCAGCCCTGAACGGTGGAGTCGTGGCTGTGGCGCGAGCGCGCGCCGACCCGCCAGGTCTTGTCGCGGCTGGCGGCGACGATCTCGGCCGTCGCCGGGTCGTTGTCGAGCAAGGGCACCAAGTCCCACGCCAACTCGACCGGCCCGGTGCGCGGCACCACCGTCCCCTTCGGCAGCACGACGATGCCGCCGGCCGAGACGAACGGGAAGCGGGCGCGGTCGGCCTCTTCGTCGTAGCCGATGGTGACACCGGGCGCGATGCGGCAGTTCTTGTCCATCAGCACCCGGCGCAGGCGCGAGCCCTCGCCGATGGTGCAGCCCGAGAGGATGACCGATTCGTCGACCTGGCTGTTGCGCTCGAACATGCAGTCGTAGCCGGCCATCACGTTGAACAAGCTGGCCGAGCAGACGATGGTGCCTTCGCAGATCAGCGAGTCGACGAGCTCACCGCTGCGCCCCCAGCCGCCGTCGCGGACGAATTTGGCCGGCGGGTAGTTGCGCTGCGCCGAGCGAATCGGCCACTGCCGGCTGTAGAGGTTGAACTCCGGCAGGGCCGAGCGCAGGTCCATGTTGGCGTCGAAATAGGAGTCGATCGTGCCGACGTCGCGCCAATAGGGCTGGTTGCCGACCGCCTCGCCAGGGATGCGGTTCTCACCGAAATCGTAGACGTAGACCGCACGGCCGGCCTGCACCATGCCGGGGATCACGTTCTTGCCGAAGTCGTGCGCGGAGTCCGGATCTTCGGCGTCTTCGCGCAGCACCTCTTCGAGCACCTCGGTGCGGAAGAAGTAGTTGCCCATGCTGACCAGCGACCAGCCCGGACGGCCGGGGATCTCGCGCGGGTTCTTCGGCTTTTCCTGGAAGCCGACGATCCGGCCGCTGGCGTCGACCTCGATGACGCCGAAGCGGCTGGCCTCGGCGCTCGGCACCGGGTACGCGGCGATGGTGAGCTCGGCGTCCTTGGCGATATGGTGGCGCTCCATCTGTTTGGCGTCGAAGCGGTAGATGTGGTCGCCGCCGAAGACCGCGACGTGCTTGCAGTGGGCGTCGCGGACCAGGTTCATGTTCTGCCAGACCGCGTCGGCGGTGCCCATGAACCAGCGCTCGCCCAGGCGCATCTGCGCCGGCACCGCCTCGATGAACATGCCGAACGCCTGCAGGTGCCAGTTGCGGGCGAGGTGGTGGATCAGGCTCGAGGCCATGTACTGCGTCAGCACGTAGACGTGCCGGTAGCCCGAGTTCACGAAGTTCGAGAGCGCGAAATCGATGATCCGGTAGCGGCCACCGAACGGCACCGACGGCTTGGCGCGGTGCGTCGTCAGCGGCGCGAGCCGCTGCCCCTTTCCGCCGGCCATGATCATCACCAGGGTCTGCATGGCTCGCTCCACGCGTCCGTCGCCCCCGGCGGCTGCCAGTGGCTTCACACGGCTGCTGGGAGTATCGTGCGCGGAGAGCGTTCCGAGCGCCACCCCCCCCACGGCCGATCGCCGTGACTCCGAGGTTCCGATGCGCGCATGCCCCCGATTCCGCGGGCCGGGCAGCCCCCTGGCCATCTTTCTGCTGACCGCCATGGCGGCCGGATGCGGAGACGTCGACGATCTCGTCGTCGGTCCCGGCGGCGCGAACGGCGGCAACGGCGCGGACGGCAACGGCCTCGTCGACACCGGCACGGGGGACGCCGCGGCGGGCGACGTGGGCACCGACGCCGCCGACACGGTGGCCCCGGGCGACGCCGGGCCCGACATCGCCGGCGGCTGCGCGACCGGCAAGCCCTGCGACGACGGCAACGCCTGCACCGTCAACGACACCTGTCACGGCGGCGCCTGCAAGCCCGGCGAGCCGCGCAACTGCGACGATTTCAACGTCTGCACACAGGACAGCTGCGATCCGGACAGCGGCACGTGCAACCACGTGCAGCTCGCGGCAGTACCGTGCTCGGACGGCAACGCCTGCACCAGCGGCGACACCTGCAAAGACGGCGCCTGCGTCGGCGCGGCGATCGGCTGTGACGACGGCAACCCCTGCACGGTCGACGGCTGCGCGCCCGTCAGCGGCTGCACGCACCTGCCGCCCTCGGCCAAGACGCCCTGCGACGACGGCTCGGCCTGCACCCTGGGCGACGCCTGCACCGCCGGCGGCTGCGTCGGCCCCGGCAAGCCCGATTGCGACGACGGCGACGTCTGCACCATCGACACCTGCGACAGCCAGAAGGGCTGCCAGCACCTGCCGCAACCCGACGGCACCGCCTGCGACGACGGCCTCGCCTGCACCAAGGGCGAGAGCTGCCTCGCCGGCAGCTGCAACGCCGACGCCGCGGCCTGCGGCTGCACCACCGACGCCGAGTGCGCGCCGGCCGGCAAGGTCGATCTGTGCAAGGGCAAGCCGGTCTGCGAGATGAAGGACGGCGTCGGCACCTGCGTCATCGCCGCCGGTTCGGCCGTCGTCTGCACGGACGGCGACGGCTGCAAGACCCAAGCCTGCGACCCTGCCACCGGCGCTTGCGTCGGCACCCCCGCCGCGGACGGCAAGACCTGCGACGACGGCGACGTCTGCACCGTCGGCGACGCCTGCAAGGCCGGGGCCTGCGCACCCGGCGCGGCCGCCGACTGCGACGACGGCAACGTCTGCACCGACGACGCCTGCAAGGACAAGGTCGGCTGCGTGCACACGCCGAACACCGCCGCCTGCGACGCGGACGGCAACGGCTGCACGGTCTTCGACGGCTGCGAGGCCGGCCTGTGCAAGCCGGGCGCGGCCAAGGTCTGCTTCGACGGCAACCCCTGTACCATCGACAGCTGCGACACCAACACCGGGCAATGCCAAGCCGACGCGGCCGCCGCCGAGGACCTGATCTGCGACGCGGACGGCTCGGTCTGCACGGTCGCGGACGTCTGCAAGGCCGGAAAGTGCACCCCCGGCAGCGCGCTGCCGTGTGACGACGGCAACCCCTGCACCACCGACAGCTGCCACCCGATCGACGGCTGCACCAAGACGCCGAACGCGCAGAGCTGCGAGGACGGCGATTTGTGCACGGTCGGCGACGGCTGCACCGCCGGCGCCTGCAAGCCCGGCGCGCTCAAGGGCTGCGACGACGGCGACAAATGCACCGTCGACAGCTGCGCGTCGGCGACCGGAAAATGCGTGCACGACAAGCTCGCGGGCTGCAGCAAGCCCTGCTCGGCCGACGCGGACTGCAAGGACGACAACGTCTGCACGGCCGAGGTCTGCGATTCGGGCACCTGCAAGACGACCGCGAACGCCGGCACCTGCGACGACGGCTCGGCATGCACCGTCGGCGACGCCTGCAGCGCCGGCGCGTGCGCGCCCGGCAAGGCCAAGGATTGCGACGACGGCAACCCCTGCACCGACGACGGCTGCCACCCCGTCGCCGGATGCACGCACGTCGCCAACGCCGCCCCCTGCGACGCGGACGGCTCGGCCTGCACGCCCACCGACGTCTGCAAGGACAAGGCCTGCACGCTCGGCGCGGCCAAGAGCTGCGACGACGGCTCGCCGTGCTCCAAGGACGCCTGCGACGCCAAGACCGGCAACTGCAGCCACGACGGCAAGCCCTTCGAGGGCAGCGCCTGCGACGCGGACGGCTCGGTCTGCACCGTGGGCGACGCCTGCAAGGGCGGCGTGTGCCTCAAGGGCGCGGCGCTGCCGTGCGACGACGGCAAGAGCTGCACCGTCGACGCCTGCGATCCCAAGGCCGGCTGCTCGCACACCGCCAAGGCCGGCAGCTGCTCGGATGGTGACGCCTGCACCAGCGGCGACGCGTGCGACAGCAAGACCGGCGCCTGCGTGCCCGGCGCCGCGAAGAGCTGCGACGACGGCGACGCCTGCACCACCGACAGCTGCGACAAGCAGAGCGGCGCCTGCAAGAACGCCGCGATCCCGGGCTGCGGTGGCGGCTGCAAGCTCGCCAGCGAGTGCGACGACGCCAAGCCTTGCACCGACGACGCCTGCAAGGACGGCGCCTGCGTGCACACCAACCGCACCGGGCCCTGCGCCGACGCCGACGCCTGCGCGCTCTCGGGCAGCTGCTCGGGCGGCGCCTGCGTGGGCGGCACCAGCGTCGATTGCGACGACGGCAAGGTCTGCACCGACGACGCTTGCGACTCCAAGACCGGCCAATGCAGCTGGACGACCAACAAGGCCGCCTGCAACGACGGCAACCCGTGCACCGAGGGCGACGCCTGCGCGCTCGGCGTGTGCAAGGCCGGCAAGGCCAAGGATTGCGACGACGGCAAGGTCTGCACCAACGACGCCTGCGACCCCAAGACCGGCGACTGCCTGCACTCGGACGCCGACGGCAAGGGCTGCGACGACGGCGACGCCTGCACCGCCGACGACGTCTGCAGCAAGGGTGCCTGCAAGCCGAGCGGCAAATCCGAGCTCACGCTGACCATCGGTACCGGCAAGGCGGGCTACAAGGACGGCGCGGCCGCGGTCGCGCAGTTCGAGCTGCCGTGGGCGCTCGGTCGCGGCAACAACGGCGCCATCGTGGTCGCGGACCTCGGCTCGCACACGCTGCGCCAGATCGCGCCCGACGGCACGGTGAGCACCCTCGCCGGCACCGGAAAGCCGGGCTTCCAGGACGGTCCCGCCGCGGGCGCGCAGTTCTGGTCGCCGGCCGCGGTCGACAAGGACTCCGACGGCAACCTCTACGTCGCCGATTTGCACAACCATCGTGTGCGCATGCTCACGCCCAAGGGTGTGGTCAGCACCTTCGCGGGCGACGGCAAGGCCGGCTACAAGGACGGCTTCAAGTCGCTCGCGCGCTTCGATCTGCCGACCGGCATCGCGGTCGACGCCGCAGGCGTCTACGTCAGCGAGTTGACCAACCAGACCGTGCGCTTGGTGACCTGGGACGGCCAAGTCGTCACCGTCGCGGGCGTCGCCGGCCAGAAGGGCTACAAGAACGGTCCGGGTACGCAGGCACTGTTCAACCAGCCCTACGGCCTCGCGGTCGGCCCCGGCGGTGGCTTGTACATCGCCGACTCGGGCAACCACCGCGTGCGCTTCCTGACCGCCGCCGGCGACGTGCTGACCGCTGCGGGCGGCGCGCAGGGCTACCTCGACGGTCCGATTCAGGTCGCGTTGCTCGACGAGCCGATCGACGTCTCGACCCTGCCGGGTGGCGACGTGCTGGTCGCAGACCGCGGCAACAAGCGCGTCCGTCTGATGGCGCTCGACGGCACCATCAAGACGCTCTTTGGCGACGGCAACGCCAGCACGCTCAGCGAGCCCTTCGGCGTCGTGGCCGATTTCGCCGGCAACGCGTACGTCTGCAGCTTCGACGGCCACCGCGTCTACAAGCTGCGGATGCCCGTCGCGGTCTGTGACGACGGCGACCCCTGCTCGGTCGATGCGTGCGACGCCAAGACCGGCGCGTGCAAGGCCAGCACCGCCGCCGACGGCGCTTCCTGCGGCGACGGCTGCTTCGGCAGCCAGATCTGCAAGGCGGGCGCCTGCCAAGCCGGCTTCCCCAAGGATTGCGACGACGGCAACAAGTGCACCTCGGACTACTGCTCCGACGGCGTCTGCAAGAGCGTGCCCGTCCCGAACTGCGGCGGGGGTTAGCGCACGAGCCGCGCGTTCGGACCCCGAGCGTTCAGAAGCCCAGCGTCCAGGTGCCGACCGCGTCGGTGCGCAGGTAGAACTCGCCAGCGGCACCCGCCGTCCAGCAGGCGCCGGTGCAGGCCGCGAGCTTGGCGGCGACGTCGGCGGCGTCGGTGCTCGCAGGCAACGCCGTGGCCTTGGCGCCGGTGGCGTCCTGCACCGTCGCCGGGGGCCCGGTCAGACCACGGACGTGCCAGACCACGCCGGCCGAGAAGCCCGTCGCGGCGCCGCCTTCGCCAGCGTGTGCCAGCGCGTGTGCCAGCGCGTGTACAGAGAGCGGAGCAGGTCCACGGTCACCTCCGAGCGATCAGTCGCCAGCGGGCCGGGTGGGCGGCGCGGCGTCGTCGACGCGGGCGAAGAGCGTCCACGGCCCAGCGCGCACCACCTCGCGCATCGCAGGTCCGCCGCGCCGGAACAGCGCTTCGGCGCGTGCGGCGGGGCCGCGAACCAGCACGTGGTCGTAGTAGGTGCCCCAGGTGCGGTGATCGTAGCGTTCGGGCGTCCACTCGAAGCGCGCCGGCAGGCGCGGCGGCGCCTCGGATTCGACGTAGTGGATCGGGCTCTTGGTGAAGTTCACGAACGAGAATTCCGCCACGCCACCGCGTGTGGCCAGCGCGTATTGCGAGACGTGCAGGAAGGCCGGCCACGTCACGACCCGCGAGTATTTGTCGAAGACCAGCGTCATCAGCTTGGAGCCGGGGGGCAGGGGCTCCAACGCCGCCTCGAGCGGACCGACCTCCGCTTCGAAGCGCTGCAACCGCGCGGTGTGCGTCCACGCCGTCGCGAGCGTGAGCCCGAGTCCGAGCGCCAGCGTCCCCCGCGGCCAGCGCAACCGGCCTGCCGGCAGCAGCACCAGCAGCGCCAACACGAAGGGCGCCATCCGCGCCGCGATTGGCCAGATGCCGCGGTAGGTCGCCGGCAGGAAGAGCGCACATGCGACGGCCGCGGACCACAGCGCCAGCGGTAGCGCGCGCGGTCCGTCCCCCTCGTTCCGCTCGGGTGCCCGTCGGGCCAGCGCGGATGCCGCCAGCCCCGCCCACAACGCGTAGAGCAGCCACTCGTCGCTCTTGTCGTGGTAGGTCGCGAGCATGTGGTCGAAGAGCTGCTTGGCGCGGTCGAGCGGCGCGTCCCAGCGCGGCGGTTCGTGCGCCATCGCGCCACCGACCATCCGGCCGAGCTCGCCCTTGCCGGCGGTCTCCGAGAACAGCGCCCACCCCGTCAGCAGCGCCGCGCCGGGCGCGAGGTGCAAGGCCCGTAGCGCGCGGACGCCCAGGGACGACACCGCGCTCCGGCCCGGCAGCGTGGGCGTGAGCAGCACGATCAGGCCGGCTGCGCCGAGCGCGAACGCGAAGCTCATCACGTGGCCGTAGTAGAGCCCGATGCCGAGCGCTGCGCCGATCCAGCCGTCGCGCGCGCGCCACCGCGCCGCCGAGACGCGCCCGCGGAACCAACCCAGCCAGAACAGGAAGATCGGCAGCGAGAGGGCGAAGTTCAGGAAGCCCATGAAGACGAAGGTGCCGTAGGCGAGTGGGGCGAGCAGCAGCGCCGCGTGGCGATCCCGACCGAAACCGCCGAGCGCCGTCGCGGTGGCGAAGGGCCACAGCCCGGCCGCCAGCGCGAACAGCGCGTGCACCGCCAGCTTCGCGCCGACGAGCTTGGCCAAGGCCGCCGCGAGCAGGTAGGGCAGCAGGTAGGGCGAGCCGAGCAAATCGACGGTGTAGTAGCGCGAGAAGGCCCAATCTTCGGGACCGCCGGCGAGGATCGCGACGGCACCGACGTGCTGCGGCAGATCGAGCAGCGGCAGCCAGCGCGGCAGCAACATCGGCAGCGCCAACATCAGCGACGCGAGCACGAGCGCGCCTTGCAGCAGGCGGTCCGGGCGCGCGGTCGCGTCGGCAGCGGGAGCGGAGGTCGGCGGCGGGGCGGCGTCCATCGCGCGGACGGTAGAGCCTGCCGCCGCGGGGTGCAACGCGAACGCCGCGTCCGCGGTGACGCCGCCGCCCGAGGGGAGCCCTGAAATCACGCCACTCCCGCGCCATCCGCTTGCACGCCGCGCGCCGATTTGCTCGACTCCGCCGGCCCAGGCGCCCCTGCGCCGCGGATGCCCGATGACCACCGAACCTCGCCTACACGCCCGCATCGCCCACGCCGACGCGCTCGACCGCGAGAGCGGGCTGCGCCACGTGCGCCTCGACGTCACGCCCGACGCCGCAGCCGCCGGCCAATACGTGAAGGTCTGGACCCGCCGCCCGGGCACCGGCGAAGACGCGCTGCGCTACGTCTCGCTGGCCTCGGCGCCGGGCCGACCGGCCGAGCTCTTGCTGATGCCGTCGGGCTCGGAGGACGGCGCCGATCCGGCGCGGATGCCGATCGGCGCGAGCCTGCACGTCAGCGCCCGCGCGGCCGGCAGCCTCACGCTCGCCGGCGTGCCGGCGCGCCGGGTGCTCTGGCTGCTCGCGGCTGGCACCGGGCTCGCGCCGATGCGCGCGATTCTGCAGCAAGGCGTGCCCGAGCGCTTCGAGCACGTCGTGCTGGTGCACGCGGTGCAGCGCGAGGCGCGCCTCGCCTTCGCCGACGAGTTCCGCGCGCTGCAGCGCACAGGCCGACTGCGCTATCTGCCGATGCTCTCGCGCGAGCAGCAGGACGGCATGCTCTTCGGCCGCATCCCCGCTGCCATCGACGATGGGCGCCTCGCCACCGTCGCCGGTTTGCCGCTCGACGCCGAGCACGCCGCCGCGTTGGTCTGCGGTTCCGAGTCGATGGTGGCCGAGACCCGCGCGGCACTCGGGCGCGTAGGGCTCTCGCTCGAGCCCGCCGCGCGCGTCGTCGTCACGGAGTGGTAGCGGTCACCACGACCTTACCCACGGCCCGCCCGCTGAAGACCATCGGCGAGCCGCTCGACCAGCTGCGTGAGGTTGTCGCCGGGCTTTGGGAACGGCGTCAGGTACACCGCGCCCGGCTTCAGGAAGGGCCGGCTCGCCGCCAAGCCGACGAGGACGCGCAGGCCGGTGCCGTCGCGGGGCATGCCCCCGGCGTCGAACAGGCCTTGCCACGCCGTCATGCCCGCCAGCGGCACCGCGGCGCCGGCCTCGAAGTCGATGGCATCGGGTAGACGCGCGCATTTCTCGGTGTCGGCGACGCACAACTCGGCCGAGGTCCCGCCGGCGCGGCTGCCGAGCCGCACGGCCAAGCGGTCGCCGACCTGCCAGCCGCTCACGCCGGGCCCGACGGCGTCGACCACGCCGGCGCCGTCGAAGGTCGGCGTCCACGGGAAGCGCATCGGCCGCAGCCAGCGCAGCATGACCTTGGCCATCTTCCAATCGATCGGGTTGACCGAGCTCGCCTCGACCCGGAAGCGCACTTGCCCGGGGCCGGGGACCGGCTCGTCGACGTCGCGCCACTCGAGCGCGTCCACACCGGCATATCGCGTCACTTGCCAGGCCTTCATCACTGCCTCCCGCGGCCACCGAGGCCCATCGCGAGGCGCGTATAGCTCGCGATCTCGGCGTCGTCGCTGCGGATCCAGTCAGGCATCCGTCTCCGGCCCAACCATGCACGCGCGCAATGCAATCGGTGCTTGACCAGGCGACGGCGATGTCTAGTCTGCCTCCATGGGGCAAACGAGGGGCGCGCACTCGCGCACCGCGGTTTCGACGCGGTGCCGACCGCCGCGTGCTCGGGAGGTGGAGATGGCGAAGATCTCGCGCGCATCGGCGCTGCTCGGACTCGTGCTGGCGGGCTGCTTCGATTCCGTGCCGCTCGAGCTCGGCAATCCGACCGATCTGATCGCGATCGGCACGGATCTGGTCTTGGACGATCGCCCGAGCGAAGCGCTCTGGCGCATCGCGGCGCCGACCGGTACCGACGCGCCGACGCCCGAGCGCCTCGACGTCGCCGGCAACAAGATCGGCAGCATCGCCACGCCCGCCGGCGACGCGCGGCTGTTGCTCTTCGCCGAGCCGGGCAAGACCACGCGCCGGGCGCTGCGAGTGGCCGCTGCGCCCGCGCCCCTGGCCGTCGCCGAGACTGCGGCGCCGTTCTCGGCCATCCGCAGCTGCGACGACGGCCAAGCGGGGCTGCTCTTCCACATCGAGTCCTCGACCGCGACCTCGTTGGTCAACACCGCCGAGGTCGGCGTGGTCGATTTCGTCGCCGGCAAGGTCCTGCGCGCTACCGTCGGCGGCCTCGGCCGCGTGCCCTACGAAGCCGGCTGCAGCGCGCCGCTGAGCGACGATCCGAGCGCGCACCGGCTGGTCTGGGTGCTGGCGCGCTCGGTCATCGGGCTGGTCGATGTCGGCCCCGACGGCGCCGAGAGCGTGGTCGTGCCGCTGGTCGCCCCCGGCAGCGACGCGTTGGTGCGGCCGCGTCAGGTCGTCGCCATCGTGGAGGGCGTCGTCGTACACCTCTACGTCGTCGCCGACGGCAGCAAGGACGTCCTGCACCTGCGCGTCACGCTCGGCACCGGCGCGCCCGCCGTCAGCCTCGACCAGATCGGCGTCGGCGGCAGCCCGCTCGCGCTGACGCTCTTCGGCGAGGGCGCGTCGCTGCGGGCCGTCACACTGAACGCGGCGCCGGCGAGCATCTCGTTGGTCGACCCGGGCACCGGCGCCTCGCAGACCTTCGCGCTCGACGCGCCCGCCGGCACCTGGCGCACCTACGCGCGCGCCGACGGCAGCCACGAGGCCATCGCGTTTACGCCCAGCGGCTCGGAGCGGCGCGTCTCCCGCATCGCGCTCGACAGCCTGGCCAAGAAGAAGGGCAAGGCCGTCGCGACCTGGCAGGCCGAATGGCCGATCAGCGACGTCCGCGTGGCCGGCGAACGCCTCGCCATCCTGCACACCGGCACCGCCGCCATCACGATGGCGGACCTCGAGACCGGCAAGCTCACGCCCTTCCAGGGAACCGGCAATATCCTCGCCGCCGTCGTTCGCCCGGACGCGGTCTACGTGCTCGGCGGCACCTCGCAGGGCGGCTGGTACGACGACGGCAGCCGGCGGCTCTCGCGCATCGCGCTGGCAGACCTGACCGGAGCCAGCCTCGAACTGAAGGGCGCTCCGCAGGTGCTGCGGCCCTTCGGCAGCGCAGGCGTCGCGCTCGCAGGCGGCAGCCTCTCCGGCCAATGGGTCGCCGTCTGGCCGGCTGGCACCGTGCCCGCCGACGACGGCAGCCCCGCGCCGGTGCATTGGCTGGAGGGCTTCGCCATGCACGGCCTGCTCGACCAGGAGGTGCCGTGATGAACAGGACACGTCTCCTCGCAGCGGTGCTGCTGCTCACGGGACTGGCGGCGCCGACCGCGCTGCACGCCCTGGAGTTCGGCGTCGGCGTCGGCTCGACCACCACCTGGCACGTCAACGACAGCGCACGGCTCGCGGGGCAGGGCGTCGAATCCGGCTTCGCCTTGACGCTCGGGCTGGGCGGCGAGGATTGGCGCGGCGAGCTGCTGCTGCGCACCGAAGACGCCTACGATTACAACGGCACCGACCGCTGGACCGAGGCGACCATCTTCGGCGTGGCGGCGGCGCGTACGCTGCTCGAGCGCGATTGGTTCCGGCTCGACGCCCGCGCGGCGCTGCTGCTGGCGTCGCGTACGCTGACGATCGACACGGACGCCGCGTCGATCGACTCCTGGTCGCCGGGGCTGGAGATCGGTGCCGGCGCCGAGGTCTTGCTGCCGCGACGGGTGACGCGGGATCGCTTCCGGCTCGGTCTGCGG